>JBAXUN010000021.1:0-27883 GCA_037129655.1 Actinomycetes bacterium
AATGGCAGCCTGACCATCGCCAAGGCTGCAGCGACCAACGTCATCACCTGCCCGGCTTCGGTGACGTACGACACCACCGCACAGGAGC
Source organism: Actinomycetes bacterium (assembly GCA_037129655.1). Classification (GTDB taxonomy): domain Bacteria; phylum Actinomycetota; class Actinomycetes; order S36-B12; family CAIYMF01; genus Longivirga. The sequence goes on from JBAXUN010000021.1 coordinate 89, forward strand.
CATGTACGGCAGCTGTGACTGGCGTGGGCGGACTGAGCACCACAGCGCCCGTCACGTACATCGCAAATACTGACGCGGGTACTGCTCATGCAAGCGCCTCATACGCCGGCGACGCCAATCACGCAGCATCATCCGACACCAAGACATTCATCATCAATAAGGCGCCATCAACAACGGCGATCACATGTGCCAACGCAACGTACGACGGCACCGCTCAGACTCCTTGCAGTGCAAGCGTTACCGGCGTGGGCGGATTGTCAACCACCGCAAACGTCAGCTACACGGCCAACACCGGCGCAGGAACGGCAAACGCGACAGCTTCGTTCTCTGGCGATAGCAACCATGCAGCATCCTCCGATGCAACAACGTTCACGATCGCCAAGGCACCCTCAGTCACCGCCGTTTCATGCACGCCGTCAGTGACCTACACGGGCATTGCCCAAACGCCATGTACTGCCAGCGCGACCGGGGTAGGAAACCTAGCCACAACGACTGCGGTGACTTACACGGCAAATACCAATGCCGGAACTGCCAGCGCAGCCGCCACATACGCCGGCGATAGTAACCACACCTCGTCATCGGACCTGCAGACCACGTTCACGATCACCAAGGCTGCCTCAACCACGGTCGTCACGTGTCTGTCCCCGGTTATCGCAACTGGGAACGCACTGACGCCATGTAAGGCCGTGGTCACCGGGGTCGGCGGCTTAAATCAAGCAGTGGCCATCGACTACGTCGGTAACGTCACCGCCGGACAGGCATCTGCCAGCGCCACATTCGGGGGTGACGGCAATCACGACACTTCAACGGGTACGGGGTCATTCACCATTCTCGCCCCCTCATCAGTAGTCCGTCCGGTTGCATCGTGGGCGGCTAAGGCTGCAGCCCGGTCCTACCGCACGATATTGACCTCAGCCGGAACGCCGACTGCAACACTGTCCAGCACAACGACATCGGCGTGCGTCATCAAGAAGGGCATCGTCTACTTCTTGGCCAGTGGTACCTGCACCATCAAGGTCAACCAGGGCGGAATGCTCTGGCAGACTTTGACAACCGCAGTGTCGACAGCGAACGCAGTTGTGGCACCGGCGAAGATTCAGAAACTGACCTCCGTAGTCTTCGCACCAACCTCGGCAACGTTAAGCGCCGCAGCCAAGGCACAACTGAACGCAATGTTGCCAACCCTGCGTAAGGCATCGGCCGTCATCATCTACGGTTGCGCTGCCGGCCGCGGAGATGCCATCAAGCTGCGCGCTAGTCAACGCGCCGCCGCAGTTGCGAGTTACCTGAAATCTATGGGCCTCACCGTGCTTTCATCAGCCGGCTACGGCTGGAAAATCGCGCCGATCGGCAAGACGCCAAAGGACCGCGTTGACATTGGCATCGGATAACGCCTCGGCGAAATACCTCCGCCTCTAAAGACATAGAGGACCACAAACCTCGGTACCGCCATCCCCCCTCCCCTTGGCAGGTACCGAGCGTTGGGCCCGAAGGATTCATTCCTGCGGGCCCAACGTGTTATGCCGCTCCATGTGCAAGGCTCACTGCATGAGACCCCAACGATTAGGCGCGGACGAGCTAACCTCGGGATTGCTGCAGATCCCTTCGTGGAGCCGGTCCAGAGACATCATTTCCCGCGCGATTGTGTACCCGTCCTTTCTCACAGCAATTGAAGCCGTAAATCGCATCGCGACTGTCGCCGAGGAAGCCGACCATCACCCCGATATCGACATCCGGTGGCGCACCGTGCACCTGTCGCTCACCACACACGACGTCGGGGGCCTCACCGAGTTGGATCTCGACCTCGCGGGCCAGATCGATGCCATCACCGACGAACTCGGTGGATCCCCGACCTCTGAGGCGTAAACCGGGTTGCCATGTGCCTACAGCCGCACTTTTAGCGAAATTTTCCGGCTTCTCAATCGCGCATTACGCTGCCCTGCACTAGCCTTCCAACCAGGGCCTGCTTGGCGTAAATGTAAGTTTTTCTAACCAAAACGCTTGGCGATAGGCAACCGAGCGCTAGATTTTTGACGCAACAACTACGTGGGCGAATGGCGCCCACGCTGATATGAAGGGACGACGTCAGATGGACGAGGTTCGCCAGCACAAGTACGTGCTTGACGAGAACGAGATGCCCACCACGTGGTACAACATCGTTCCTGATCTCCCATCCCCGCCGCCGCCGGCATTGAACCCCGGAACATTGCAGCCAGCCGGCCCAGAGGATTTCACACCGCTCTTCCCGATGGACTTGATCCTTCAGGAAGTTAGCCAGGACCGCTACATCGATATTCCGGGTCCAGTTCTTGACGTCTACCGTCAGTGGCGTCCATCACCGCTGTTCCGTGCACACCGCTTGGAACAGGCACTTGGAACACCGGCTCGCATTTACTACAAGTACGAGGGTGTCTCACCGGCTGGCTCGCACAAGCCCAACACCGCCGTACCGCAGGCGTACTACAACAAGCTAGCCGGCGTGAAGAAGCTCACGACCGAGACGGGCGCGGGCCAGTGGGGTACGGCACTGTCGTACGCGTGCGCACTATTTGATCTCGAGTGCGAGGTGTGGCAGGTCGGCTCGTCCTATGACGCTAAGCCCTACCGCCGCCTCATGATGGAGGTCTTCGGTGGCAAGGTGCACCGCTCGCCATCTGATCTGACCGAGGCCGGCCGTCGTCTCGGCGCCGATCCGAAGAATTGGACGGGCTCACTTGGTATCGCGATCTCAGAGGCCGTCGAGGTTGCTGCCACGAATGAAGATGTTCGCTATGCACTTGGCTCAGTGCTGAACCACGTGCTGATGCACCAGACGATCATTGGCGAAGAAGCACTCCTGCAGTTGGCTAAGGCTGGTGACACCCCCACTCACATCGTTGGTTGCACGGGTGGTGGATCAAACTTCGCCGGCCTCACGTTCCCATTCCTGCGCGAGAAGATGGCCGGCAAGATCACCCCACGTGTAATCGCCGCCGAGCCAGCATCCTGCCCGTCTCTAACCCGTGGTGTGTACGCATACGACTTCGGTGACACTGCCGGCATGACCCCTCTGATGAAGATGCACACCCTTGGCCACGACTTCATTCCAGATCCGATCCACGCTGGTGGACTTCGTTACCACGGCATGGCACCGCTCATTTCGCACATCTACGAATTGGGCATGATCGAAGCCGAGTCAGTAGCACAAACGGAGTGCTTCAGCGCTGCGGTTCAGTTCGCTCGCACCGAGGGCATCGTGCCTGCACCAGAGCCCACGCATGCCATCGCGTTGGCGATCCGTGAAGCACTCAAGGCAAAGGAAACGGGCGAAGAGACCGTCATCCTCACCGCACTATGCGGACATGGTCACTTTGATCTCCCCGCGTACGACGAGTTCTTGAACGGTCGCATGGTCGATAACGAACTGACCGACGAAATGTTCGCTGCAGCACTGGCAACTATCCCGCCGGTGCCCGTTGGCTAACACTGCAAAGCAACCGAGCTCACGAGCTCACATCAGGCCCGGCACCCATTGGTGTTCGGGCCTGATGTCTTTTCTGGCACCGGTAAACTACCCTCTGAGCATGGAATCGGACGGTCAGAGCGTGACGCAAGAAACCCACCCCCACCATCACCATCACGGCCCGGCCGAACATCTTCGCGAGCGGCTACTCGAAGGAAAGGGACGACTCGTCATTTTGGCAGCCGTCGTCTTCATCTGGGTGATGGACACCGTTCTGTCTCGACACCTCGTGTCCAGCGGTGCTGTTGGTCTTTCCGGCGACCCTCGCACCGAACTCCTAAACGTACTCGAATGGATCGGTACCGCCATCATGGTGGGCACTACTGTGTTTCTCCTGGTCGCGCTCACCCGACGCTACAACCACCTGCTCATACCAGCGGTTGCTATCTACCTCGGTTACGCCGTGATCCAAGTGATCGTTAACGTGATCTCGATGCTTGCAACCGCCGGTAAACATCAGGGAGGGGGTCTGAGTTCCCTGTGGGATGTCGCTCTCGTCTATTCGATGAGCGTGATGGTGTTTACGTTCGTCTACATCTATCTCGACATCACGACACCCGGCGGGGCGTTTGTTTGGCCGGCACGTGAAGGCGAGGATCCGCCGCCGCCAAATTTCTTGGACTACCTGTTCATTTCCATGAACGTAAACTCCACGTATGGCCCGACCTCCGAGCCGATTATGTCGCGGCCCGGAAAAATGATTATGGGCCTGCAGGTTCTGCTTGCCGTGATGATGCTCACGGTCCTGATCAGCCGCGCGGTTGCTGCGACAAGCTGACAATCCGGTCGAGTGCTGCGGTTAGAACACCCCTGGCGGATTAGGCCGGATTCGCATCCAGATGAGTCTGTAGTGAATCGAGATAGCTCTCCATACCTTGGCGCGCGCCTTCGGCCATCTCAGGGGGCATCGGAAAAGCTCGCTAGGCCTTCATGATTCCGCGTACCGCACTGACTGCGCTATGCAATGGTGACCCATTCATCGGCTGTAGTGATACGTCAATTGCGGTGTACTGCGATAGATCCAACCCAGCGGGGACAACATACGCACCTCGCCCATCAACGCCTAAGACACCAAGTGCGACCAGATGTTGATCACTTGGATCCATCAGCCAGACTTCGTAGAACTTTCCCGTTTCAAGTGGAAGATTCGACACGTTCACCGTGATCGCGCGCTGGTTCGGAGACTGCACCTGCAGAACAGCCGTTCCGCTGGTGTCAGGAATATCGAGGGCATCTAGCGATGCAGTCGCAACTTGAACGGAAGCCACCGGTGCCACCTGAGATGACGTGCGACCGAGGGCCCATGTGCCGCCAGCACCGGCAATCAGCCCAATCGCCGCAGCAACCCCAAGAGACAGAATGCGCGAAGTGCGCGAAGAGCCGCGCTTCGAATCGAGTGTCACTACCTGAGCGCCAACAGTCGCCGGCGCAACGTTCTGCTCAACCGGCGATTGCGTCGCTTGTCCGCCGTTCAACGCCAACTCGTCAACGATCCGCGACCACACCGCTGCCGGTGGCGAAACAGCAGAATCGCCTGGTTTCAACTGACGGCCCATGGAAACAACCGCAGTCAGCTCGACGACGTTGTCACGACATTGGGCGCACGTCGATAAGTGAGCCCCGCCGTCGTGCGCAGAATCAGTTTCACCAAGCGCTAACAACGCGATGGTTTCATCCTCGTAGTGCGGCACCGTCGACCTCCAATCTCAAACGTAATCTGTCTAGCGATCTCTTAATGTGGCTCTTCACTGTGCCTAGCGGCATGCTGAGTCGCTCCGCGATCTGCGCATGCGTTAGGTCGTCAAAGAACGCCAATTCAACAATGTGTCTAGCTGGGTGACCCAAGGACGAAAGCTCATCTGCCAACAAGACCCGGTCGGCAACATGATCTACATCTGCTGGCACAGACTCGTCCCGATCCGCCACTGCAGTCACAGCGTCAACGATTCTCCGCTCGCGCGAGGTTGAAGCCCATCGGTCAGCGACCTGATTCCTCGTAATGCCAGTAAGCCATCCGGCGATGGTGCCCGACGCAGGGTTGTAGGTGTGCCTACTGCGCCAGGCTCCGACGAACACGGTTTGAGTTACATCTTCTGCGTCATGTTGGTTGCCTAGAGACCTCAGCGCGATAGTGAAGACCAACGATGACCATTGCGCGTAGACATCAGCCAGCGCATGCTCATCACCATCGCGGAACCGTTGAGCGAGGTCAGCGTCTGAGGACATGTGATCATTATGACCGAAATCAACCGATAAACCTCGGTCGCCCTTCACCGATGTCAGGACAGTGGGCTGGTCCTCGATCTGAGGACCAGCCACACTTTTGCCATCGGCCATGTCGACACTCGGCGGTCTCCCCGTGAACTCAACCAAGTGAATGCTCGCCTCTCGCAACAGTGTCGTCATGGCTTAAATCAGTCGTCGTCACCCGATGGAACGATGCACGCGTCACCGATGAACGCCGTAGCGGTCGAATCACCAAGTAGTGCACCAGCAGCCGTCGGAGTCAACGTTAGTCCAGCTGCCACCCCTGAGCAGGCCGGAATCACGCCGGCGCTTGTCTCTTGAACTGGGCCGAGCTTGAAGATCGCAATTCGACCCAAACTCGAGCCGTTCACAGAGGTGCGCGCCGTCAGAAACCCACTCTTGGTGTCTACGACGAACCGGGTGATCTTTACGTTCCCGGCAGCAGCCTTAGTGAATTCAAGGCCACCGCTGTGCTTGATGCGTCCGTGCTCGATCTCGGTGATCGGGAACGCTACCTGATAGGTGTTATTCGGAGCGGTGAGAGTGCCAGGAGCAACCGGAGCAACACCAAGTCCCACGAGAGCCGGCACTAATCCCTGATTGAGAACGACCGTCGTAAGTCCGTTGTCCATGTCGTGGTTGGCGCCATGGCCGTGACGACTCTCGTGACGAGACGAGAGCTGGTGCGCGGAAGCTGGCACAGCGCTGGCAGCAAAAGTTATTGAAACAGCGGCAGCTACTACCCCAAGGGCAATTCGACGTTCAAGCAACATCGTGTACTCCACATCATTAACGGTCGCTGATTGCAACCTCTGCTCTGTCTTCCGCCGAAGGTGAGCTTTTGGATGCATTCGAAAAATCTGCATCCAAAACCAGATCCAGCGCAGAAGAGCAGGCAAGACCATCCAATAACAGGAGGAACCATGAAGATCCGTCGCTCAGTCGCCGTCGCAGTTGCAGGTGCAGCACTTCTCGGCACCGCAATGGCCGGCACCCTTCCCGCACAGGCCACCGCAGCCAAGGGCAATGTCGTAGTCACCGGTGACATGTCAAAGACCAAGTCGCTCGCCACCGTCGTGGCGCCGTACGCGAAGTCGTGGAACAACAACTGGCACGATTACAACATCGTGTCGCACGCAGTTTTCGCAGTTCTCAAGGCCAAGCCAACATCAGCAGTGGGCGTTCTGGCCGACGGCAAGGTTGCGTTGACGGCCTTCCTTCCTAATGACAAGGCATTCCAGATTCTCGTTAAGAAGTTGACCGGTAAGATGACGTACTCCGAGCAATCCACGTACAAGGCCGTACTGACGCTTGGCGTTCCCACCATCGAGGCCGTACTTCTCTACCACGTCGTACCAGGTGCCACCATCACTTCAGCACAGGCACTGAAGGCAAATGGCGCTCACCTCAAGACCGCCCAAGGTGGAACGTTCCGAGTCAAGGTCTACGCCGGCCCCACCATTGAGTTGGTAGACGCAGACAAGTACATGACCAACGCGAAGGTCGTCCTTTCGCAGGTTGACATCAACAAGGGCAACAAGCAGATCGCACACGGCATCGACCGCGTAATGCTGCCGCTGCCGTTGAAGCCAGTTGCGTAACGTCTGGACGTTACCGGGCACGGTGTTACGTAACCTTCCAACGACACCGGCCTACTGTTTGAACAAGTGCAGGGCACCCATCGATTGGGTGCCCTGCACTTGTTTGCTGTCCTGCCTTTGTCTGCTTACCTGCATCCCAATCCACACTCTTCCGGCGGATTCGGGTGGGCTGCCGCCTTACACGTTGAAGCGGAACTCCACGACGTCACCATCAGCCATGAGGTATTCCTTACCTTCCATGCGCGCCTTACCTTTGGACCTCGCTTCAGCAACCGATCCGGTGGCGACTAGGTCGTCAAAAGATATAACTTCCGCCTTGATGAAACCCTTTTGGAAGTCCGTATGGATGACGCCTGCCGCTTCGGGAGCGGTCGCGCCCTTGCGGATTGTCCACGCCCGCGACTCCTTTGGGCCGGCCGTTAGATACGTCTGAAGACCGAGAGTGTCGAAGGCAACGCGGGCAAGAGTTGATAGACCGGACTCCTCCATCCCGATGGATTGCAGTAACTCGAGCGCTTCTTCGTCATCCAACTCGATCAGTTCCGATTCGGTCTTGGCATCTAAGAAAACCGCCTCTGCCGGTGCGACTAAGGCACGAAGTTCGGTCTTTAGCTCCTCATTACCAAGTTCGTCAGAATCCACATTGAAGGCGTACAGGAAGGGCTTGGCTGTAAGCAGGAAGAGTTCACGAAGCGGAGCTGGATCTAGACCAGCGGCGAAGATCGTGCGTCCTTCGTTTAGAACCGTCTGTGCTTGTTCAGCCGCTGCGAGTGCTTCGGCACGATCCTTGTTGAGTCGGACCTCCTTCTGTAGACGCGGGATCGCCTTCTCCAGGGTCTGCATGTCGGCGAGAATCAGCTCAGTGTTGATCGTCTCTATGTCGTCCTTTGGATCCACCTTGCCCTCAACGTGCACAACGTCTGGATCGGTGAAGACTCGGATTACCTGACAGATCGCGTCACTTTCGCGAATGTTCGCAAGAAACTTGTTGCCCAAGCCGGCACCCTCACTGGCACCTTTGACAATGCCCGCGATATCAACAAATGAGACCGTGGCCGGAAGTTGTCGCTCGGAGTTAAAAATGCCAGCCAGAACTGCCAGCCGTCCGTCGGGAACACCAACGACGCCGACGTTCGGCTCGATCGTCGCGAACGGATAGTTGGCCGCAAGCACGTCGTTCTTCGTCAACGCGTTGAACAGCGTCGACTTACCAACATTGGGAAGACCGACGATTCCGATGGTCAATGCCATTGCGCACATCTCTTTTCACAAGATTCTTGTGCCGGGTTTGATTGTCCGACGATCAAGACTGCCGACTGCAATCGCGAGTCGCAGGAAATTATTACTTATCCCCAGTTTCGATTCAGCGGCGCGTCGTTAACAGGCGTGATGAGCGATCCGAAGCATCGTGTGAAGTGATCACTTTAATCAGACACATGTTCGAGATCGAGACAGCCAACGCCCCGCAGCTTCAAGCTGCGATTGAGCGCGCGCTCTCCGCCATCGGCGAGGTTGCCGATCTCCTCGCTGCAGACGTCGTAGGCACATGCCCGGATTCGTCTTTGACCTCGCTAGTCAGCGATCTGGCAGAGATTGAAGATAGAGCTGCCGCCTGCGGTTCCGTGGCGGTGGCGCGACTAGATAGAAGTGGCATTGTGCGAGCCGACGGGTACTTATCGACCCGGGCGTGGATGGATGCGCATCTTCGAAATCCTCGTCGTGAAAACCTCCACATACTGCGTACAGCTCGACTTCTGAATCGGTGGTACCCAGCTACTCAGCGCGCCTGGCTCGGCCACGTGATAACCCGAGCCCACGCCGACGTCATCGGAAATGGAATCGAAACAGCCGTCAAAGGACTAGACCCCGATCTTCGCGATCAAGCACGAACTGACGCTGAGCAGGTATTGCTAGACATTTCCACTGATCAGTCGCCTGACGTGGCCCGAAATGCCGTCACTCGTATTCGCTTGGCCGCAGATCCGGATGGAGCCAAAGCAGCCGCCGTAGAAGCTGATGGCAAGCAATGGTTCAGCCTCACAGCTGTTAGCGACGGATGGTTATGCAAGGGCTGGCTCGACACCATCACCGGTACCGCCTTAGCGACAGTGTTAGAAGGCCGTCGCGCTAGTCGACATCACACCGGTACGTCGACTCAGACTTCATTCATGGCAGGCAGCGTGGATGAGCCGTACGCCGACGAAGAAGCAGCCAAGCGCGTGCGTCATGAAAATGCCTGCATCTTGGGGGACATTGCCAACGAGCTACTCAACTCAGATGGGGCCGGGCGCATCAATGGTGAGCGACCACACATCGAGATCAGCGTCACGCTTTCAGAACTGTCAGCAGGAGCCGGTTATGGCGAGTTGGAGCTACCCGGATCACCCCGCGGACTTCGCACAACACCGCTAGACATCGACACCATCCGTCGAATGAGCTGCGACGGGGTGATACGTCGCGTCGTGACGACCGGCATTCATCGCGACCCCTCAAGTGGCCGAGAAATTGACCCCATCGTTGGAAGACTTCTGGCAGCACCGACCGAGGTGGTCGATTACGGTCGTGCACAACGGATCGTCCCGCCTGGACTGAAAAGACGCCTCGCACTTCGAGATCAAGGCTGCGTGTTCCCTGATTGCAATAGACCACCCTCGATGACCGAGGCCCATCACGTGATCCATTGGAGCGCGAATGGGCCGACGGACTTAGAAAATCTTGCTCTGCTGTGCACTCGCCACCACGGCGACGTTCACTCCCGAGGTTGGACTCTGGAACCGCGGAAAAATCTCACCCCACACCAACCCGGCTACTGGGAAGCACACCCACCACGCCCACCATCGTGGGCAGATACGGGTTGACGTGATGATTTGGTGGGGAGGAGAAGGGCGGGACTGTCAGTGGTCACCGTCAGCATGGTGGTATGAGCGAACTACTTCCCCTTGTGATCGCACTTGTCATCGGCGTGGCTCTTGGCGCCAGCGTCGTCCTAATCAGCGTTCGCGCGTCGCGCGAGCCGGATGCCTCGCTGGCCGCCGAACGTGCAGCCGTCGATGCGCTGGTACGTCCTGTGAACGACACCCTGGCACGCGTCGCTTCAGATTTGGCACGCTCCGAGCGAGATCGCGCGTATGCACACGCCGAGTTGCGTGAACAGATCCGAACCACGGCGCTTGGCGCAGAAAATGTACGGTACGAAACCGGCAGGCTCGTGAACGCCCTTCGACGTTCCGAGGTACGAGGAAGATGGGGCGAGGTGCAGTTAAGGCGACTCGTCGAATCGGCTGGGATGTTAGCCCACGTTGACTTCGACGAACAATCAACGACCCGGGATGAATCTGGTGACGCGTTGCGCCCCGATCTCGTAGTGCACTTAGCAGACGAAAGGGAGATCGTCATTGACTCCAAGGTGCCGCTTTCGTCGTTCATCGACGCTGCCCAATCCAACGACGATGAGTCAACCGCACTGTACTTGGGAAGACATGCAAACGACGTTCAGACCCACGTCGACCGGCTGGCATCCAAGGAGTACTGGCAGCGCTACAACTCACCTGAGTTCGTCGTTCTGTTCCTCCCCGCAGAGGCATTCCTGTCACACGCGCTAGAGCAGAAACCAGATCTTCTCGAATATGCCTTTGCACGTAACATCGTGATCGCGACGCCAACGACCTTGTTGGCCCTCTTGCGCACAGTCGCTTACACCTGGCGACAGGACGCGGCAGTTCGAAATGTGCGAGAAGTGCAGTCGCTAGCGCGCGACCTGCACACTCGTTTGGTCACCTTTGGCACTCACATGGCAAAGATCGGTTCAGCTCTCGATTCAGCCGTGGGCCACTACAACAGTTCAGTTGGTTCTTATGAATCACGCGTGCTCGTCTCCGCACGCCGATTGGCGAATCTCAGCGCTGTTGAGGCCGCCGAAGGAAACGACGCAGGACTGACCGAACCAAGGCTTGTGCACACCTCAACACGCAAAGTCATGGCGGATGAATCAGACGATGAGCAGCCAGCATCTTTACCGACCAGCGTTTTCGGCAGGGGTGCGTCCTGATGCGTGAACGTTCGATTGAGGGCTGGTTTTCACATGCGTACTGAGATTCATACAAAGACTCAGGTTCACAATGCGGGCCCACACTCGAATCCGTTCCAACAATCACGTAACGTGTTCATCGTGAGCAACGACGAGGATCGCCCAGGGCGATCCTTCGACGACCTATTCGAAGATCCAGACGCTGAACAGCATCAGGTACCGCCGGAAACGCGCGACAGCAAACCGATCGAACTCGAGCAAGAATCCGCTGGTTGGGACGAGTACGACCTACCCGCCTTCGTAACTCCGGACGATTTGAGTCCCGCAGAGCCAGCCGCGATCGAGCCTCTCACTCCCGAGCGACAGATGAGCAACGTGAATGTCATTGGTGCCGTACAGCCGATCTCAGACAGCGAGTTCGAACCTAGTTTCGAAAACTCAAGCGTGAGCGAAGTGACAGCCGAACCCGAGTTTGTGCCACCGATGGACGCCTTCTCAACAGGTGGCCAGTCTGCATCCTATTCCGCACCGGCCGGACGTTTGTATCGCTCAATCGGCGCGGAAGGCCCCGCCGCGGCAATGGCCATTCCGGCACTTGCCGCCGCACCCACCTCTGCCGGACCCATCAGAATCTCGTCTGACTCTGCAAACCCTGTAACGCAGAATGCGCCGTCGCCCGCTACGCCACTGAGCCGTCCCGTCGCGACTGCATACGGACGCACAGCGACGTTGGATGATGAGCCTGCATCAGCCGACGATGACGTGGCGTCGACTAAATCACCTCGGCTGACCCTACGCCCCTCGGCTCAAGCAGCGGGATTGACGTATAACGGTGCCGCTGTGGTGATTCTCGCATCCACGATTTTGGGCGGATTCGTCGATGCTCTGGTAAATCACCGGCTCGGATGGTTGACAGGAATCGCACTCGTAGCGTCGTCGATCTATGCCGCCCTACATGTGAGATTAGCCGACCTTTGGGCGCCGGCAATCTTGGCACCCCTCGGATTTATGGCAGCCACATTGACCGCCGGGCAACTCACCCGCGGATCAAGCGGGTCATGGTTCGTCCGCGAGGGTTACATGATTTTCAGGAGCCTGGCAGTGAATGCGCCTTGGATCATCGGTGCAACAGTGATCTCGGCCGGCATCGCTTACTGGCGCCGCCGACAGACTCAGGCCTGAGTCGCTTTCAGGTCCTTCCGGAGTTCCCGAGGCAGCGAAAACGTGAGCCGTTCTTCAGCCGCCGTAACTTCCTCAACATCAGCCCATCCACGTTCGGCCAACCACGTCAAAACTCCGGTGACGAGGATCTCTGGTACCGACGCACCACTGGTCAGGCCAACTGTTACAGAACCTTCAAACCAAGATTCCTGCAATTCGGCTGCGTAGTCGACGCGGTACGACGAAGCCGCTCCTGCGTCGAGAGCCACTTCCACGAGCCGGACTGAGTTTGAGGAGTTTCCACTACCCACAACGATCATGACATCGCATTGCGCAGCAATTTTCTTGACGGCAGCTTGACGATTTTGCGTCGCATAACAGATGTCGTCACTCGGCGGATCCACGAGCATGGGTAAACGGCTCTTCAATCGATGTACGGTCTCGATCGTCTCGTCCACGGACAGCGTGGTCTGCGACAACCAGATCACTTTGTCGCTATCAACAATGTCAATGTCATCGGCGTGTGCCGGACCATCAACGAGAGTCATCGCATCCGGAGCTTCCCCCATGGTCCCGACAACCTCTTCATGACCTTCATGCCCAATCAGAAGAATCTTGTAGCCCTCGCTGGCGAACCGACGCGCCTCCTGATGCACCTTGGTCACCAAGGGACACGTCGCGTCGATAGTCCTCAGGTTTCGCGCTTCGGCCTCCTGATGTACGGAAGGCGCAACCCCATGCGCGCTGAAGACCACCAAAGCACCCTCGGGAACCTCGTCTGTCTCTTCGACGAAGATCGCCCCGCGTTCCTGAAGCGTCTCAACGACATACTTATTGTGGACGATTTCTTTGCGCACATAAACAGGCGCCCCGTGTACTTCTAGCGCCTTCTCAACAGTTTCCACCGCGCGGTCTACACCGGCGCAGTATCCGCGAGGTGCAGCTAGCAGCACACGCTTGGTTGTCGCGACTACCGTCGAATCGGGGGTGACACTCTGCTGATCCACCCCCCCATCGTATGCCGGTCACAACCAATCGGCCTGTCCGCACCCTAGGCTCTGGGGTTATGGCCCTCTCAACGTCACCGCAGACGCCGGCTGCTGTGCGTTCAATCGCCCGCGCGGTGGAGGACTGGGTTGCCCGGCTTGGCTCGATCTGGGTTGAGGGTCAGATCGCTCAACTCAGTCGCCGCCCTGGCATGAGCACAGTGTTTTTGACATTGCGGGACACCGAAGCTGACGTTTCCATCTCCGTGACAGCCCCCACCAGACTTGTCGATAGCAGCACGCCCCCGCTCGCGGAGGGGCAGCGCGTCATCGTCCACGCCAAGGCTGAGTACTTCGTCCAACGCGGAAGCTTGTCATTTCGAGCGACCGAGATTCGGCCGGTTGGCATTGGCGAACTCCTCGCTCAACTCGAAGCTCGTAAGAACCTGCTTGCGGCGGAGGGGCTGTTCGACGAGTCACGTAAGAAGGCGCTCCCGTTCTTGCCCCGCATCATCGGACTCATCTGCGGACGAAACAGCGACGCCGAACGAGACGTCGTAGAAAATGCCCGCCGCAGATGGCCCGGTGCTGTGTTTGAAATTCGCGAGGTCGCCGTGCAGGGTGTGCGGGCCGTTTCGGAGGTCACTGCGGCTCTGACTGACTTAGATGCAACTACCGATGTGGACGTCATCATCATCACGCGAGGCGGCGGCTCGGTTGAGGATCTCCTTCCTTTCAGCGATGAAGGACTTCTGCGCGCTGTGTCCCGAGCCAAGACCCCTGTCGTGTCGGCGATCGGACATGAGAAGGACTCTCCACTCTTGGACTTGGTCGCCGACGTTAGGGCATCGACACCGACGGATGCGGCTCGCAAAGTCGTTCCCGACATGGCCGAGCAACGACGTTTCGTCGCTGACTTACGCACTCGTGCCGACCGCGCCATGCGTCAACGCATTGAGCAGAACATCTCATGGCTTGACGCACTTCGAGCCCGACCAGTGTTGGCCGATCCAAACGTCCTACTCGACGTGCCACAACAGAAGGTGGAACAACTCCGTGATCGAACGCGCCGATGCCTTTCCCACGCACTGGATCGGGCGCAGGACGAGGTCGTCTACAGTCGCGCACAAGTTAGATCTCTTTCGCCCGCCGCCACGTTGGATCGTGGCTACGCCGTTGTACGGATGGCAGACGGCTCGGTCGTGCGAGACGCTCAGACAGTTGACGTGGGTGCGGCACTGCGAATCAATGTCTCCAGCGGTGAATTCGTAGCCACCCGCACTGCCACGCCACCGGAATAGCCCCGCCAACCGAACAGTCCAGCCACCCGATGAGTGAAGCAATGACCAACAAGATTGTGATGCCATGACCGACAAGCCCATAGGGTTCGAAGCTGCCCGAGACGAACTGGCAGATGTTGTTCGACGGCTCGAGGCTGGTGGAACCAGTCTGGAAGAGTCGCTTAGCCTGTGGGAGCGTGGCGAGGAGCTCGCGACGATCTGCCAAACCTGGCTTGACGAAGCGCGAGCCAGGCTAGATGCCGTCCGCAATCCCGTCGGTTCCGGCGACGAGTAACTACGACGTCAGTGAGCGCGTAAAGGTTTCTATCTCCGGCCATTCAGCTTGTGAGTTGACCACGTACGTCGCTCCCTTGGCCGAATGCACAAGAGACTTTTGAACCCCGTCGGAAGACTCATACCGTGTCCATGCGACGCCATTGATCGTTAAGGTACCTGCAGGTTGTCCACCGACAACGGCGTCGTGAACGAAGGACGTCACCTTTGTGGCTGACTCTTCGATTCCTATGTATCGGGTGTCAGGAGTCAGGTAACCCAAGTGCACGATTGGTTGCCCATCCCCGGCGGAATCGATCCGAGCGCTGGTGCAACGCCACGTTGCCGGCAGACGCGGTGTCAACACCGGCCATGCCACGGCTTCGCGTGCGGCCGCCACAGTGGCCGTCGGATCAACGACCTTCACTGGTTCAACGTTGCGGTGATTCCAGGGCAGGAAAAGCAACGCCACCGCACCTGTTACAACAAGCATGGACAGCACCATGTCACGCACCGTCTGGCGCCCACGTTTGCGACTCCGCTCGGCCCGATCCGCGGCGATCGCCTCGGGATCGTCAGCGAGTTGATGCTCAACGGGTCCCTGCTCCATGTCTTTAGTCTGCGGGATAGCTCATCCTCTCGCTCTCTGGGGCTCTGAGTCAGTCCGCCCGCTTACCTGCACTCCTGCGCATCACTGGTCGTTGTTCGCCGGTGGATGGCTTTCAAATAGTGGCTTTACGCCGGGCAAAGTAGCCTTGCCATTGCTCGAGACACATCAGACTGCACCGCCACGTCGACTAAGGTGAAGGCACGCCATAGTGGCTCAGTCCGGCCGATAGGGAGTACCTCCATGACCGATCCGACGCAGACCGCGGAGATTCCCGACCGCAATCTGGCACTCGACCTCGTTCGCGTGACCGAAGCTGCCGCAATGGCGGCCGCACGTTGGGTCGGGCGCGGAGATAAGAATGGTGCCGACGGTGCAGCGGTGAACGCGATGCGCATGTTGGTTCAGTCGGTATCCATGCACGGAATTGTTGTCATCGGCGAGGGCGAAAAAGATGATGCGCCAATGCTGTTCAATGGTGAGCAGGTGGGCGACGGTACCGGCCCAGAGGTTGACGTAGCGGTCGATCCGATTGACGGCACCACTTTGTGCGCGAAGGGAATGCCGAACGCACTGTCGGTTCTTGCCGTAAGCGAACGCGGCACCATGTATGACCCAAGCGCAGTTTTTTACATGGAAAAGCTCGTCACCGGTCCGGAAGCAGCGCAGGTGGTCGACATCGAAGCACCAGTCGCCGACAACCTTGCCAAGATTGCCAAAGCCAAAGGTGAGCGAATCGAAGACCTAACGGTTGTCATCTTGGACCGCCCACGTCACGAGGCGATGGTGCAAGACATCCGTGCGGCAGGCGCCCGAATCAAGTTCATTACCGACGGAGATGTCGCTGGGGCGATCATGGCCACCCGCCACGGCACCGGCGTCGATCTACTCATTGGAATCGGGGGCACCCCGGAGGGTGTGATTTCCGCTTGCGCGATCAAGTGTCTCGGCGGCGTGATTCAAGGCAAGTTGTGGCCGCGCGATGATGCCGAACGCCAGCGAGCACTTGACGCCGGGCACGACTTGACTCGCGTGCTTACCACCGATGACCTGGTAACCAGCGACAATGTCTTCTTCGTTGCGACCGGCCTCACCGACGGCGAACTCTTAGAAGGTGTCCGTTACGTCGGTGGCAAAGCCACCACACACTCGATCGTGATGCGAGGCAAGAGCGGCACAATTCGCGAGGTCAAGAGCGAACACTGGATTTCAAAGCTGGCAAAGTACGCTGCGGTCGATTTCGAAAAGGCCAACTGACACTCGTATGCGGAACGCCATCTCACTCACCAATGTGGTGAAGACCTTCGGGGAAACACGAGCGGTCAACGGCCTTACCCTAGAAGTGCCCGCAGGAATCTGTATGGGCCTTCTCGGCCCTAATGGGGCCGGTAAGTCCACAACGATGCGCATGCTCACCGGACAGGCCATCCCAGATAGCGGGAACATTGAGGTCCTCGAGCTCACGATTCCGCGCCAGAGCAAACAGGCGCGGGCGCGAATGGGCGTTGTGCCACAACGTGAGAACCTCGACGAGGAACTCACCTGTCGTCAGAATGTCGCCGTCTGGTCCACCCTGCTGCGGGTGCCTCGTCGCGAACGAGACGCTGCCGTCGATCGAGTACTTGCCGCCGCGCAGTTAACTGACCGCGCCGATTCCAAAGCCTCCACCCTGTCCGGGGGCATGCGCCGTAGGCTGCTCATCGCTCGATCACTTGTTCATCAGCCCAGCCTCGTACTTCTCGATGAGCCCACTGTTGGACTAGATCCACAGATCAGAGGCGATATCTGGACACTGATCGATGAACTACGCAGTTCTGGAGTCACTGTCCTGATGTCCACTCATTACATCGAAGAGGCAGAGCGACTCTGTGACGATGTGGCCGTCGTCTCTCACGGCCAAGTCATCGCTCAAGGCGCGCCGTCTGTTCTGGTCGCTGAATACGCAGGCGTGGAAGCACTGGAGTGCTTCGGCTCACCGGAGCGCCTCAACATTGTCGAAGCCCGATGTCGTGACCTCGGCTTTCCGAGTCGACGCACGGGGCCGACCCTGTCGGTCTTGCGAGCCGAATCTATTCCACTGCACGTGGTCGAGGAATTTGGTGAAGCCATGCGTCGACCAGCCAATCTCGAGGATGTCTTTGTGCGGCTTACCGGCGAACGACTAGAGGGGTGAAGTCATGACAATCGACGAGCATTCAGCAATCTCAGAATCGGCACAACCATCGATCCGTGCCATCGAGCCCTCTGCCTTCGCCGGGGTCTTTCAGCGGGAAGCAACGTTATTCCGTCGATCCTGGCCAGCCACCACATTCGGCTCGATCGTCGAACCGACCATCAACCTGATTGCTTTCGGCTTTGGCCTTGGCGCTCTCGTCACGTCAGTGCAGGGCATCCCTTACATCCAGTTCGTGGGTACCGGCACCGTGGCCACGGCCGTGCTCTTCTCCTCGATTTTCGCGGGGATGTACGACACGTATGTGAAGCGTTTTTATTGGAAAACCTACGACGGCATCCTTGCCACACCCGTCGACGTACCTGAGCTGTTCATTGCCGAAGGTACGTGGATTGCAGTCAAAGCCGGGCTGTTTGGATGCGCTCCGCTGCTGATTGCCATCCTGTTTGGATTGCCCCCCTCATGGGGCATGTTGGCAATCCCATTCATCTGTTTTCTTACCGGACTCGGTTTTGCTTTCATGGGCCAGTGGTTCAGCGGCATCGTGCCGAGCATGGACGCATTCACCTACGTCCAAAGCGCTCTGGTCACCCCGTTGTTCCTTCTAGCCGGGATTTACTTCCCGCTCAGTAATCTTCCGCAATGGGTGCAGACCCTGGCCTTAGCCAATCCGCTTTACCACTGTGTGAACCTAGTTCGGGATGCCGTCTTCGGTTGGCAGTTGGAAAAGGACCTTGGCCACGTCGCTGCACTCACCATTTTTGCCGCGATCATGTGTGCACTAGCTGTACGTGCTCTTCGTCGCAAATTGATTGATTAGCCGTTCCATTCACCTCCCTGCCCAGATCAGGGCTTAGGCTGGCGATATGCCTGAGTTCGACTATTCCGAGATGCTCCCCATAGGTCCAGACGAGACCCCATACCGCCTTTTGACAAACGAAGGTGTGAGCACGATTGATGTCGACGGCCGCACCTTTCTGACCGTTGAGCCCGAAGTGCTGCGCGCACTCACCGAAACTGCTGTTCACGACATGCAGCACTTCCTTCGGCCCGGCCACCTCGCCCAGCTAAGGGCCATCATTGACGATCCCGGGGCATCCCCCAACGACCGCTTCGTCGCCCTCGACCTTTTACGCAACGTGAACATCTCCGCAGGCGGTGTCCTTCCGATGTGCCAGGACACCGGAACAGTGATCGTCATGGGTAAGCGTGGTCAGCACGTGCTAACCCCAGGTGATGACGAGCGCGCGATTAGCCGCGGCGTTTACGACGCATTCACCCGGCTCAACCTGCGCTATTCCCAGCTCGCCCCGATCACCATGTGGGAAGAGCGGAACACCGGCAACAACTTGCCGGCACAAATCGAACTGTACGCAGACACCGAAGTGGGCCACGAGAACTCTTACAAGATCCTCTTCATGGCCAAGGGTGGTGGTTCAGCGAACAAGAGTTTGCTTTACCAGCAGACGAAGGCAGTCCTCAATCCGACCGCCATGCGAGCCTTCCTCGATGAGAACCTCCGCACCATCGGCACCTCAGCCTGCCCCCCGTACCACTTAGCGATTGTCATCGGCGGCACGAGCGCCGAGTTCGCACTCAAGACGGCGAAGTACGCCAGCGCCCGCTACCTCGACTCACTGCCTACGTCTGGATCGCCAAGCGGCCACGCCTTCCGCGATCTCGAGATGGAGGCCGAAGTCCTTCAGATGACAAGGGATTTCGGGATTGGCGCACAATTTGGCGGCAAATACTTCTGCCATGACGTCCGCGTTATCCGCCTCCCCCGACACGGTGCGTCATGTCCCATCGCGATCGCCGTCAGCTGCTCGGCTGACCGTCAGGTGATGGGAAAGATTACGCCCGAAGGTGTTTACCTCGAGCAGTTAGAAACCGATCCGGCGCGTTTCCTGCCTGAGGTCACCGACACTCACCTTGATGACGACGTCGTGCACATCGATTTGTCGCGACCCATGGCCGAGATCCGCGCAGAGCTTTCGCGTTATCCCGTCAAGACGCGCTTATCACTTTCTGGGCCTCTGGTCGTGGCCCGCGATATCGCACATGCGCGCATCAAAGAGATGCTCGACGCCGGCGAGCCCATGCCGTCGTATTTGCGTGATCACGCCGTCTACTACGCCGGGCCCGCGAAGACCCCCGAGGGAATGGTCTCTGGTTCGTTCGGGCCGACGACGGCAGGCCGGATGGACTCTTACGTAGACCAGTTCCAGAAGGCTGGCGGCTCGATGGTGATGCTCGCGAAAGGCAATCGCAGTAAGGCAGTGACGGAATCCTGCAAATCCAATGGTGGTTTCTACCTCGGTTCCATTGGCGGCCCAGCGGCTCGCCTAGCTCAGGACTGCATCAAGCACGTCGACGTCATCGACTTTCCCGAAAACGGGATGGAAGCGGTCTGGAAGATCGAGGTTGAGAACTTCCCGGCCTTCATAGTCGTCGATGACAAAGGCAACGACTTCTTCGCCGAAACCCTGCGTCCCATCGCAACAACGATTCGGGTTCGTTCCGCAGAGTGATTCCAAGGAAAGCAAACTAAGCGGGTCCAGTAGGGAAATTCTTGCGCGAATACCGCTGATGTTGCAGGACAAGAGCCTTCACTACCTCTAGCGTCGTCATGGCAGTCTTTCATTTCCAAGGAGAATCCATGTCGAACACCGTCAACAATGGCAGCCTAAACAGCTGGGATCTCGGCCGAGTACTTCGCAGCGTCGCAAGCGGAGCCGTCCTCATGCAGGCCGCATACTTCCTTGTCGTGGCCTTTGACAACATCACGAACCCACAGAGCAACTGGGTATTTGTGCAGGGAGTGCTATCCCTCGATGGCGTCTTTGAAAACAGCGGTTTCGAGTGGCGCGCGATCAATGCCAACTGGTTCCACGTGGTGGCGTACATCGGACTAATCGCCATGGAGACCCTCACTGGCATCCTACTTACGTGGGCCGGCGTCGTTGGCCTCAAGAATGCCACGAACCGCACCGGTTGGGGCAACGCCCAACGCCTCACGATGCTGGGCGCGACGACCGGATTGCTGGTCTTCTTCTTTGGCTTCATCACCGTCGGCGGCAACTGGTTCGTCATGTACCTGAACAGCAAGTGGAATGGCCTTGATCCTGCATTCCAGAACACGACGACAACGTTCCTTACCGCACTGCTCGTCCTTGGCGTCCTTATCTTCGATCGCGTGGATGCCGCCTTAGATCGGCTTAACATAGCCTCCGAGCACCTGCACCTGGGCGACGACAAGTAACCACGCGAGCCGTAACGAACGAAAGCGCCGACCTACCTGGTAACAGGTGGCCGGCGCTTTCGTTCGTTACTAGGCCGGGGGTTTATCCCGGCAGGTCCTCAAGCATCTCGGTTACCAACGCCGCGATTGGGCTGCGCTCACTTCGTGTCAGAGTCACGTGCGCGAACAGCGGGTGGCCTCGCAACTTTTCGACCACCGCGACTACACCGTCATGACGACCAACTCGAAGGTTGTCTCGCTGAGCGACATCGTGCGTGAGCACCACTCTTGAGTCGCGACCGATTCGCGACAACACCGTCAGCAGGACATTGCGTTCAAGTGATTGCGCTTCGTCAACGATAACGAACGCATCGTGTAGGGATCGCCCACGAATATGCGTGAGCGGAAGCACTTCGAGCATCCCGCGATCAACAATCTCTTCAACGACTTCCTGCGTCGTCAATGCGCTTAGGGTGTCGAACACGGCTTGACCCCAAGGCGACATCTTCTCTGACTCGCTGCCCGGTAGGTAGCCAAGCTCTTGACCTCCCACCGCGTAAAGCGGCCGGAAGACCATGACCTTGCGGTGCGCTCGACGTTCCAAAACCGCTTCGAGCCCCGCACACAAGGCAAGGGCCGACTTACCCGTTCCGGCCCGACCACCAAGCGACACGATGCCGACCTCGTTATCCAGCAAGAGATCAAGTGCCACCCGCTGTTCGGCGCTACGACCATGCAGCCCAAACGCCTCACGATCACCACGCACCAAACGAATCTGCTTATCCGGAGTCACCCTGGCGAGCGCACTTCCACGTTCAGAAACCAGCACAACGCCTGTGTGACAGGGCAAATCACGCGCGGCATCAAGTTCAATACGATCCTGTTCGTACAGTCGATCAACATCGGCACCGGCTACGTCGAGCTCGACCATGCCCGTATAGCCCGTCTCAACAACAAGTTCTGCGCGATACTCCTGCGCGGTGAGTCCTACCGATGACGCCTTGACGCGCATCGGAAGATCCTTGGACACCAGCACCACATCGCAACCCTCGGCCGCGAGATTACGGGCCACCGCAAGAATCCGGGTGTCGTTATCGCCAAGCTGGAATCCACTCGGCAAGATCGACGCATCGCTGTGGTTGAGTTCGACTCGCAACGTTCCGCCGGAGGAACCGACCGGCATTGGCTGGTCGAGACGCCCATGGGAGACCCGCATATCGTCGAGGAACCGCAGTGCCTGCCGCGCGAAGTAGCCGAGTTCTGGATGCGAGCGTTTAGCTTCAAGTTCGACGATCACGATCACAGGTATGACCACTTCATGCTCATCAAACCGAAGCACAGCATGGGGATCAGACAGCAGAACCGAGGTATCAAGCACGTACGTGCGAACTTCAGCAGCAGAACGTCGGCTGGGCACAATGCCTCCCTGATGCTCGGGTCGGCCGGGCGCCGCCCGAGTACCTCTGACGCTAAGCCCCATGGCCCATCGGTTTTGCGACGCCACGCCGAGACAAAAGGGTGACGTAGAGGTGAACTTCTGGCGCAGAAATTCTGGGCAGGTGCGACCAGTGTCAGGAGCCGAAGCGTCGTCCGCGCGCGTCGTAACTGCGCAATGCTCGAAGGAAGTCCACCTTGCGGAAGTCCGGCCAGTACGCCTCACAGAAATAGAATTCCGAGTGCGCACTTTGCCATAGAAGGAAGCCCGATAGCCGCTGCTCACCTGAGGTACGGATCAGCAAATCCGGGTCTGGCTGGCCCGCGGTGTAGAGGTGCTCGGCAATATGTTCAACATCGAGCACAGCTGCTAGATCGTCGAGTGTTGTGCCCTTGCTCGCGTGGTCTGCCAGAAGCGATCGCACCGCATCAACAACTTCTTGTCTGCCGCCGTAACCGACTGCGATGTTTACCATCAGCCCTTCGGCGCTCTGCGTGTCACTTTGTGCCTTCTTTAACGAAGCCGCGGTGTGTGTGGGCAGCAGATCCAGTGCACCAACCGGGTGGATCTTCCATCGGCCTGTTGCAGCAAGGTCGGTCACCGTCTGCTCGATGATCGCAAGCAGCGGTTCAAGCTCACCTTGCGCACGTGAGAGGTTATCCGTCGAAAGCAACCACAGAGTTACAACCTCAACATCAACCTCCTCACACCAGGTGAGAAACTCGGTGATTTTGTCGGCTCCAGCCTTGTGCCCGTGCGCTGTTGAACTTCCTTGCACGGCTGCCCACCGACGGTTGCCATCAAGAATGACGCCAACGTGGCGCGGGGTGCGGTCGCGGTTGAGCGATGACATCAACTGGCGTTCATACACGCCGTAGATGAGGTCTCTGACGCCCATACTTTTCGTCAACCTCCTCTCACCGATACACGGCCCAGACGTCGAGCGTTCAGATCACTGTCGACGTCGCCACCTGCGAGACTACCCGGCGAGTAGGGCAAATGTCCCCCACCTCATGAACCTCACTCAATCGCGGTTCATGCGCCCATCGACAGTTGCTCGGTGAGCGTTGCCGGGGATGTGGTTGGCGCACTGCATAGGAATTGTCGACAGACGTAGGCCGTCGGCAGGCCGCCTTGCAGTAGACGCCCACGAAGTAGCGGATGCTGGTCGCCCGGCTCCCCCTTCACCAAAACAACTCCGGGTCGAGGTGTCCTGCGTGCCACCTGCCACAGCTCTTCGGTAAGCAGATCAGCCTGCGCACCCACGACGGCCACCTCACGTGGGCCATCGAGCCAGGCCATCAGAACGGCAAGACCCCAGCCGGCGAATCTGGGATGCTCGGCGCCAAGGGTCACCAGAGGCGCCAACGCCTCTTCTGCCCTGACCCGGTGTTGCGCGGAGTTCGTCAATGCCGCATATGTGAGCAAGACCCCGCATGTCGCAGCCCATCCCGACGGGGTCGCGTTATCGGTCGGATCTTGGGGGCGTAGTACAAGTTCTTCAGCAGACGAAGCGGTATCAAAGAATCCACCGGACACCGGATCGCCAAACTCGTCTACGAGCACATCGATCAGCCCACGGGCCTGCTCGAGCCATTGCGACCCACCGCAGAACTGATGAATGACCAAGAAGGCCTCGGCAACGCACGCATAGTCTTCAAGAACGCCAACATTGTTACCGCGCACCCCATCCTTGGAGGTACGACTCAACGTGCCATCCACAAGGTGCACGTCGATCAGCAGTTGCGCTGCCTCGCAGGCAGCGGTTGTCCATGATGGCTCGCCACACAATTCACCGGCCTCAACTAGAGCCGCAATCGCCAAGCCGTTCCACGCCGCCACAATCTTGTCGTCTCGCCCTGGCTGTGGCCGGGTTGCTCGCACGTCGCTCAGAGTCGACGTGATGCGCTTCCATCTCTCGACATCGTCAGGATCGCGAAGTAGTTGAAGTACCGAAGCTCCATGTTCAAACGTCCCTGCAGCCGTCACGGCAAACAATTCCGCAGCCCACTGGCCATCATCCGGTCCGAGAGCCTCAACGAGCTCGCCTGGAGTCCATACGTACGTAAGACCTTCATGACCATCGGTATCAGCATCAAGTGAGGAGATGAAACCTCCTTGCACTGAGCGCAGATCACGGAGTAGGAACGCAGCTGTCTCCCGAACTACCTTGAGCGCCAACGGATTATGCGAATCTCTCCACCAGTGCAAATAGACGCGCAGGAGGAGTGCATTGTCGTAAAGCATTTTCTCAAAGTGTGGGATCACCCATTCCGCGTCGACCGAATAGCGAGCAAAACCACCAGCTAACTGGTCGTACATTCCACCTCGGGCCATGGCTTGACAGGTTCCATCAATCATCGCTGCGGCACGAGGGTCATCATTGAGTACCTGATATCTCAGCAGGAATTCAAGGGCCATCGATGGCGGAAACTTCGGCGCTCCACCAAAACCACCCGAAGCACTGTCGTAGATGCGGGCAAGACCATCCGCCGCGGCAACTATCGCGGCTTCGACCACTGGCCTGTCCAGAGGATCAGCAATAGAAACTGCCGATCGTTCGGACAGGGTCTTGGTAATGCGCGCGGCGGCACTCTCCAACTTGTCTCGCTCGGTTTGCCAACTCGCGGAAATCGTCTCGAGTAGTTGACCAAATGAGGGAAGCCGATGGTGCGGAGTTGGCGGAAAGTACGTCCCGGTGTAAAACGGTTCACCTGTCGGTGTCACGAAAACGGTCATCGGCCAACCACCGTGCCCCGTCAACGCTTGCGTTGCGGTCATGTAGACGGCATCAACATCAGGGCGCTCTTCGCGATCCACCTTGACCGAAACGAAGTGCTCGTTCAGATAAGCGGCTACCTGTTCATCTTCAAAGGATTCATGTGCCATCACATGGCACCAGTGGCACGCCGCGTAGCCAATCGAGATGAATAGCGGAACATCGCGCCGTCGCGCCTCGTCGAAGGCCGCCGGACCCCATTCCCACCAATCGACCGGATTCTCGGCATGCTGAAGTAGATACGGCGACGTTGCAGAAACCAAACGATTGACCACGCATCCATCTTGTCGCACATCACGGATCTGCACGACACTTCCACCGCCAACGTACGACACCACATCGATTTACGCCTAAAGTCATCTACCCGCGTCGATTCAGGAGCACTATGCATAGATGGATAGTGATGTGATGCCGGATCGCGCCGTAGCTCCGACGTCAGAGCAGATCTCCGAAAGCATCCCAACCGCGCTACGAACGGCGGCCGGGTACACCTGGCGACTGTTGATCGTGCTAGCTGGTTTGGCAGTCATCTTCTCCGGCCTAAACACCCTGTTTCCTGTCGCGGCAGCGCTGTTTTTCGCGCTGCTCGTCACAGCTTGGACTGGCCCAGTAATGCGCCTGTTTGAGCGGTTCTTACCCAAAGTCGTATCGATGATTTTGGCGATGGCGGTGATCGCGGCGGGGATCATCGCAATTTTGACGGTGGTGATTCGAGCAACTATCAATGAGGGTGCGAACCTCGGCGCAGCCATCGGGCAAGGGTTCGACCAGATTCGGACCTGGCTGACTACTGGGCCGCTGAACCTGTCGAACGATCAGTTCCAAAATCTGATTGATCAGGCCAAATCGTTCGGCGAATCCATCGCCAAGGACTTAGCCGGAAATGTCTTCGGAGCGTTCAGTTCTCTTGGCACGTTGATCATTGCAAGTTCGGTCTTCATCTTCGGCGTGATCTTCTTTCTCATGACGCCAGAGAAGATCTGGGACTGGCTGCTGAGTTGGTTCCCGCAGCAATCGAGAACGTACGTTGACACCTCCGGCCGTATCTTTTGGGAGTCCGTCGCCGGCTACACCCGTGGAATCGTCATCGTGGCTCTTCTCGACGCCATCTTGGTTTACCTCGGCCTACTGGTACTGGGCGTACCTTTAGCCCCAGCACTGGCAGCGGTCGTATTCCTAGGAGCGTTCATTCCGGTGATCGGCGCACCGTTCGCCACGTTCTTCGCCGCCGTTGTGGCACTTGCTGAATGCGGCCCTACCACGGCACTTCTGGTTATTGCATTGACGATCGTCGTGGGATCGTTCGACGGAGATGTCATGCAGCCGTTGGTTATGGGCAAGGCCGTCAATCTTCATCCGCTCGCAATCGTTGTGGCAATTGCGGCCGGGGGCATCACCCTGGGAATCCTTGGCGCCCTAGTAGCAGTACCGCTCGCAGGTGGCTTTTACGGCATTGTGAAGTACGCGTCAGGACGCGATCCCGAACACCCGCTGCCCGCCAAATCTGAGGTAAGGAATCAGCCCACAACTGCCGCGAGCGAGTCAGTCGGCCCAGATATTTCACCAGCCAACGCTGATTCAGACAACCTTGACAGTGAAGACACCCGATTGAGCCAGTAGCGGGGTTCCCACTGGCAGCGGCCCTGCAATAACGGGAACCGCAGGCACAATCAGTCGCAGTTCACCATCGCGACCGAGCTTGGCCCAGGTGCGAATGATCCCAGCAGAGTTAATGGGTGAGCCTGTATCCAACACCGAGGTGACGCCATGATTAATCTTCAAGATGTAGGCGCGCTTTCCGGCCAGAGACGGATCGGTGGTTCCGACGATGTTGATCAGTTCCCACGCCTTTACAGTGGTGGGACTGTACATAACACCAATGCCCAAAATAGATCCCGAGGGCGATGGTGACACCGATCCAGTTGGAGCAGGCGTGACGCTTCCAGTTGGGCTCGGTGACATGGTCGAAGTGTCCGTTGGCGAGGGCGAATCCGAAGGTGTCGGACTGTCCGTCGGAGTAGCGGTGGGGCTCTGGCTCTGAGTCGGAGTGCCAGACGCACTTGGCGACTGCGTCTGGGTTTGCGTTGGGCTCAGCGAGTCTGTTGGCGCGGGCGTAGGACTGCTTGAGCAGGCAGCGAGTGCCAGCGGTAGCAATCCGGCAGCGAAGATCAAACCCCACCGAATGTCACTTCGATCAGAGGTGTGCTTCGTATGTGTCGTATTCATGGCACTCGATCCCCTCGCAGTAGCTAACGAATCCGACGCTCCACCGGCCACCGCGATCGTTTCAACAACCCTAACCCGCGACTCACAGAGTCCAGACCACACGACTCACGGCAAGACCGCAGATCAGCCTGCAATAATGTTCTACACGGCATATGCACACCAATAACTCATAGGAGTCCACCCGATGATCAGCAAAGAATCGTTCACCGAAGCCGAATGGACAACCGTGAACGCCCTGCCGGCCATGGTCATGGGCG
>JBAXUN010000210.1:0-1435 GCA_037129655.1 Actinomycetes bacterium
CCACATGAAACAACGGCATCGGGTTGAGATAGCGGTCGCCAACGCAGAAGTCGCTGGTGGCATTGAGCGTGAGCAGCGCTGCCATCTGAGTGTTGTGCGTGTGCATCACACCCTTGGGTAGCCCCGTGGTTCCCGAGGTGTACATGATGTACAACAGGTCGTCGTTGAACGCCGAGACGGTTGGCTCGGTGCCTGGCTGATGATCGACGAGGCTGTTGAACTCGCTGGCAAACGATGGTGTCGTGTCGGCCGAGCCGACGTGAATCCACTGGGCGACATCGGTCTTGTCGCCACGCGACTGGAGCTCGACAACCGACGCCAGAAACTCTTCGCCATAGAACAACGCCGTGGTGCCCGAATCTTTGAGAATGAACTCGAGTTCGTTCGGCACGAGGCGCCAGTTCAGCGGAACCACGACACCACCGATCTTGGCGATGGCAAAGAAGGCCGTGAGGAACTCATGCGAGTTCATCATCAGCAGCGCAACTCGGTCGCCCTTGTTGACAGTGGACGAAATGGCGTGGGCCACTTGGTTCGAGCGCGCATTCAGCTGCTCATACGAAAACCGTCGGCCGGCAGCCACGTCGTAGAGCGCTTCGAGATCAGGATTAACGTATGCGCGCTGCGTGAGAAGTTGACCGATGTTGACCTGCATGAAGATCATTTTGGCATAGCCCGTTAACCATGCCAAACATGTACAGTCGTGCCATGTCACAGCTCGTTTCTGTCTCCCGAGATATTGCCGCTAGCCCCGAAACAGTGTGGGCACTCGTTTCTGATCTGCCTCGAATGGGCGAATGGTCACCCGAAAACCAAGGTGGCGAATGGGTCAAGGGCGCCACGCACGCCGCAGTTGGAGCTCGCTTTGCGGGATCGAACAAGAACGGCAAGAAAAAGTGGAAGACCGTCGTTGAGGTGAATGTCTGCGACGCACCAAAGAAGCTGTCGTTTGGGCTGATGTTGCTCGGCAAAAACTGGTGCGACTGGATCTACGAAATCGAACCAACCGCCACTGGTTGTCGCGTAACCCATAGCTGGGCTGACCACCGCAAAACATGGCACGACCGCTTAGGCAAGGTCGTCAGCGGCGTTTCAGACCGAGCAACTCACAACCGAGCGAATATGGAAATCACGCTCGCCGCTCTCGCTGCGGCAGCCGAGAAATAGCCGAGAAATAGCCACATGAGCAACTCCCCCGGCATCGACCTGTCGAACATCGATCTGTTGGCCAACACGTGGTCGCGCGAGGCACCCCACGATCAGTTCGATCTGCTCCGCAAATCCGCTCCGGTGTTCTGGCACGACGAACCAAATGGCTCTGGCTTTTGGGCCATCACCAAGCACGCCGACGTCAAGAAGATCAGCCGCGACCCGCGCACATTTTCGTCGGCGCTCGGCTCTACGTTCATCCCCGATCAAGACGAAGAGACGCTGA
>JBAXUN010000211.1:0-1413 GCA_037129655.1 Actinomycetes bacterium
CGTCATCTATGGTGCGCCGACGGGGACCGCGCGGTAGACGACGATCTGGTTGGATTTGATGGTCTGCGTCATCGTGAACGTCGATCCGGAAGTAATCGTGATCGCCCGCTTCTGAACAGCCTTGGCAGCATTGGCGTTGATGTTGGAGTCGGGCACAGCCGCCATGGAGCTATAGCGGTAGAGGTTGTAGGTAACACCAGGCGTGAGACCCGAGACCGTGACGGTCAGCGTCACCGGCTTGAAAGCGGGCCGGGTCGTGGAGTTGTTGACGATTCCGGTCGACTCGGCGTTGACGCTGGTGGCCAATCTCACCGGCACTGTCTCGCGACTCAGATCGATGATGCCGGTGATCGCGATTCCGTAGTCGGGGCCATTATTCAGCGAATACACCGGCCTCGTCGTGGCATTGGCCTGCTGGCGTGTTGCCGCGAAGGTGCCAAACGAACAACTGAACACATTCTGTGGTTGGCCGTTCGGGGTGCCGGTCCACAGGCCGTTGTCGTTGAACGTGATAATATCGTCGGCGTAGTAAACCGCCGGGCCGGTCAACGGATGGCGCGACGTGATCCCGGTGGCGATCACGATGTGGTCGTATTCGGTGTCTCCCGCATTCAGGTTCTTATTTCCGTAGAACCGGGATTGGTTCATGAACACACCCATCACCACCGGGTAGCCGGCAATCACATTCGACTTGACCCAGGTGAGAAACGCGGCGGTGCTGGTCTGCGTGGAAGTGTTGAAGGGTGTCGCCGCGAGGTGCATCGCCTTGGCCGCAGCGACGTCGTTGACGCCCAGCAAGAGCTGGGAACTGCTGAGATTCTGACGGGCGTTGTTGCTCGCGATGGCGCGGGCGTCGTATTGCGAGAGATACTGGCCATAGAAGAGGCCGGCGCTGATGAAGGAGGCCTCGCCGCAATAGCCATAGTTCGCGTTCCATTGGATGCGCGGAGGGAGTGGGTTCACGACGCTGTAGGTGGACGCGGCCGCTGACGCTCGCTGCAGGGGCGAACTGGTCGCTGAGGATGCGGAGAGCGACTGGGCCACGCGGCTGGTCGAAACGACCCAATACTTCGCCGGTGCGGCGACGTCCTCACCGTTCCTGAGAACAGCGTGGGTCTCGGCCGCCAATAGGTCTGCGGCGAGCAGCCGACGAGGTTCCAGCTGCTCCACTGCGAGAACCGATCGACCGACCCTCGCTGACATATTCTTGCGTGGCATGACATGCCTCCAAATGACGAGTCCGTGCCGAATGTGAGCTTCCCCAAAGACACGCGAGTATCGACGTAAGGATAGCCCGGTCAACGGCACTTCCACAAGCGATTGACCCGCGATGAGCGATCGACTCGGGTGAACGCCTAAGGGCAATCGCATCTTCCGAGGCCGGCACAAGTATTGCAATGATTCGTCACACGT
>JBAXUN010000212.1:0-1410 GCA_037129655.1 Actinomycetes bacterium
CAATGATGAGCAGATTCCTGGCCTTGAGATCTCGCCAGAGATTCTCGATCTCGATGTTGACGAGTTTCGTCGCCTTGGTTATTGGGTTGTCGATCGAACGATTGAGCATCTGACGACACTGTCAGATCGTCCAGCGATAACGACGAGTCCATTCACTGAGCTCACAGAACAACTCGGCGGGCCACTTCCGCAGGAGTCAGGAGACATTGCGTCGGGCCTTTCGCTTCTTGCTGATGTCGCACTTGAAAATCAACAGCATGGCGACCATCCGAGGTACTTCGCACGCGTGCCCGGCCCGTCATCTCACGTTGCGATTCTTGGTGATTGGCTGGCCAGTGGAATGCAAGGAATCGCCTCGTCCTGGGGTGGAGGGTCAGGGACTGCAACGGTTGAGGTTGTTGCACTCGACTGGCTTCGAGATGCGCTCGGGTTGAATCCACAATCTCAGGGCGTTCTAGTGTCGGGCGGCTCTTTGGCGAGTACGACAGCGCTCATTACTGCGAGAGCCGAACGTGGGCCTGGAGTTCTGTACCTCAGCGATCAAACCCACTCCTCAATCAAGCGTGGTGCTCTCGGTATCGGCTGGTCGGCTGACGACATCACGGTGTTGCCAACCGATGCCGAGTTCCGTTTCTCGCCAGCGACAGCGCGAGAGGCGATTGAACGAGACATCGCTGCCGGACGTCGACCGGCCGTCCTGGTAGGAACCGCCGGTACCACCAACACAGGTGTGGTGGATGATCTGCCAGCGCTTGCCGCGCTTTGTCGCGAATTCGGAATCTGGTTCCACGTTGATGGGGCGTATGGCGGGCCAGCCGCTCTGGCCCCCGGGCGCAATGGAATTGAGGGGCTTGAACTCGCTGATTCGTTCGTTCTTGATCCCCATAAGTGGCTCTTTCAGCCTTACGACGCAGCGTGCGTTTGGGTAGCTCATCCGAATGCCTTGGAGCGTACCTTCGCGATGTATCCGGAGTACCTCGCTGATACACAAGGGGGTGCGGTAGATCTTCACAATCGAAGTCTGGAATTGACCCGTCGCGCTCGCGGGGTCAAATTGTGGCTGACACTGCGAACATACGGATTGCACACGATTGTTGACGCTGTGCAGCGGGGGATAGCACTCGCGGAGTTTGCGCAGCAGTGCGTTGAAGGTGATGAGCGACTTGAGGTTGCGACGCCCGCGCGGCTCGGCGTCATCACATTCAGTTCGAAGACGGGAGACGCGGCTGCGCATACTGCTGCGGTTGCCGAGGTAACCGCCGACGGGTTCGCGGCGGCCACCAGTACCGTCTTGCACGGACGAACCGTTATTCGCTTGTGCACGATCAATCCGCACACCACGACTGACGATATTTCGCGCACGGTGGCGCTGATTGCTGATGCGCTCAGCCACTAAAAACTCCGCCACTA
>JBAXUN010000213.1:0-1407 GCA_037129655.1 Actinomycetes bacterium
CGATCCGCAGCCACCCGTATCCGTACCGCACTACAAACTTCAGGACAGGTTTCCCGATGACATTCCTTGCCGGTTGGCGACTCATTTTCTTGATCGCACCGATCCTTCTTGCCGTTGCCTACGTCGTGATTCAGAAACGCCGTCACAATGATGTCGCTCGCTTCACGAACGTAGCGATGCTTGATTCGGTGGCACCAAAGCGTTCTGGGTGGCAACGACACGTACCCGCAGTCGGACTGTTGAGTTCACTCGTCATATTGACGTTGGCATTCGCGCAGCCCGCCATGGCGATCCCAGTGGCCAAGGACAGGGCGACCATCCTTCTCGCCCTTGACACATCCGGATCAATGACGGCAACGGATGTGGCACCCAGTCGCCTTGAAGCGGCCGAAAGTCAGGCGCGCAACTTCATTGCAGGGTTGCCCGAAGGCGTTCAAGTCGGCCTCGTCACTTTCGATAGCTCAGCCCGACTGATCGTTGCCCCGACTGCCGATCGAGCCCAGGTTACGTCGGCTCTCACTTCATTGGGCGTTGGCGGAGGCACCGCGACGGCCGAGGGTATTCGCACGTCATTGGCAGCGATCGCCGGAATCCCCAAGGGCGACTCAGGGAAGGCGGCACCCGCTGCCATCGTTTTGATGAGCGACGGCACGCCCACTGTTTCCGACGGACTCGAGTCGCCCGTTCAGGCAGCCGGTACCGCAGCCGGTGAAGCCAAGGCCGCCGGAGTGCCGATCGACACGATCGCATTCGGTACCCAAAACGGGACGGTCACCATCCAAGGTGAGCAGATTCCAGTACCAACTGATGTGGCCGCAATGTCGTCAATCGCTCAGCAAAGCGGTGGCCGGTCGTTCACCGCGGAGACGGCCGACCAACTTGGTGCGTCCTACAACAAGATCAGCCACGACTTCGCATACGAAATCAAAACCCAGGAAGTGACCGCCGTTTTCGCCGGTATCGCACTCCTCCTAGCAATAGCCGCTGCAGTCGCTGCTCTGATTTGGACCCAACGCCTGATCTAGCAAGTGACAAGGTCCGATATATTTCACAGGTGATGACAGACGCGCTTGTTCTACGTGAGGATCTTTCCCTCGCGCTGGAGCAGCGCGTCTTGTCGTCTACGCCTTTAGGTAGCGCTCTGATCGCCGTGGAATACGCAGGCATCTGCGGATCCGACCTTCACGTTCTCAATACCGGTGATTGGGTGACAACCTGGCCAGCCATCCTCGGACACGAAATCATCGGCATCGTCGAAGACTGCCCCGGCGGTGAATTCTCCACTGGAGACCGTGTCGTCGTTGATTCGCGCGTACCGTGCAATGGCTGTCTTGGATGTCAGACCGCCGCGAACTTGTGCGAGAACCTCGCCTGGGTTGGCGAGATCGTCCCGGGCGGATATCAGCG
>JBAXUN010000214.1:0-1387 GCA_037129655.1 Actinomycetes bacterium
TTCATATTCCGCATACGTACGGTGATCGTCGGCCAGGTGATCCAGCGAAACTCATTGCGTCTAATGCGGTGGCGAAGTCCGTTCTGGGGTGGGAGCCAACGTTGAATCTCAGCGACATGATTTCATCGGATTTGGCTTTCCGGCGCAGGCTGAATTCCCTGTGACGCGTCGATGAGCAACAGCTCACCAGCCAATGAGCAGCCCGTTGCTCTGCAACGTGCTGATGCAACGTCTCGGCCGCTTGTGAGTGTGGTCGTGCCCATATACAACGTTGAAAGCTATGTCGAGCAGTGCCTAGAAAGCCTGCGCGGCCAGACGCTCTCCGAGTTCAACGTCATCTGTGTTGACGATGGATCCACGGACGGGTCGGCACAGATTGTTCAGACGTTCGTTGACCAGGACTCGCGATTCACACTCATCCAGCAGCCGAATGCCGGACTTTCCGCAGCACGTAATGCCGGTGTCAGCGAGGCGTCGGGGCAGTATCTGCTTTTCCTAGACAGTGACGACTACGTCTCGGCCAACACACTTGAGTCGCTGACGTCCATTGCCCGGCGTGATCAGCTCGATGTGCTCTTCTTCGATGCTGCTTCTTTCTTCGAGACGCAAGAACTGGCAGAAGCGCACGGCAGTTACCAGAAGTACTACACCCGAAGTGCTGATTACTCGCAACCTCGTAGCGGTGCAGAACTGTTCACTCAGATGTTGGGACCCGACGACTACCGCCCATCTGCGTGCCTTCAACTGATATCGCGTCAGCATTATGTCGATGCCGATCTTGAGTTCGTCGAAGGACTGATCCACGAAGATAATCTCTTCACCTTTCAGTGCCTTTTAACCGCACAGCGGGCGGCACACACAGCTCAGGCTCTCTATCAGCGTCGCGTCAGAAATGGATCCATCACGACTCAGGCGCAACCTACCTCTGAGTACGCCTCGGCATTGACGACGTATGTTGAATTGAACCGTTTCCTAACGACTCATGTCGTCCATGAGCAGGCCAAGGCTGCAGTGGCCGATTACGTCAGCCGGACGCTTTCGCGCGCCATCCGCTACGCGGTCGATCTCTCAGACGCTGAGGTCACATCGCCGGCGAGCAGCGAAGCACCGGTAGACGTGCACGTGGCGGTCCTCGCGGTAATGATGCAGAGACGTGAGATTCGTCGACGCAAGCTCGCGGAATCGAGTATCAGCGCCAAGATTCGACGCAAGCTTGGTTTTTCTTAATCAGTAGTGAAAGCCAGTTACGGTGGGGATGAGATGACGACGAATCAGGCACCGGAATCGAGCGGTCAACGCACCAGCCCAGGATTGTCTTTTCGCATTGCCGGCATTCCGATCTCGATGCCCTGGAGTGGTCTACTGGGCATCGGCGTGGTGGCTTACT
>JBAXUN010000215.1:0-1387 GCA_037129655.1 Actinomycetes bacterium
ACCCGTCCACCACTAATGCCTTGCATACATCTGTTGGTACAACTGCCATGCGTCGTTTCCTTCGACCAGTGGCATTCCAGTCGATGCCGATGGCCTTGCTCCCCGCTGATCTGCGCGGATAGTGGTGGGCGTGGAATGAACTGCTCATCGCGCTGGTGTTCTTACAAGACGAGAAAAGTCGCACGCTCATGGCTGGCATGACCCTGTTGCAGGGTCGGTACGTCACGAACCAGCCGCTGGTTCTGGCGGTTGCAACCCTATCGATCCTACCCGTGGCGCTGTTTTACTTACTCTCGCAGCGCGCGTTCGTTCGCGGCCTTACAGCGGGGATTGGCAAATGATTGAGTTACTGGCCTTTGGCGAGGTTAATCCCGACATCGTCGTGACGGGGGTTCGAGAGCTGGCGTTCGGTCA
The DNA here is from genome assembly GCA_037129655.1 of Actinomycetes bacterium. Taxonomy (GTDB): domain Bacteria; phylum Actinomycetota; class Actinomycetes; order S36-B12; family CAIYMF01; genus Longivirga. Next base: position 415 of record JBAXUN010000215.1, read on the forward strand.
GTCCGAAGAAATCATCTCAATGACGACAACAACAATCGGGTCATCGGTGGCCATCATGTGTGCTGGTGCGGCCCGGCTCGGTGTCAACGTGGGGATCGTAGGTTGCATCGGTAACGATGGTTTTGGCGAATACATGATGGACAGACTTGCCGAACGCGGCGTCGATACCACCTTCGTTCGCACTGTGCAGGGGGGACGTACGGGTTCGTCAGTCATTCTCGTGCGCGCCGATGACGCTAACGATCGCCACATCCTCACCGACTTTGGCGTGATGGGGGATCTGCTCGCGTCGGATATCAAACTCGATGAGCTGCCAGAGCTTCGTCATCTGCATATCGGGTCGTGGTTCCTTCAGACGGGTGCGGTACACGAGTTAGCGCCCGTGTTAGCTGACGCTCGATCACGTGGGCTCACCACATCAGTTGATCCCAATGATGATCCGGCTCGCGAGTGGGACTCGTATCTTCCAGCTGCTTTAGAACATGTAGACGTCCTGTTCTGTAACGAGCCGGAAGCTCGCGGTCTAGCCAGGGCTGATGATCGATTAAACGCCGCCGCTGCACTTCATGCTCGGATGCCGGCCGGTGCGATTGTGGTGATGAAGTGTGGAGCAGAAGGTGCGTTCGCATGGACGCAGGACGAGCTCATTCACGTCGCCGCGCCGAAGGTCGACGTCGTTGACACAGTTGGTGCCGGTGACAGCCTTACCGCTGGTTTCTTGGCGGCCCGCATGGCTGGGGAGTCGGTAGCTGATGCGCTGGCTCTCGGTGTGGCGTCGGGAAGTATGTCGACGCAGGCCAGCGGTGGAGTCAACGCCCAGCCTGAACTCGCCGTAGCCAGGGACTTGGCCGGTACTCTGGTCACGTCGATCTCGTCCCATGCCGCAATGACTGACCAAACATGAGTACGTGTTTACCTGCCCACCTGCCAGGAGGATCCACATCATGACTGCACAGCGCCCAACCTTGGGTGG
>JBAXUN010000216.1:0-1369 GCA_037129655.1 Actinomycetes bacterium
GGTTCATTCCGGCGGCATAACTGGGCGGGTCTGCTGGGGCTGGTCGCGCTGTCGCTTGCTTCATTGCCAACCGACCGGTTGGCGGTGAAGGTCATCAACCAAATTCCGATCCAGGAAGAATAGTGAGCGGTTGGTAGCCCCCGGCCGGGGCAAAGGCCCCGATCGCCGTACGCGCAGCGGCGGCGCTGACATGGTCAATCACCAACTGCATGCCGCCGGACGACCAATTCCAGAGCTCAAATGGGGCCACAGCGTCGGCGCCAATCGGGCGAACGGCCACGAGAAGGTGCTCGTTCGGCAGCCAACCGATTGGAGTCGACATGCGCTGTGCGATCGGCAAGCGAATCTCTTGCGACACCCCTGACTCAATGGATACGTGTGTCGTCGACTCGTTCGAGGCGTCGGTTTCGGTCCAAGCAATTGAAGAGTCGTCGACAGTGCTCACGGTGAGGTTCGAGAGCGTGGAGTAAGGAGTGGTCGGGAGGTCGTTTAATACTCCTCCTCCGCTGTCAACCCAGTAGCGGTGAAGATGCGACTGGCCGTCGGCGTGTCGGTGAATGAAGTCCAACTGGTTGCCACTCATGTTGAACGACATTTCGGTGGCGGCCGACTCCTCGGAGAGTAGACCGATTCTGATGGCGTTCGCCCCGCGGTTCGACGAAACGAACACTCCAGGTCCCTTGCCATCTCGTCCGTCGCCGGCGGAGGCGATCTGCTTGCCCGACGGGTGATAGGCGGCGCTCGTGACATTGTTTGCCGCCGACACGTCGATCTCTATGTCTGGTTTGTAGGCGTTCTGCCAGATCAGACGCCCAGCGGAGTTGGGGGCGATGAGTGCAGTGCCCTTGGGCGCCGACCATCGAACGTTGGTGGCCTGGGACCGATAGCCCGTCGAGGTCGAGTAGTTGTCGGCATGGATCAATTTGTCCGGTCCGGCGAGCACCTCGTCACCATCGGGGCTCCACAAGAGTGAGCTCGGCGAGCGCCCCTTTAGGTCAGCCAAGCAGATGAGTGTGCCGTCGACGGCGACTCCATACAAGCGACTGTCCACAACAAATGTCATCTGGGCGTCGGCGGGCGGGTTCCCCATAGCGCAGGGTGCTGTCGTCTGTAAATCGCTAGTGGTGAACTGAGGGGTGAATGTGGGCAGGGCAGTATTTGGCGTTGAGGGGTTCGGTGGATTCGTTGGTGTGCTTGCTTCGGACTCGGTGGTCATTGTCGACACGATGGGCGATAGCGAGTTGGACGTGGACTCAAGACTGCTCGACGAAGAACACGCAGCCAAGACAACTGCGGTACAACACATCACGATCGGCGAGAAACGCATGGTGGCACTGTATAACACTTAGCCGTGACCTATTTCACAAAG
>JBAXUN010000217.1:0-1293 GCA_037129655.1 Actinomycetes bacterium
AGCAGCCTTGTTGATTGTTTCATATTCGATTGGGGTGAGGCGTCCGGATTGCGACGCCACGGCCGATCCTCGAGTTGCAGTATGCGCCCCTAAGCGTCGAACAGTTCCAACTCTGCCAGTCGAGCGAAGCCGCTAACCACGGCTTTGTACCGGCTCATCTGCCATGCTCTCGCTTCCCGCTTTCCACTGACCGGCGGCGCCTCGGCACCGCGGGCAGCGATCAGGTTGACATCGACACCATCGGGACTGCGATCCTCATGGCCCGAGATAAGGGCTACGCCACTGCCGACGAGGAGTTTGGGCTCGGCCTGATGGGCGTCTCGGCCCCCGTGAGAGATCACACCGGGCGAATCGTCGCAGCGATCAATGTCAACGCCACCCGGTCTCAAATCGGATGACGCATCAACGAAATCGGTGCCGTCGTCGAGGCAGCTGCCGACGATCTCTCCGAAGCACTGGGGTTCGTCATTGCTCCGTTGCGTCGGGTAACCGGTCCCGCCTGAGGCCTGAATAGCGGAGAATCACCCTCGTCAATCGGGTCACTCGGCGTTTGCGACAAGTATCTGCCACTCAAGAGCAACCAGTGGTTCAGGCCCAGCGTTGCTGAGCACCACGTGCACGCCAATGCGGTCGCCGGACACGAGGTTTACAGCCAACACACCTGGCCAGTCGCGAGCGGACCCGCTCACTGCACTGTGCGGTCAACCAGGTTCGTAATGATCGGGTCGAGCATTGAGCGTTCCGGATTGGCTCAAGTAAAGGTCTTGATGACCTGCTGCGGCATCGAGCGTGAGTCGCTGCTCGAACGCTCCCCCGGCAGGCACTCGAGGACGCTCAGGGAAATCGGACCAATCGAGGGTGACGCAGCCCGACAACGGATGTTCGCTCGCGCATGTCACGTGCGGACGGGTGCGATCACGGAAACGAATCAGGATGCGACTACCAGAGCCAACGTGTATTGCTGGCGGGACCAAGGCCGTGGCGTCGAAGACCTCGTGAAACCCAGGCGCATCTTTGATGCCCTGAACCGCTGGCACATCAAAAGCTCCCGAGGCCAACAACGTCAACGCCGTTTCGGACGACTCCGACGTTTCAGCCGGGAGACCACTCGTGCCGGACTTGGTGGGTCCATCGGTGTTTGAAGAAAGCGGAGCCGTCGCGTTGCTACACGCAGCCAGAACCAACGCGCTCAGCGCGATCAGCCAACTCAAGCAACCTCTCGCCGCGCCCATCTCGACACGATCTCAGATGCGACCCCAAGAAGCTATGGGCCACCCGAATCAATGTGTCTGA
>JBAXUN010000218.1:0-1291 GCA_037129655.1 Actinomycetes bacterium
CTACCCCTAGCTCCCGGGCTCACCGAGGCCACCGATACCGGCCGAGACACCCCGAAAGTCGGTTCCACGTCTATTCGTAAGCCGACGTGGGTTCTTTTAGTAGCCGTCACAGCTACGAACCCCGTCAATACGCCGGCGCTCTCCCCCCGAAACCCCTAGGGGACGTCGTGACGAGCGTCAAACTTCGGCGCCACCGTTAGTCGTCGGCGCCAGTTGCTCGTCTTAGGCGCCAACGTCGTCGGAGCGCTGGCCGTGTACTTGGCACGTCGGCAGCACACATATCGGGCGTTCTGCGTTTGTGCGAGATTCAGCCGCGCTCGCACGGTCCTCAGGAAAGCTCTTAGAAGTAACTCAGTCGTCGAGCTGTGAGGGCAAGGCAAGGAGCGACTCGGCCTGCACCGGTGTGCCGTCCCACGGCGGAAATGAGTCGCCTGTGCTGTGGGGCAAACGGTTCGAGATCGAGCAAGTCGAAGTGCGTTTGATATCCAATCTGCTCAACTTCAAAGCCGCAGGCCTGTAAAGCCCGTCGTACAGTCTTGAGCTGATAGGTCCTCAAGTGGTGGGCGACGCCGGGCGTATGACGGCTCGTAGTGGAACGGCGAGCCCGAAGTTCGTGAAGTGACCGGCTATTTGGAAGGAACGTGATCACTAACACCCCGCCGGGTTTCGTCACGCGACTTAGTTCCTTGAGGCTCTCGTACTCCATAGGAACGTGCTCAAGAACGCCAGCCGCAATCACCGCGTCGAACGTCGCGTTTTCGTACGAAAGGGCGTATTCGTGATCAAGCACCTTGTACTGAAGTTCGGCTGCGGAATGAAAGATCTTGTATCTGTCCGGTTCGACCACGTCGCAGCCGTAGATAGTTAGGTCGAAATCGTCGTCCGCACTGAGAAGGCAGGCATCGGGAGCATGACGACACCCCCAATCAAGGACTTTGCCCGTGGCGGGCAGATAGCGCCGATACCAGTCAAAGACCTGCTCGGTGCCCCGCATAAAACTCGGGCTACCGTGAAGTTGGAGATACTCATCGGAACGACAAGTAAGCTGCTCTGCGTACAGCCTTCTCAGCAGCTGGAGACGTCCCTCCCGGAGTGTCGGATCGGGGTTTGGGGCCGGGGCGACTGTCACGGCATGGGAGCCTACTGCAGCTCATACCCGATGGCCGACCCTGCGACCGTGACAGCATCACGTGATCCAATATCGTCAGCTCTTGGCATCAACACGCAGCCTTTGGAGCAGTGCCGAGGTCAGCCGTTCAGCTGAACCGCTAGCCGCACAGTGAATCGGCCG
>JBAXUN010000219.1:0-1278 GCA_037129655.1 Actinomycetes bacterium
ACGCGCTGGCCCCTAGTCGTCGATGCCGCCGGATACGCAACGTCAATCTCGGACGCAATTGACCTCACGGCTCACGGTGGCAGCATCTTGGCCATCGCCATCCCTCATACGTCCACACAGATCGATGCTCAAGGGTTGGTTGAGCGATCTATTTCACTGATTGGCAGCGTCGGTTTTAACGACGAGTTAGCTCAGGCGATCACATCTCTGAACGACAATCCCGACCACTACCGAGCACTCGTAACCGAAGAGGTCCCGTTAGCTCTGGCTGCTGATCGCCTGCGAACTATGCCCACGCGTCCCGCCGCGGGCAAGGTCGTGATTCAGTTAGTGGACCGCTAGATCTCGTAATGCGCGACCTGAGAAATCCCGGCACTGTAGTAATCACAGTTCGACTAAATGATTGGGAAACACCATGTCTGTAACGAACCCCATCCGTATCATCGGCACGTGGGAAGACATGTCCGCCGATGAGCGCGAAAAGTCAGTCTCGCGCGGCATGGACAGCATCTTTGACCCCGCACTGCAGGCCAATATCCAATCGTTGATCGAACAGGTTCGGCTTGAGGGCGATGCAGCGGTCATCCGAGCGCTTAAGGATTTCGACAAGGTCGATATAGGAAGCAAGAGTCTGCGTGTCAGCGATGAGGAATATGACGCTGCGCGTGCGTGGATCAGCGACGAACTTCTCGAAGCGATCCGCGACGCGATCGACCACGTTCGTCGGTTCAACGAAAACCTGACGGCCCGCGGCGATTGGAGCTTCGAATCAGAACCAGGCCTGATCGTCGGGGAGAAGATCAGCCCGATCGCAAGCGCTGGACTGTTCGTTCCAAGCGGTAAAGGCTCATACCCGTCGGTGGCAGTTCAACTCGCAACCCCGGCTGTGGTGGCTGGCGTGCCGAACATCGCGATTGTCGTCCCACCAGTTCCCGGTACGGATGGTGTCGTCGATCCGGCCGTTCTCGTTGTCGCACAGGAGCTTGGCCTTCAGGGTCACGTTTACCGAGTCAATGGCCCCGCCGGTATCGCCGCTCTTGCATTCGGCACCGAAACGATTCCCAAGGTACGCAAGGTCGTTGGCCCCGGCAGCCCCGCCGTCGCATGTGCGCAGATCGAGGTTCAGCGCTACGGCACTGTGACGAACATGCTGCTTGGTCCAAGCGAGAGCCTGATCATCGCTGACGATTCTGCCGATCCCCGCTTGCTGGCAGCGGATCTTCTCAACGAGGCCGAGCACGGCCCAGACTCGTCCAGCATCTTGGTGACGCCGAGCGA
>JBAXUN010000022.1:0-26883 GCA_037129655.1 Actinomycetes bacterium
CCCGCTGAGCAGTTGAGTGCGGATCAGGTTCTTTCGTCAGGCGTTCTGTCGCCCACGAGAGGACCCGGGCGGCAATGTCGATCTCGTCGCCCCACACGGAGGTTTCATGTGATTGATTCTGATCCATAACACTTCACCTTAGGTCATGATTCACCTAGTCAAAGCTGTGTGAATTTGAGGAGTTGAAGCGCTGTGGCTGAACACGATCTCGTCATTCGTGGTGCCAGAACCATAGATCCAGAGACATCTCTCGATGCTGTCTGTGATGTCGCGATCGACGGCTCGACTATCAGCGTTGTTGCGGCGGGTGGGGACGCCTCTATGGTCGGTCGGGTCGAGATCGATGGGCTGAATCGTGTTCTTGCACCCGGCTTTATCGACCTTCACAGTCACTGCGAGGATCTTCCATCCCGGTGGTTGCAGGTTTGTGATGGCGTGACGACTGCCTTGGAGCTCGAGGCCGGACACGTCAACGTGGCTGATCGTTACCAGACGATGGCACAGGCCGGAAGCCCAACGAATTATGGCTATTCAGCGAATTGGGCGGTTGCCCGCATGGCGACTTGTGGCCTTGACGTTGAACTTGGTCACGACATCGACCCGTTTATGCACTACATATCGGATCCGGGATGGCATCGAGCGCTGACTTCTCGGGAGCGTGGCGAGTTGCTGGATCGCCTTGAAACTGAACTCGCCGACGGTGCTCTCGGGATCGGGATTCTTCTGGGCTACTGCCAGGAATCATCAAGTGACGAGTACGTGGACCTTGCCCGGTTGGCTGCTGACACATCGACAGCAACCTTTACGCACGTGCGTGAATTGGGCCGCTTGGATAGTGGGCTTTTTGGTGCAGCAGAAGCAGTTACAGCTGCCCTCACGACGGGCGCGCACATGCATTTGTGTCACATCAACTCAACTTCAACTCGGATGATCGATGATGTCCACGAGTTGCTGGGACGTGCTGCGTCACAAGGCTTGAAAGTGAGCACGGAGGCGTACCCGTATGGGGCTGGCTCGACGGGGATTGGTGCGGCGTTCTTGGCGCCAGAAGCGTTGAAGTACGACGGGCTTGACGTGTCAGATATCCGCTATCTCCCGACAGGTGAGCGACTAGCATCGGTTGAACGGTTAGAAGAACTTCGCCGAATCGATCCCGCAGGGTTGGCAGTGATCGACTTTCTTAAGGAGTGGGACGCAACAGATCTCGGCTATCTCACTCGTGCCTTCTTGGCCCAGGACACTGCGGTGGCTTCTGACGCGATGCCGTTGGTCCCGCGTGCTGGTACCGAACTTCGTGACTCCACCTGGCCGCTTCCAGAAGGGGTGCTCACACATCCACGAACTGCTGGCACCTTTTCGCGCATCCTTCGCTGGTATGTCCGAGAGCTTGAGATCATCGATCTACCTGAAGCGATCCGTCGCTGCACCCTCGTTCCGGCTAACGTTCTCAGCAGTTTCGCTCCGGGGATGTCAAAGAAGGGACGCGTACAGGTGGGTGCCGATGCCGATCTCGTCCTGTTCGACCCTGCACGTGTTTCTGATCGGGCGACCTACGATCAGCCGACTCTGACGTCCGAAGGAATCGATGAGGTGATTGTCGGTGGAGTTCGAGTAGTTCGCGGTGGAACCCTTGATACGTCAGCTCGTCCTGGAAAGCCGATTCGCGCCGTTGTCGAATGATGTCGAGTTAGGCGGGGAGTGCGCCAGCCCAAGCGGTAGCTTGCTTGACACATTCGATCAAGGCGGCACCTAGGCGTTCCTCTTCACCGGTAAACCGTTGCGTCGGAACGGGAATGCTCACGGCCAATACGTCGCCGTAGATGGATGGCAGGACGGCACCGACCGCGCAGATCCCCAGTGAATGTTCTTCGTTGTCAATGGATACGCCATTGCGGATGATCTCGGCCAACTCGCGCCGAAGATTTCGCACCGAGGTAATGGTGTTGACAGTGAACTTCTCCAGGGGACTGGACAACGCAATGTCGAGGCTGGCCGGATCCATTGACGCCAGCATCGCCTTGCCATTCGCACAGGCGTGCAACGGGAATGCATCCCCGACTGCACTCACCGCGCGAAGACGATGATCGGAGACAACTTGATCGAGGAAAACCGCACGTCCGTTTTCCAGTATTGATAGGTCGACGGTTTCGTTTACCTGACGTGAAAGTGACTCAAGGAATGGGCGCAACTCGTTGAGGACACTCCGACGGGCCGACATCGACATCGCGATAATTTCCGGACCGAGTCGGTATGGCCCGCGCGGCCCGAGCGCACTCACGTAACCGAGCTCCTCAAGAGCTAGCAGCAGGCGGCTCACGGTCGACCGAGGAAGATTCACCTTCTCGCCGATCTCCGTTTGGCTGAGCCCACCAGGCTGCCCCTGCAGGCTGCTGAGGATGTCAGCTGTCCTGCTGAGCACTTGAATGCTCGATCTCTCACGATTGGTCGGTTCCATGATGTCCAAGAATTCTTTGGTCAAGCTAGTGCTGTGGCAAGGCGAGGATCTGCTCGGCCTGCTCAGGGCTCGCAATGGATAGGTCGAGATCCAGTGCCAATTGAACGGCACGGGTTACCAGCGGCGTATTGCCCTGCGCAAGTTCACCTTTACGAAGGTAGAGAGTGTCTTCTAGCCCAGCACGCGCGTTGCCTCCGAGGGCCAGTCCAATCGCTGTCAGCTCTAGGCTCGAACGACCGATTGCGATGACCTGCCAGATCGCTTCCGGTGGAAGCCGCTTGACCATCGTGATTAGGTTGTCCGGGGTTGCGGCCATGCCACCACGAACTCCAAGTACGAGCGAGAATTGCAGTGGCTCGGCGAGGAGTCCTTCTTCCCAGAGTCGGATGCAGGCGTCGAGATGGCCGGTGTCGTACACCTCGAGCTCTGGCTTTACATCCAACTCACGCATACGTGCGGCAAGTCGACGGACTCCGATGGGTGGGTTGCGAAATTCACCTTCGCCAAAACTCATCGTGCACGGGTTGAGCGTGGCCATCCGTGGCCGTAGCTCGACCAACTTTTCGCGATCTTCGAATTCGACGGAAAGCCCGACACCGGTAGACACCTGAATCAGGATCGGGCAACGTTCTTTGATCAGATCCATGGTGCGCTTAGCGATGTCGAGGCTTGCCGTCGGCTTCTCGTTCTCGTCGCGGAAGTGCAAGTGCGCTACTGATGCGCCTTCGAGGTAGGCCGCGTGCACGGCTTCGGCAATCTCAAGCGGCTGTGTCGGCAGCGAGGGATTGTCGGCCGTTGATGCGATTGGCCCCGTTGGTGCGACCGTGATGATGACACTCATTAGGCGTCCTTGAGCGTGGCGATCGTGACCAGCATGGTGGTCGGTGAATCTGATCGATTCACCGCAGAACGAACCTCACCCTGATTGAGGTGAAGGGAGTCGTACTTACCAATCACGTATTCGGTGCCCTCGACGGTAACGACGAGTTCGCCATCCAGAACGACGTAGACCGACTCGGTGCGTGCCGGTGCTGCGTCGATCGTGGCACCGGGTGGGTAGACCGAAAGGCCTACCCACATCGCGTCGGTGTCACTTGCATCCATACCTTGTAGGCGCCGGGTATCCACGTTGTTGTGGAACGGTGCTTCGTAAGAGATTGCGTCGGTGAATCGGCGAAAGTCTGGCATGACTCAGCCCTGACCGTTTTCGAGGCGGTACTCACCCGTTGGGTCGACGATGGCAACGAGACGAACGATGCAGCCATCGCCACCAACCCAGCGCCACGGGAATGCGGCGAAGGTGACGCGCTTGCCGGTGACCTTATCTAGGTCGCCGCCGACATTCTCGAATCCGTAGATACCCTTGCTCAGAATTGCTCGGTGACACGGTTCCCACTCAGGGAAGTCGTCTAGGACCTTGCGTCCAGTCTCTGCTTCGTATTCAGCTACTGCCCAGGGGAGAAGTCCGCCGGTCGCTTCGGACGGGCCGTGCGGACCGATGGCCGTTGCTAGCGGGTGATCGAGGGCCTGGGTATCTGTACCCACTGCCTTGACGCCCTTAGCTGCGAACCATTCGCCAGCCTCCTTGTAGAACCCGGGGGAGTACGCGTAGTACTCGGCGCTATCGGCGTACTTGTGGTGCCAGCCGGTGTTCACGATGACGATGTCGCCCTCGCGAATTTCTGGGCTCGCCTTCTCTAGATCTTCAGCGGTAACCACACCCCACTTGTTCTTGGGTATCGAAACAACGACACCGGTTCCAAAGAAGTTGTGCAGCGGAATTTCGTGGAGCAACGGAGTGCCCTCAATGACGTGACCGGGTGCGTCAATGTGCGTACCCGAGTGCATGACGGTGGTGATCTTCTGGGTCAGGACGCGGCTCTTGGCCATACCGTGCAGACGCTCGATCTTCACGTCTTCGAAGTACGGCCAGGCCGGAACTCCGTGGCCCCACGGGTGTGAGAGGTCGTAGAACTCGAGGTGGGCTTCCTTGGGGCTAACGGGCCATGACCAGGTCATCGTTGGTTCCTTTCATTGAACGAGCGTGCATTGTTTGTAGAGATGTCGTTGGTTTAGTGCGCTAGTTGGCTCTTCACGTGTGCGGCGAGATCAGCTGCTGCTTGCTCGCGTCGTCCGTCTGGCCACGTGAGGAATCCTTGGCCGGACTTGGCGCCAAGGGAGCCAGCATCGATCAAAGTCGTCAGGATCGGATTTGCGGCGCCGTCAGTGCTAAGGCTTAGGAGCACCGCATCGTGGATGGCACGGGTGAGATCTAGCCCGACGTAGTCAGCCGTCTCGATGGGGCCCATCTGCGCAAGTCGAAGCCCAATAGTGTTGCGGCACACTAGATCTACGGTTTCGGCATCGCAAACCCCATCCGCCACCAGCGCGATCGCTTCGCGCCACAATGCGTGCTGTAGGCGGTTGCCGACGAAGCCTGGAACGTCCTTCTCCACGCGAACAGCGAGTTTTCCAAAGTTCTCGAGCAGAGAGAATGTGCGATTCATCGTCTCGGTGGACGTGTGCTCTCCACGAATAACTTCAACGATCGGAATGAGATCCGGTGGATTCCACCAATGTGTGCCCACGACGCGCTCGGGATTCTTGGCGCGCATTGCGATGTGGGTGATCGGGAGTACGGAGGTATTCGTGGCGAGAATCGCCGTGGTCGAATAGAGGCTGATTTCCTCAAGCAAGGCTTGCTTTGCGGCGAGATCTTCAATGATTGCTTCGGTCACGTAATCTGCGCTGCTAACGGCGTCACGAAGATCTGTCGTTGCACGAACCTCGCCAGCGCCCGAAACCTCTGCCGCCATTGCATTTGCGGTATCGACGGCATCAGCAAGGATGTCAATGTTCGCGTCGTAAAGATCGACGGTCAGGCCACCGCACGCAAGTACACCTGCGATACGGCGCCCCATTAAACCCGCCCCGATGACGCCGGCGCGGGTAATCCCCAGTGATTGGGCGTGAGCTAGCACGCTGTGTAACCACCGTCTAGATAGAGAACTTGGCCGGTGAGGAACGACGATGCATCACTGAGCAGATAGATGAGCGCACCGATGAAATCATCGGGCTCCGCGAGGCGCTTGAGCGGAATGCGGCTGAGCATCGCCTCGCGAGTAGTACGACCCTTTTCGTCGTCTGCATACATCCACGCTGTGAGCTCGGAGCGGAAAACGGTTGGGGCGATTGCGTTAACGCGGATCTGCGCGCCACCCCATTCGGCGGCGAGGGACTTGGCGAGCAGATCGACAGCTGCCTTGGAGGGGCAGTAAGCGCTGTAACCAGCTGGGTGACCAAGTTTGCCGCGTGTGGACGATACGAGGATCACGCTGCCGCCACGATCCTGCTCGAGCATCACGCGTCCGGCGGCTTGTGCCATCAACCACGAGCCGCGAACGTTGGCATCCATCACAGCGTCGAAATCCTCGACGGGCATGTCCTTGATGAGACCGACCTTGTTCATGCCGGATGCGACGAGCACGCCGTCGATACCTCCAAAGGTATCCACTGCAGTGGCGGCGATCGCGGCCGCATCGTCAGGAGTCTGCGGACGTCGAGCGATCATGACGGCATTGTCACCAGCGATGCTCGAGTGCATTTCGGTCAACGCCGATTCGTTGCCTGCCGCCATCGTGACGTTGGCACCAGCAGATGCCAGAGCAAGGGCGGCAACACTTCCCATCGCCCCTGTTGCACCGGTGACAACGATGGACTTGCCTGCCACGGAGAATCGGGCAAGTGGATCAGTTGACGAGGATTCCATGGGTGACACCTCTCCAGTATTCGTTACTTCATCCTACTAGGTAGGAGTTTTGTCCCGCTAGACGGGATAGACAACGATTTTAAGCACCTTCTCGGAGTGCGAAATCCATGGTGCAGACAAGCTGGCCATCCGCATCGGGGGTGAACCTGCGAATCAGCGAGCCCTTCACCCCGAAGACGGTATCCGAATCGAGATAGTCGCTTTCAGCATCAAAAACGTGAGTGGTCGTTCCGATAAAACCTGGCGCGGAGACCTTCACGTGCAGGTGAGCGGCACGGAATGGATGTCGATTTGTGTCACGCAGCAGCTGACCGACGGGCCCGTCATCGGGGATGGGGTACGGCTGCGGACGTACCGTGCGGAACTCGTAGGTTCCATCAGTCTGGCTTCGGAAGATCCCGCGAAGATTCGTTGCTGGTTGTACGTCGGGTTGTTGAACGGCATAAAAGCCGTTCGCCGAGTTCTGCCAAATGTCGAGCGTGGCCCCCGCAATGGGGTGGCCCGCGAGGTCGGTGACTGTGCCGCGGACAATCGTCTGCTCACCACCGTCATCGAACTCCACCATTGAGGCACCGAAGGCGCGCTCCGGTGAGTTCGGCACGTAGAACGGGCCGAGAATCGTCGGTTCGGTCGCGCCGGGTTCGTCGCCAGCATGGTTGATGAGATCGACAAGTGATGACAGGCCCAGTGTGTCGGACAGCAGGATGAACTCCTGGCGCACGTCATCACACTTTTGCCCGGTCGCGGTAAGGAACTGAATGCCCTGCATCCACTCCTCGTCGGTGATCGAAACCTCAACTGCGAAGGCATGTAGGTGGCGAACAAGTGACTGCATAACTTCGCGCAGTCGCGGGTTCGGTGTGCCATCAAGGCGGTCTACGACTTCGGCCGTGAGTTGCTCTGCGGACATCGGTTCCATTGTTGGCTCCTAAACGGCGTTGTCTTGAGTCGCGACGGTCGGTGGTGTCGCAGGATTTGTCATGAGGCGGTATCCCGTGGGGAACAGGCTGATGCGTCCGCGTCCTGAAATCAGACCCCACAATCCCTGCGGCAGGAAGAGCACCATGATGATGGCGACAACGCCGAGGATGACGAGGTACCAGGCCCCGAGGTCCACAAGGAAATGCTCAAGGGTGAAGTACACGATGGCACCCAAGATGGGACCTTCGATCGTCCCAATCCCACCAATCACAACGATGAAGAGCATGGTGGCGGTTAGCTGAACGGAGAAGACGCTATCTGGCTGAACGCGCAGAGTGTTGGCGGCCAGAAGTGCACCTGCCAAGCCACAGCCCATCGCGGCAGCAACCCAAATGATGCGCTTGCTACGTGTGACGTTCACCCCGAGCGTGGCCGCGGCGGTTGGATCATCGCGGAGTGCGGTAAAACCGGTGCCAAGGCGTGAGCGCATGAGTAGGTAGGTAACGGCAATCGCCAGAACCATTGCTGCCAGTGCCATCCAGTACACGGTCGCGATTCGAATGGCTGGCTTGTACCCGCTAAAAGCAGTGAGTGAAATTCCAGAGCCGGCGCCCAGTATTTGGATCTGAGTGGTCATGAGTTTGATGACCTCGGCGATCACCCACGTGCCGATGGCGAAGTAACCGCCGGACAGCCTGAATGCTAGGAACGAAACTAGGTAAGCGACAACCCCTGCGATCACCATGGCCACAGGTATCGCTGCGATGGGCCCTACACCAAGCTGATCAGCGGCGTAAACGATTCCGTAAGCGCCGATCCCAATGAATGCCTGCTGTCCGATTGACACCATGCCGGCATAGCCTGCGAGCAGGTTCCACATCGTGCCCATGATGATGTACGTGAAGAGCGTGACTAGATTCTGCTGGTTGCCCTTAGTCAGGAAGGCGAAAGGTCCGATTGCCAGTGCAATGACCAGGACGATAGCGATGGCCAGTCCGACGTACGAAGCGACTGTGGACCGCTTAACCTTTACCGCTGCAGGACTGCTGCCAAAAGCTGAGGTCGTCATCCGTTCACCACCTTCGGGAAAAGCCCTGTAGGTCGGAAGGCCAAAACCAGCAGGAACACGATGTGGCCCAAGAGCACACCGGATGAGGGGAATGCCTGTGCTCCCACGACCTGCGCGACCCCAAGAATGATCCCACCCCAGAGTGTTCCCCAGAGGGAACCGAGTCCGCCGATGATCACCGCTTCGAAGGCGAAGATGAGCGTTACGTCTCCGAAGGTTGGATTGAATTGAGTGCGAACGCCTAGGAACACACCGGCCAGTCCTACTAGCCCAATAGCGATGGCCGTAGCGAGCGCATAGAGATTGCGGTGGTCGATACCCATGAGCGCAGCGGCCTCGCGGTCGTCGCTCGTGGCGCGCATCGCGCGGCCAGTGGTCGTCTTGGCTAGGTAGAGCTGCAGACCCGCGATCACCAGAACGCCAACTATGAAGGTGATGAGGGGAAAGACACCGACAGCGATGTCGGGAGTTATCTGGATGCTTGCTCCTGCCAGTGATCCTACGTCGATGCTCTGGTTGTCGGCGGTGAAGATTTCGAGTAGCAGGTTCTGAATGATGACGGCGAGCCCGAATGTCACCAGAATTGGCGCGAGCGACTGACGGTTCAATGCGGTGTTAAGTAGTGTGCGCTGGAGCACCCAACCGACAAGCGCCATCACCGGAACGACGATCAGTAGCGTCGCGAAGGGAGGAAGGCCTGTCTTGTTAACGAGCACCATGCCCAAGTAGGCGGCCACAATGGCAAGTGCACCGTGTGCGAGGTTAACCAACCGCATGACGCCGAACATGAGGGACAGGCCCGCGGCCAGAAGTGCATAGAGCCCACCGAGGATGACTCCTTGAACTACTGCGTTAGCCCACTGCATAACGTCACCCCCTAGATTCCGAAGAAGGCGGACGCAATGCGTTCGCGGCTGAGTTCGGACGGCTTACCTTCAAGGACTGTTCGCCCGTCGAGTAGACACTGGACCCGGTCGGATACTTTCATGGCCTGGTTTACGTCCTGCTCGACAACGAGCACTGTTGTCCCCTGTTCGACGATTGCTGGGAGGGCAGCATAAATCTGTTCGACGACCACAGGTGCCAAACCCAGCGAAACCTCATCTAGTAGAAGAATTCTTGGGTTACTCATCAACGCGCGCGCGATGGCAGCTGCCTGCTGTTCGCCACCGGAGGCGTTAGTTCCAAGTCGACTCTTGCGATCGGCTAATAGCGGGAAGGTCTCGTAGAGCGTTGACAGATTCCAGTAGCCGGATCGTTTTGTGTGAGCGCCGACGAGGAGATTTTCTTCCAACGTAAGACTCGGGAAGATGCGCCGTCCCTCTGGCGTTAAAGCGATACCGAGTGGGACGCGGCGGTGCGGCGGAACGTCATTGATTCGTTCGCCGTTGAAGCGGATTTCCCCAGTGGCCGGTGTGCACAGTCCGGCAATTGACTTGAGCAGCGTGCTCTTACCAGCTCCGTTGGCACCAATGACGGCCAACGTCTGGCCCTCTTCGATGGACAGAGAGACGTCGAAAATTGCCTGGACATCACCGTAAAAGACGTCGATGTTCTCGATTTCAAGGAGTGCCATTAGACATCCCCTTCCATATCGAACGTCTTACCTAGGTAGACCTCGATCACTTCTGAGCTTCGGAGGACCTCGTGCGGATCGCCGATTGCCAGCACGCGACCCTCGGCCATGCACATCAGGCGATCAACGATGGAAACCAAGGCACGCACGATGTGTTCAATCCAAACGACCGTGACCCCGGCGGTGCGTAACTGGGAGATGGTTTCGACGAGTGGTGGTATTTCGCGCTCGGTTAGGCCGCCAGCAATCTCGTCGAGCAAGATGAGTTTTGGCTGCGTGGCCAATGCTCGGGCTAACTCAAGACGCTTGCGGTCAAGGAGTCGTAGTTGGCCGGCAGGCTTCTCGGCCAGGTGGAGCAGGCCGCTCATCTCGAGGGCTTCATACGCTCGCTCATAGCCAGCCTGGCCGCGAACGCCGCCGGCGAAGCTCGAGCCGACATAGACATTTTCAAAAACAGTCATCCCGGTGAAAGGACGCGGGATCTGGAATGAGCGACCGATACCGGCCTTTGCTCGCTCCGCGGACTGCATCTTGGTGATGTCGCGGCCGTTGAAAATCATCGTGCCTTCGTCAACGGGTAACACGCCACCGATGAGATTGAGCAGGGTGCTCTTGCCAGCGCCATTCGGGCCGACGATTCCGAGAACTTCTCCTTCAATGACGTCGAAATTGATGTCATTGGCAGTCACGACACTTCCGAACTTTTTGTGCAGACCACTCACCGTAAGTAAAGGTGCCATGGTCATGAATCAACTCCCAATCGTGATGATCTGGACCGGGTGGCAGTTACATGCCACCCGGTCCAGATACGTGTCAATCAACGTGCACGTAAATCCCGCTGCGATTACGGAAGTGCTTCCTGCTTGCCGCCGAGCGGGATGTTGAGTCCCTCTGAAGTGGCGACTGCGTTGGAGGTGAGCACCAAGTCGTACTTGTGTGCGCCACCGTTGGTGAGCCTCCACTGACCGCCAGCAAGAGGAGTCTTGGCGACGTTAGGTGTTGGGCTGGTCGGACCGGCGGTGGGGCTCCATGCGACCTTGCCAACGATCGTGTCAGTTGACAATGTGCTGAGGGCGGCCACCAAGGCAGCCTTATCGGTCGAACCGCTTGTGGTCAGAGCGTTTGCAGCAACCTCGAAGAGGGCTTCGACGTAGCCGATGGGCTGTGTCCACTGCTTGCCGGTGGTGGTCTCGTACTGGTCGCAGAGTTCCTTCGGTGTGATACCCGTGAGTGAACTCTTGGTCGGCCATGATGGGTGCCACCACACCTCGGTGGACAGGTTGTTACCAAGGTCGCCGAGTGCGTCGACGCTGCTTGGGAAGAGCAGTGCCTTACCGACGCTGGCGATCTTCGGGTTGTAACCCTGCTGCTTAGCCTGCTTCCAGAAGGTGGTGAAGTCTGGAGGGATCGGAACGCCGGTCAGAATCTCGTCATTGCTTGACTTGAAGGATGAGATCTGTGCGCTGAAGTCCTGGGTTCCGTTCGGGTACAGCGGTGGGAAGTTGATGGTGTAACCATTCGCCTTCACCATGCCGGGAAGGTTGCCACTCCACGCCTGACCATCTGGGTCATTCGGGAAGAGTCCTCCGACCTTCTTGTTGGTGGGCACCTGACCCCAGAAATCCTGGAAGGTTGTCGCTACATCCTCAAGGCCCCAGAAGAAGTGGTACGTCCACTTGAAGGTGCTCTTGATTCCGTCCTTGCCGCGCAGGACATATGGCTGCCACGGTGCATTGTCCGTGATACACGGAGTGTTGTTCGCTTCACAGGCGTCAGCAACGGGGTTCACGATGTCAGGAGTGCCGGCGGCCATGACGATGTCTACACCGTCGTTGTTGATCAAGTCGGCAGCAGCCTGACCAGCTTTGGCTGAATCGCTCTGTGCATCCTTGACGATGATGTCAACGCCGTAGGACTTGCCACCGATCATGAGGGGATTCTTGGAGAAGTAATCCTTCATGTAGTTGATGACGAATGTATCGCTCTCACCAAAGGGGGCCAATGGACCCGTCTGAGGTGAGACGAAGCCGATCTTGACAGTGCCGGCGACTGCGCCAGACGCTGATCCGCCACTTGCAGATGGCGTGGTGTTGTTATTGATGCTGCCACCGCCGCAGGCGGTGAGTCCCAACGTGATTGCGCCGAGTGCGGCAGCAATCTGGGTTTTCCTCCCGAACTTCATTCGTTCTCCTTCGTAGTTACTCACCGATGGCCGGTTGACCTCGATGCGGCGGGCTAAATCTATTACTTCTCACCCTATGGGACAGAATTCCCGCAAAACGGGATCAAACTGTTATGAAACCGTCCCTTCTATAGGACGTGGGGGCACTCCGCGCCAGGCATCGGCGAGCAATTGCTCGATCGCGGCCTGGTCTACCGGGCGAGGATTCACCATTCCGGCTGCAACCACAGCCTTGGCGGCTTGCGGGATGTCGGCCTGCGAAAGTCCGATGTCAGCGAGGTTCGTCGGCGCGCCGATGCTGCTTTCCAACTGCCAGACGCCGGTTGCTGGATCTGGAGCATTAATCCCGGCGGCCGCAAGTGCGCGCTGAGCCCGGCTGAGTTCGTCGGCTGCGTGTACTGCGTTGTACGCCATGGCGTAAGGCAGCACTGCTGAATGCACGCCCGCGTGTGGAAGGTTGTAGTTACCGCCGACCACGTGGCAGATCTTGTGGTGGATCCCCATCCCTGCAGTGCCCAGCGTCCAGCCGGCTAGCCACGCCCCGTAAAGAGCCAGTGAGCGGGCTTCGGGATCTGACGGATCAGCAACGACTGCCGGTAATGCAGTGGCAAGGGCCCGGATGCCTTCTTCGGCAACGAGAGCGGTGATCGGTGATGCTCCGGGTGCGTACAAACCTTCAACGAGGTGGGCCATGGCGTTCATCCCGCTCGCCGCCGAGATGTCTGCCGGGAGGGTGAGTGTGAGCTCAGGGTCATAAATGACAATCTGCGGACGCACTCGGGGATCACGTCCGACCGTCTTCACGCCATTTTCGGTAAGCCCCCAGATCGCGGTCATCTCTGAGCCCGCGTACGTCGTGGGAACAGCAAGGATGGGCAAACCGGTTTCGAGCGCGATTGCTTTAGCCGCGCCGGTCGATGAGCCGCCGCCAACACACAGTACGAGATCGGCTCTGGATTCCATCGCCGACGTAGCTGCTGCGTGAGCTACCTCGACGGGCACATGCATGACAACGTCACTAAACCGGCCAACAACTCGGCTACCCAAATCCGACTCAATGCGATCAGCAAACTGGGATTCCGGGCCACCCGCGACGATGAGTACCCGCTTGGCACCGAGCCGGTCAACTTCGTCAGAGACGTCGGCAATCCGTCCGGCACCAAAAACAACGCGCATCGGCTGGCCTTCATGAACGAAGCCTGAGAGCACGTTGTCGAAGTCGCTGATCATCGGGCACTCACTCGTCGCAGTGCTTCAATCTCAGTGAGCGTGGGAGGCGTCGTCTCAGAGAGATCGTCGGCGATCTTGAGTGGCCAACCTGTCGCAGCAGTGGCTTCTTCAATGGTGCGACCGGGATGCAGTGACACCAAGGTGAGTTCGTCGGTTACCGGATCTGGTCGCAGGACACCGATATCGGTGATGACGATTGCCGGCCCATTGCCTGCTCGGCCGAGAGTCGCCCGTGAACCGTTGCCTTCGTGATGACCGACGGTTGTTACGTAGTCGAGTTTGTCGACGAACGAGCGCGCGCTTTGGCGAAGCACGAGCATCGTTCGCTTTGATGCAAGCGCGATTTCGGGAGCTCCACCCGCGCCTGGCAGACGGACTTTGGGGTGTTCGTAATCACCAATGACAGTGGTGTTCAGGTTTCCATGGCGATCGAGCTGTGCAGCGCCAAGGAATCCGACGTCTATACGTCCAGGCTGTAGCCAGTAAGCGAAAATCTCTGGCACGCTGACGACGGCAAGCGCTGTTTCAGCTAATTCGCCATCACCGATAGACAGTGGGGTCTTGGTGGGCTTGGTGTCGATCGTTCCCGATTCATAGATGAGTACGACGTCGGGTGCGTGTGTCTGGCGGGCCAAATTGGCTGCTGTGCTTGGGATCCCGATACCTACGAAGACCACGTCACCGTTGTTTAACTCACGTGCTGCCACGATCGTCATCAACTCGTCGGCGGTGTAGTCGGTTGGCGGTACTGTCTCAACGATTTCGGTAACCACTATTTACACCTCCGCCAACGTCGGCTCGACCATGGCGAGATGCTCGGAAAAGTCGGACGTATTGATGATGTGGGTTTCAATCCACTGGCTGAATACATCGCGATCTCGACTGATCTCATCCCAGCCTCGGTAGTACGCGTTATCTCGGTCGTAATAGCCGTGGGCATAACTTGGGTGGGCTCCGCGGGGCACCTCTGCGACGGACGAAACAACCCAGTGCGGAAGAACGACGCGCACCCGTGAGTCGAACTCATCGACGATCTCTTCGACCGTGACAATTGATCGGCCGGAGGCAAGAATTGCTTCTTTCTGCACTCCAAGAATTCCCCAGAAGCCAACGTTCCCATGGCGATCCGCCTGCTGCGCATGGATCACTCCAACGTCAGGGTTTAGCGCTGAGACGGCTGCGAGGGATTCACCTGTGAACGGGCAGGTAATGCGGCGCACGCTGTCCGTGTACTTGGTTAGGTCTGTGCCGACGTAGCCGCGCAGTGTTCCGAACGGCAGTCCGCTCGCTCCAGCCGAATAGCGAACCGACATTCCTGCGTGGCTGTGCTCATCGAGTTTCAGACTTCTGGGGTAGTCGAGGTCGACGGCTTCACGGAATCTATGCAGGGATCCGACGCCCGGATTTCCACCCCAGGAGAAGACGAGTTCACGTGCGCAGCCGGCACCGATTAGTTGGTCGTAGATGACGTCGGGGGTCATCCGCACGAGTCGTAGATCGCGCTTTTGTTGACGAATGATTTCGTGCCCGACCGCGAACGGAATGAGGTGTGTGAATCCCTCCATCGCCACGGTGTCTCCGTCGCGCACGTTGTGTGCGACGGCGTCTGCGAGCGTCATGATGTTCGTCATGCTCAGCCCCGTGGGTAGAACGGTGGGATATCGGCGTCTACGTTCACCCAGACGGACTTAGCCTCGGTGTATTCGTGCATCGCTTCAAAGCCCATTTCGCGGCCGTAACCCGATGAGCCCATGCCACCAAACGGTGAACCCGGGTGTACCCGCTTGTACGAGTTGATCCAGACCATTCCGGCATTCATGTCGCGGGCCATGCGGTGAGCACGACTGAGGTCATTAGTCCAGAGTCCGCCACCTAAGCCGAAGTCCACGTCGTTAGCGATCTCAAGGGCTTCGTCGTCCGTACTGAATGTCTGCACAGTCATGAACGGACCGAATACCTCTTCGCAGGTAACGCGACTCTTTGGCTGTGCACGAATGACGGTGGGTTCGACGTAGCAACCATCGGATAGAGCTGGATCTGACGGGGTCTTACCGCCCACCAGAATTTCTCCGCCCTCGTCGGTGGCCACCTGGACGTACGAAAGTACGCGGTCGCGATGCATCGGTGACGTGAGCGGGCCCATCTCGGTGGTGGGATCCTTCGGATCGCCGACCCGGATCGATGACGTAAGCGCGAGGAACTTCTCGAGAAATTCCTCTGCGACAGATTCGTGCACGATCAACCGGCTGGCTGCAATACATGCTTGGCCTTGATTGTGGAAGATGCCAAACGCGGTGCCGCCAACGGCTTTGGCGATGTTTGCGTCGGGGAAGACAATGTTGGCGCCCTTGCCGCCGAGTTCAAGATGAACGCGGGTGCCATTGACGGCGGCTTGCCCAGCGATCATGCGTCCCACTGGTGTCGAGCCAGTGAACGAAATCTTTGCGACGTCCGGGTGGCTGACGAGGCGAGCGCCAGCGCTCTGACCGTAGCCGGGAAGGATGTTGATGACACCTGGTGGGAAGCCAACCTCGGCCGCCAACTCGGCAACGCGCAGTGCGGTGAGCGGAGTGAGCTCGGAGGGCTTCATCACGATGCAGTTACCTGCGGCGAGAGCCGGTGCCATCTTCCAACTGACGAACATGATCGGAAAGTTCCACGGAACGATCGAACCGACGACGCCCAGTGGCTCTCGTACCACGTAGTCCAAAAAGCCACGGTCTACGGGGATTACCGATCCCAGGTACTTATCTGCCATGCCGCCGAAGTAGCGGAATTGACCCGCTGTTCGTGGCACATCAAGACCGCGGGTATCACGCAACGGGTGGCCGGTGTCGCGGGTTTCGAGAAGTGCGAGTTCTTCGGCATTCGCTTCAATAGCATCGGCCAATCTGAGAAGTAAGCGTCCACGATCACTCGCGGACGTCAACTTCCACGCCGGGTAGGCGCGCTTCGCTGCTTCGACGGCTCGGTCGACGTCGATCTCGGTTGCCTCGGCGATGGTCGCCAACGGGCTCATGTCATGAGGGTCGAAGACGTTGATAGTGCGTCCTTCGGCGCCATCAACAAATTCGCCGTCAATGAACAACTGAGTTCGCATGGCCATCCGCTCAATGTTGGCTCTACGAGCCGCTGTGTCGATGTTGGCTCTACGAGCCGCTGTGTCGATGTTGGCTCTACGAGCCAATGTGGAAACGTTCATCTACGGCCTACCAATAGAGATGGGCCGCAGATGTCGTTCGTCCATTTTGATTTCGTGCGTAGCGTGCTGGGCCGCTTAGAAATCAGCCGGGTAGGTCGGTGCCTGACCACTTGCGATGAGGTCTGCGAGGTTCGGGTCGCCGTTCTCCCACACCAGAAGCATTGAGCGCTTTGGTGAGTAGCCCTGGTGACGAATATCGGCTGGCATTGCGCACACGTCGCCGGCCTTCATCACAACGCGCGAGCGCATCGTGCCGGTGTCGCGGTCTTCAACTTCCCAACTGATCTCGTCGGAGAGCTGGATGAACCATTCGACACGGTCGTTGCCATGAATGATCGGAAGGATGTACTCCTCCGTCGTTGGGCAGAAGAGCGAGTCTTTGCAGACGCTAACGACCGACGGATTCCACGTGACCTGTGAACGCGCCAAGTAGTTGAACAGATTGAAGCCGGCAAGCTGACCTTCGAAGCCAGGTTCTGCTTCGACTACGGGCTCGTCCTGCGGAACGTCGAGGAACATACGGTTCAGCGGGTGACCGTTCTCATCGTTACGCAGCTCTTCATCACCGGGCAGGTTGACCATGCGGGTGGCGGCAACTCGTCGGCGTGTGATGGCGTCAACGTTCGAGCCGTTCTTAACACCGAAGGCCGGACCGGTTTCGTGCGGCGATGCGAAAGGATCGAAGGTCTGATTCGTCCAGTCCTCGAGAATTGCCTTGAACTGTTCGCGAATAATCGGGGTGTCGATGTTTTCGCTGTAGTCCAACTCCGCTTTGCGGTACGAGTCGTTGTAGCGGCCAGCGAACAAATCGACTGTGCCGTAGTGGTTCATCGTTCCGAAGACGCCGTCGAAGTTGACGATGCCGTAGAAGAAGTCCCAGGCAATATCGCGCTGCATTGCGCGCAGGAATGCGTCGACGCTCATGATGTGGCTGCCGGTAGGCCAGCTGACGTAAGCGAAGTACTCATCGCGGCGGAAACTGAACTGGCCCAAGGTGAATCCGCGGTAGCCCTCGGCGTTGGGCTCAGTGCTGCTGGTTGGCGTGCCTGCTTCGATACTCATTGTTTTGCCCCTCTCAGACTGTCTGGCAGATCTCGGCCCAGCGGAACTTGGTGTCCGCCCCGGCGATGGTTTGAATCATGACGACCGATGGCCGACTGGCGTTCATGCGGTACGCGGAGTTCGCTGGCAAAAGCGCCTGGTGACCGAAGTTGAGTACGACGCGTCCCATGCGTTGGCCGTCTGGATCTGCAGCGAGGGCAACGGAACCTTCGACTGATTCACCGACAGGTGCGCCGTGCGTGAAGAATTCGATTTCGACCTCGCCGTCTAGTGAAACAGCGAACTGGTCGTGTGAAGCCGTGCGCCAACCGCTCTGGCCTTCGGCGCGAACTACCTCAAGGACATACTGCATGTTTTTGCCGACGGCGACCTGTTCCCACGGCTTGCTGATACTGGCCACTTCGTACATGTTCGAGAATGCATAGTGGCGCGGGTCGTCGTTGATGAGTTCAACCCCGCCTTTGGAAAAGTCTTCAAGCGAGGCGAAGACGGTCTTGTACGAAGCCGCTTCGACTGCACCCGAAGCGTTGGTAGCTCCAGCCACGAGTCCTCCTCTTATCCCATGAACCGCCATCGGCGGTATGTGCGCTATACGAACACAAGTTCGGATTGTGAACCATATTCCATACCTAGGGACCGCCTACGTCAAGGTATCCGGCGTTGATTCGTAGGTTTTGTTCGCTCTGAGACCATATGTACGGATGGCGCACACCTGTGGTAGACGTAGTCCATGGCAGTTTCGACCGAACGGTCCGCGGACTTCGTTCAGTCCCTTGACCGCGGCCTTGCGGTTATTCGCGCTTTCTCAGTTGAAAAGCCGCGGCTGACCCTTTCCGACGTTGGACGCGAGACCGGACTAACCCGCGCTGCCGCGCGTCGATTCCTACTCACCTTGCAGGAGTTGGGGTATGTCGGCAGTGATGGGCGACAGTTCTTTTTGCGGCCGCGGGTGTTGGAGCTTGGGTTTGCGTACCTCTCGTCGGCCACCGTCACGGCTGTAGTTCAAGATCACCTTGAGCGACTTGCCGATCAGCTTCATGAGTCCTGCAGTGCATCGGTGTATGACTCGCCGGACATCGTTTACGTGGCGCGAGCCGCAACGAACCGGATCATGACGATCAACCTTGCCCTGGGCGCGCGGCTACCTGCGTACTGCACCTCGATGGGCCGCGTCCTACTTGCCTCTTTGGACGAGGCTGAGCTTGACGAATTCTTCGCGACAACAGAACTTATCCCGTTCTCTGACCGAAGTAATACCGATCCCAATTTCATTCGCACAGAGGTTGAGAAAGCTCGAACCCAAGGCTGGGCGCTGCAAGATCAGGATCTAGAAGTTGGGGTTAGGTCCGTTGCGGTTCCGGTGCATGGAGCAGATGGTCATACGATCGCGGCAATCAATGTCAGTGCACATGCTGCGCGAGTCCCTCTGGCGACGCTTACTGGACCATTTCTCAAGGCACTTCAATCGACTGCTCTGCTCATCGACAAGGACTTGATGCACGGGTCGTTCGTCTAAAGCCTACGAATCCTCACCGGATTTGAGTCGTTGGTGAAGCACCACAGTTGGGCCGACAACAAGGGCCTTTACCTGCGCTAGTAAATCGGAGATGTCGTAGTCGTCCGCCAGCGTGACCCAGAGTTCTTGGGCGCCCGCGTCAGCCAGCGCGATCACCTGAGTCTGGGCCTGTTCGAAGGTCCCAAAGACTCCGCTGACCTCGGGATGCGCCGCGCCGACGAAACGTGGATCACGTGAGGCGCGCGCTACTGCCTCGTTCATCGTTCGTCCAATGGATACGGGAACTGAAACGCATAGGGGACGCGGGTCGAGTGCATGGTCTAGCTTGGATCGTTGCGCTCGAATCTGTTCGAGATTTGCCGATCTGACGACCAGATCATCTTGCGGATCATCAACCAGCACTTGGGCTCTCCCCGTCACGGCCGCGCGCAGACGGTTGAGGAGTTCTGCCACGTCCGTGCGCTGGGACAGTTGTTCAGGGACGATGACGGTGCTGTAGCCAATGCGGCTCGCTAGCACGGCCATCAATACCTGTTGCTCGTCACTGTGATCCGGGTGCAGAACAATTCCGAGGTCAAGCAGGGTCTGGCCATCTTGCATCGTCATGTCGATACCTCCACGATGAGGATAGTCAGATCCATAGATGCGGACCTTAGAGGGAATGTGGTTTCACCGTCCAACGCAGCGCAAGCGCAGCCGAGTGTTGTCGCAGAGGCTGCCATCGCATCTGTTGTTGCTCTGGCTAATCGACTGCGTGGTTCTGGGGTAGCTGTTTCCACCGGGGAGGTTCTTGATTCCGTACGCTCGTTGGCTTTTGTGGATGTTGATTCACGCGCCCAGGTGCGAATTGCCTTGCGTTCGGCGTTGGTCAAGGACGCAGCGAAGTTTGCCGACTTCGACCGGATATTCGACGAGATCTACCCCCGCGCGGTAATGCAGCGACCCGATGCGATCGTTGAAGGCACGCCTCCAGACTCAGCACCCGATGCCGGCGAACTTGTTCGTGCCCTGCAGGAAGGGGATCTTGGGCAGGTGCGCCATCTACTAGATCCGGCGGTCGATGCGTACTCCGGAGTTGAAGCGCAACGCTCCGTGGAGCATCACACGCAGCGCGTTCTGCGTCGGATGGACTTGGCTGAGATCTATCGACGGTATCTAACCGCTGATGAGGAACGATCTGAATTCGATCGGGCGTTGGCAGGTGGTGAAGCCCAGCGGGCCATGGATCAGATGCGCGACTTGATTGAACGGATGGTGGCTCAACGATTGCCTCCGGCACAGCATCAACCTGTTAATTCGGATCTCGCCGAGATTGATCTCCTTCATGCCAATCCCGATGAACTGATTAAGCTTCGACAGGCCCTTCGGCCACTTGCGCGTCAGCTTGCTGCGCGCCTTGGCCAACGTAAGCGTCGAGGTGCTGGCTCTCTTGATATGCGCCGAACAATTCGTGCGTCGATTGGTACTGGCGGTGTTCCGGTTGCGCCAGCATTGCGTCGTCGTAGACCAACGCGGCCGGATCTTGTTGTCCTGTGCGATCTTTCGGGGTCGACGGCGGAGTTTGCTCCGTTCATCCTTGCTCTTCTTCAGGCAGTTCATCAGGAGTTCGCGCGGGTGCGATCTTTCGTCTTCGTGGACGGGGTTGTAGAGATCACCAACCTTCTCGATTCGAGCCCAGGAGTGATCGATCCGCGTCACCTGTTGGATCGCCGAGGCCTCGTCGCTGGTGACGGGCGGAGTGATTACCAGCGGGCATTCCGCACATTCCTTGGCACATGGCCGGATTCAGTGACGGCCCGCACCACCGTGCTCATTGTTGGGGACGGTAGATCGCACGATCGTGAGCCGGCACTTGCCGAGGTGGCGGAACTTTCACGAACCTCACGTCGGCTTTTCTGGTTCAATCCTGAACCCGCAGAGCAATGGGACACGGATGACTCGCGCTGCTCTGAATATGCGAACCTGTGCAATGCGATCTTCGAGGTGGGCACGCTCCGACAACTGGTGGACAGCGTCGCAGCCATCGCGTAAGTGAACTAGTTGACGCGCTCCACCAGCATCGCGGCGCCTTGTCCTACCCCGATGCACAAGGATGCGATGCCGTAGCGTCCGCCAGTTCGTTCAAGCCTGCCCATCAGTGTGATCAGTAGGCGCGATCCGCTAGATCCAAGTGGGTGGCCAAGAGCAATGGCGCCACCTTCGGTGTTGAGTACGTCGCGGTCGATGCCGAGTCGTCTTTCGCATGCCACTGCTTGGGCAGCGAAAGCTTCGTTGATTTCTATCGCGTCGATATCGGCTAGTTGCAGTCCGGTGCGAGCGAGTAGCTTCTCGATGGCTGGAACTGGGCCAAGACCGAACAGGCTTGGAGCTACACCAGCGACGGCGCTTGCCACTACTCGTACGCGGGCCGTAACACCCTGGGCAGCAAGTGATTCGGCGGATCCAATGACGAGTGCGGAGGCCCCATCGCTCAGGGGGCTGGCATTGCCGGCTGTCACGATGCCATCCGCACCGAATACTGGCTTGAGGGAAGCCAGCTTCTCAAGTGTGGTCTCGCGTACTGTCTCATCGCGTGTTACCGCATCGCCCTTGGCGGGTTGCACGGCAACGATTTCGGCGTCGAACACACCACGTGACCAAGCGTCCGCCGCTCGAGATTGAGATAGCGCAGCGAATTCATCGGCATCGGCTCGAGTGATGCCATCGAGACGCGCGAGCTTCTCGGTGCAATCACCCAAGCTCAATGTGGCATCGCCGCCGTCAAGTGCGGTCATTCGCGGATTGGTTAGTCGCCAACCGAGTGCGGTATCAACACTTTGTTCAGGCTTCGACCAAGCCTGCGAAGGCTTTGGTGTCACCCAAGGAGCGCGAGTCATCGACTCCGCTCCACCGGCGACGATGAGGTGTGCATCGCCGGCAGCAATGGCTTGCGCTGCAGACGCAACGGCCTGAAGGCCGCTCGCGCACAAGCGATTAACGGTGTAGCCGGGAACGGAATCAGGTAGGCCTGCCAGTAAGGCGGCCATGCGTGCAACATTGCGGTTATCTTCGCCGGCTTGGTTGGCGGCACCAAGGATTACGTCATCGATTGCTGTTGGATCGATACCGGTTCGGGCTACGACCTCACCGACAACGAGGGCAGCTAAATCGTCGACGCGAACGGTGGCCAGCGCGCCGCCGTATCGACCGACGGGAGTGCGAACGCCAGAGGCGAGGAACACGTCGGTCATCGAGGGCCAGCCTTTGGCAGGTGTAGTTGGGCCCGTACTCGATCCATGTCGTTGTGGTGCTTCACCACGACGCCCAGTGTGCGATCGAGTGCCTCGGCATCCACCTGTGGAATCCCAAGAGCGAGTAGTGAACGTGTCCAGTCTATGGTTTCCGCGACACTTGGTGGCTTACGTAAGTTCAAATCACGCATTCCGCGGATTGTTGCCACAACGGATTCGGCGAGTTCCTCGGTGGCGCCAGGTACGCGCGTCATGACAATTGCGCGCTCGCGTTCAGCACTCGGGTAGCCGATGTAGTGATAGAGACAGCGGCGTCGTAGCGCTTCGGACAATTCCCGCGTCGCGTTTGTCGTCAGCACGACGAACGGCCGTCGCACCGCGGTGATTGTGCCAAGTTCGGGGATCGTCACCTGAAAGTCACTCAGAACTTCTAGGAGCAGCCCTTCGATTTCGACGTCGGCCTTGTCGGTTTCATCGATGAGTAAAACCGTTGGTGTCTCGCGCTGAATCGCGGTCAGCAGTGGTCGGGCGAGCAGGAACTCTTCACTGAAAATGTTGTTGCGCTGCTGATCCCAGTCCGAATCCTCGTCACCGCCGCGACCGGCTGATTGGATGCGCAGTAACTGCTTGCGGTAATTCCATTCGTACAGTGCGCGGGCCTCGTCGATGCCTTCGTAACACTGCAGGCGCACGATGTCTGCACCCGTGGCCTGCGCGACTGCGTTGGCCAGTTGCGTCTTACCTGTTCCGGCCGGACCTTCGAGTAGCAGCGGCTTACCTAGGGAATCGGCCAAGTAGGTAACTGTCGCTAAGTCTGGATCAGTGAGGTAACCCGTTGCGGCTAGGCGCGTTGCGGCGTCTTCGGCAGAGGCGAAAAGGGTTTCAGGCATTGAGGGTTACGCCGGTACTCGGATGATGAGTGCGTCGCCTTGACCGCCGCCACCACACAGTGCGGCCGCCCCTACTCCGCCACCTCGACGACGAAGCTCGTTGGCGAGGGTGAGAACGACGCGCGCACCGCTCATGCCGACGGGGTGACCCAAGGCGATGGCGCCGCCGTTGACGTTGACGCGATCGCTGTTGACACCCAGTGTTTGCATGGATCCCAGTGCTACACCGGCGAAGGCCTCGTTGATTTCGAGGAGATCGAGATCGGCGACGGACAGTGACCCCCCGCGTCGAAGCGCGTCGTTGATTGCGTTGGCTGGTTGGTTGATCAGGGATGTATCCGGTCCGGCGACCGTTCCGTAGGAACTGATCTCGGCGATCCACGAAAGACCAAGTGCTTGTGCCTTTTCTTTGCTCATGACGACTACTGCGGCTGCCCCGTCGCTGAGCTGCGACGCGTTGCCTGGAGTGATGGTCCCCTCTTTATCGAACGCGGGGCGCAATCCGCCGAGACTCTCCGTCGTCGTGCCTGGACGCACACCTTCATCAATGTCAAGGGCGAGATTTCCCTTACGGTCCATGATGGGAACAATTTCTTCAGCCAACGCGCCGTTCTTGGTGGCATTGGCAGCGCGCTCATGTGATTGAGCGGCGAAAGCGTCCTGCATCTCGCGGGTAAAGCCGAACTCCTTCTGGTGACGTTCGGTGGCCGCACCCATAGATAGGCCTTCGAAGGCGCAGATCAGGCCGTCTTGATCGAGGGCGTCCACGAACTTACCCGGGCCGTACTTAGTGCCCTTGCGTGAGCCAAGTACCTCGTGGGGCGCATTCGTCATCGACTCGCAACCACCGGCAACAACGACGTCGTAGTAGCCGAGGCGAATCATCTGATCGGCCTGCCCGATTGCAGTGAGGCCAGACAGGCAAAGCTTGTTGATCGTCGTCGCGGGGACGCCATAGCCAAGGCCGGCAGCCACGGATGCCTGGCGTGCTGCGTTCGGGCCAACTCCGGCCTGGATGACATTGCCGAAAAGAACAGCGTCGACTGACTCAGGAGCGACCCCGGACTTTTCAAGGGCCGCGCGAATTGCGATGCCACCGAGTTCTGGTGCGGTGAAGTTGCTGAGCGCTCCGAGAAGGCGACCGATGGGGGTGCGCGCTCCCGAGATAATCACTGAGGTGGTCACCTTGAACTCCTAATGTCGTATACCTGTGGCGTACTGGCCGTCATACAAATCTATGGGACGGCAAACACGTTGTCGACCACGGCAATGTTCGCATCGCGTACGGCAGTGTGGGCTCTGCTGTCTATGAAAGACTGCCACGCATGAGCAGCGTTGACTTTGACCTATCCGATGAGCAGATGCGCGCAACGGGTTTGATCAAGTGGAACTTCCAACCGCCGGAAGTCCTGCCTGCGTGGGTGGCTGAGATGGATTGCAAGCCATGCCCTCCGGTGCACGAAGCAATTCGGATGGCTGTTGCGCGCGGAACCTTTGGATACGCGCAGTTCGATTCTGCGAATGGTCTCCCGGAAGCGACTGCGTATTTCGCTGCAAACCGGTTAGGACTCGTTGTCGATGCGAGCATGGTTATTGGATGCGCAGATGTCATGGCCGGTGTTGGTCTGGCCCTAGAACATTTGTGTGATCCTGGCCCGGTCGTTGTGCCGACACCCGCCTACCCGCCGTTCTTGGCGATCGTGCCGCTGATGCGATTCGAGATGAAGACGGTCGACTGCGTGGTAAACAACGGACGCTACGAGCTTGACCTTGCTGGAATTGAGGCGGCCCTCGCGGCCGGTGCTCGCACGGTGTTGCTCTGCCAACCGCACAATCCATTGGGACGAATGTTCAGTGTTGAAGAGCTTCAAGGGTTACGCGACGTTGTCGTGAAACATGGCGCCCGCGTGATCAGCGATGAGATTCATGCCCCCATCACACTTGCTGGCACTACGCATGTTCCTTACGCATCCATTGCCGGCACGGCTGATCACGTCACAACGATTGTTGCTGCGTCGAAGGCGTTCAACATTCCCGGACTTAAGTGTGCGCAGTTGATCGCCGGTAACGAAGCTGATCGCGACAAACTTCGCTCGCTTCACTACGTCGCGAATCACGGAGTGACACCGCTCGGGATCGCGGCAACCGTCGCGGCTTACACGTGGGGTGGGCGGTGGCTGGACAGTTTGCTGGCGCACCTAGATGAGCAGCGCTCACTTGCCACTGAGTTGTTGGCTCAGCGGTTACCGCAGGTGTCATGGATTCCGCCGGAGGCGACGTATCTAGGTTGGTTGGACGTTCGTGCCACCGGGATCGCGGATCCTGCAGCGACGGCTCGCGCTGCCGGGGTGGAGCTGAGTATTGGCGCGGATTTTGGTGCCGGCTACGTGGGATTTGCACGCCTGAATTTCGCGACGTCCGCCGAGCGACTTGAGCGCGTGATCGACCGTCTTGCTGTTGCGTGGGGGACTGTGTGACGACTGCGCATGTTGTCGTGGTTGGCTCGATCAACGTTGATCTGGTCGCCCTCGTCGATCACATTCCCGCTCCTGGCGAGAGCGTGCTTGGTACCCGCTTCATGCGAGCTCATGGCGGGAAAGCTGGAAACGCTGCGGCGGCATTAGGCCGACTCGGGATTCACACAACTATCGTCGGATGTATCGGCGCGGATGAGTTCGGCACGGACAGTCGTGCGGGTTTGGAAGCGGCCGGTGTGGATGTCTCACGACTACTCGTTCATGAAACGGCGAGCACCGGCGTAGCTCTGATTTTCGTTGATCCTCAAGGGGAAAACGTTGTTGGCTCGGTTTCGGGTGCGAACTTTGAACTGACTCCGGAGTTGCTCGAGCAGCAGTTCAACGCGATTGAGGAAGAGCCAACGGCGCTACTGATCAATCTCGAGGTTCCCATGCCAACTGTGACGCGGGCTGTTGAACTCGCGCATGCTCGCGGCTGGAAGGTAGTGATGAATCCAGCTCCATCACGAACTTTGCCTGATGAGTTGCTGGCCAAGCTTGACGTACTTACTCCAAACGCGGGTGAAGTTGATGCCGTTCACGTCGACGGCATTGATTGCGTCCTTGCAACCGGATGTGGTGCTGTCGTCATCACGCGAGGAGCTCAAGGTGCGCGTATTCATCGGGCTGGCGTTGCGGTGGTCGATATCCCAGCGTTCGAGGTCGACGTCGTCGATACAACGGGTGCGGGTGACGCTTTTAGCGCCGCTCTCACCGGATGGCTGGCATCGGGTGCGTCGTTGGAGGAGTCCGTTGAAGTTGCGGCTGCTGCTGGCGCAATCACCGTTCAAACGGCAGGTGCGCGGAATGTGGGCCTGTCAATGGCTGCTGTGACGGCGTTACGCGAAACTCATCAACCCTCGTAAGCCGACCGCCCAATGCCGGCCATGCAAGCACGGGCTACGGGATGAGTGCAAGGCGCCCGACGGTTGTGCCGTTTGCCAACTCCTGCATCGCTGCGGGCCACGTGTCGAATCCGTGACGTTGGCTCACTAGTGGCGTGATCTGGCCGCTGTTGGCTAGGGAGGTCAACTCGTCCATACAGGCACTCACGGCTGCCGGATCCTCGGATCGGTATAAACCCCAGTGCAATCCGAGGATTGAGTAGTTCTTCACAAGCGCGTGGTTGAGTGCCACCGATTGAATCTCACCGCTGGTGAACCCGATGATGACGATACGTCCTTCGAAGGCGATGCACTTGGTGGACTTTCGATACGTCTCACCGCCAACTGGATCGAAGATGACGTCCGCGCCGCGACCGCCTG
>JBAXUN010000220.1:0-1277 GCA_037129655.1 Actinomycetes bacterium
ATGTCACCGGATACTTCGTTGGAGTCACACCGGGCACCGCTGGCGCTAATGGCACTAACGGGACCAACGGCGTCGACGGGGTTGACGGGGTTGACGGCGCCAACGGAACCAACGGCGTCGACGGGGTTGACGGGGTTGACGGCATCAACGGCATCAACGGCATCAACGGCATCAACGGTGTGACAGGAGCCCAGTACGGCCGTGACATCACTGCAGTTTCCACCCTTGTTGCTGGCATTGGTGTCCCAGCGCCCAACGATGTCTCCATCACCGTAGGCGCCGACGGTTTCCCGGTGTTGGCGTTCTTGGTGCCGGTCGATCCTTTGTTCCCGTTGAACGGCGACCTGACGATTGTGAAGTGTGTCGACCCTGCGTGTAGCTCTCCTGTGACACCAGTGAGCACGGGTTATACCGGCATCTTGAGTCATCTGACCTCGATAACAATTGGCGCCGATGGAAACCCGATTGTGGCGTTCAGTGGCGTCGCTGGAGCTCTCAA
This sequence comes from Actinomycetes bacterium, assembly GCA_037129655.1. Taxonomy (GTDB): domain Bacteria; phylum Actinomycetota; class Actinomycetes; order S36-B12; family CAIYMF01; genus Longivirga. The sequence goes on from JBAXUN010000220.1 coordinate 500, forward strand.
AGTCACCAAGTGCACCACGCCTAACTGCGTCAGCTTCGGACCCGACGAGACCCTCGACGCCACTGCAGCGCTGGATCCGGCGATTGCGATCGGCGCTGATGGCAACCCAATCGTGTCCTACTACGACTCGGTGACAGCTTCGCTGAAAGTGGCACATTGTGCTGATCCCGAGTGCATTGTCGTTGATACACCGGTCACTGTCGATCCTGCGGTCGCAGATCCGGCTGTTGATGCCGGCTCCTTTTCGTCGATCACCATTGGCGCCGACAGGAACCCTGTTATCTCGTACTATGACTTCCCCGCTGGGGTCAAGGTTGTGAAGTGCAGCGACGCAACCTGCCTCACTCACAGAGCACCGGTCACGCTTGACTCGGCCGCTCTTGGCAACACGTCGATTGCTATCGGTGTCGATGCCAACCCAGTGATCTCGTACGCCGATGTGAACACCCAGGACTTGAAGATTTTTCACTGCGTTAACCAAGCATGCTCCCAGCCGGTCCCGCCGCTTCCGCAAGTCACGCCGGTCACGTTGGATGCCAATGCGCTCGGAGTATTCACGACGTCATTGGCAATCAGCGCCGACGGCAATCCATATGTGAGCTATACGAGCGGCGGTGTAGTCACGGTGATCCGTTGCACAAACACAGCGTGCACCACAGCGAAGGCACCACTCACAGTCGACTTGGATGGCGGTGTCGGTTCGCAGGCAATGGCGATTGGCGGCGATGCCAACCCTGTGATCGCCTATGTCGACGCCCTCGCCACTGGCGACGTGCGG
>JBAXUN010000221.1:0-1274 GCA_037129655.1 Actinomycetes bacterium
TGAATAGCCCCGGGTTTTATAGAGACTTTGGTATGCCCCGGGTTTCGTGGAGTCGGTTTGCTGGAATCTATGCTTCTGCGTGTGCTACGAGGAGGCGGGTATGCCAAGGAGTTATCCAGCAGAGTTTCGGGCCCGGTCGGTGGCGTTGATTCGGGCCGGCCGGTCGGTGCGTGAGGTGGCGTTGTTGGTTGGTGTGTCGGAGCAGGCGTTGTATGGGTGGCGGCGGCAGGATCGGATTGATCGGGGCGAGGTATCTGGCGTGTCGAGTGTCGAGTTTGCCGAGTTGGTTGCGGCCAGGCGCCGGATTCGCGAGTTGGAGGTTGAGCTTGCGATTCATCGTCGAGCGGCGGAATTGTTGAAGGAGGTGGTGCCCCCAAAAGGCGTTTTGAGGCGATAAGTGTGATCGTCGCCGAAGGTTTACCGGCACGGACGGCGTGCCGGCTGGTGGGCGTGTCAAGCGCAGGTTTTTATGCGTGGCGTGTGCGGGCTCCGTCGACGTGCACGATCCGGCACGCGTGGTTGACGGATCTGATCCGCGAAGTGCATGCCGACTCGTTTGGAAGGTATGGTGCTCGTCGTGTGCATGCCGAGCTGGTCTTAGGGCGCGGCGTCTTGGTCGGTCATAATGCGGTCGCGATGCTGATGCATCGCGCTGGGATTCGCGGTATCACTGGGTCGAGACGCGCTCGACATGTGCCCGATTCGGCGACAGCAGTGGATCTCGTTGATCGCGTCTTCGCACGCTCAGCACCGGACGAGTTATGGGTGACAGACATCACCGAGCACCCAACACGCGAAGGGAAGGTCTACTGCGCGGTCGTACTCGATGTGTTTAGTCGTCGCGTGGTTGGCTGGTCAATCGACGCCTCACCGACCACACAATTGGCCACCAACGCGCTCGGGATGGCAATTAACAATCGCAGGCCACGACTGAATGCGACCGTGATTCATTCTGATCATGGCACCCAATTTACCTCCTGGGCGTTCACACAACGAGCCAAAGAATCCGGCCTGATCCCATCAATGGGATCAATCGGCGATTGCTACGACAATGCCGTAATCGAAGCATTCTGGTCACGACTCCAAGTCGAACTGCTCAACACCAAACGCTGGCAAACACGCATCGAACTAGCCAACGCGCTCTTCGAATACCTCGAAATCTTTCACAATCGACAGCGACGCCATTCACAGCTCGAGATGCATACCCCGATCGAATATGAGAATCTACATCGACAACTAGTAGTCGCATAGAAACTCTAATAAACCGACTCCAC
>JBAXUN010000222.1:0-1262 GCA_037129655.1 Actinomycetes bacterium
CCTGGATCTGCAGTGACGGCACTCGCCAGCGAGACTCGTCCTCTTCCATCCACGAAAGGAGTGCTTCGCCTTCAGACGGCATGCGTCCGTTCCCAGTCAGACAATCGATTGCAATCTGTGCAGTCGCGACGTATGTCACACCGTCGTCGGTGGTTGTCCCTTCCCAGACAACGGGATCGAAGGGATGCAGGAGCACCACGTTGCTTCCACGATCGGCTGGAAGCAACCCGAGCTGGGTAGCAACAGCGTCCACGTCTGCACAGTAAGCAATCAGCAATGCCGGGCCCGCAACGGGCGCCAGGCGGACAGCAGCAAAGGAGCCCGTCACGGCGACAGCCGAAGGCATCGACGACTGAGCGAACTGTTCCAGGATGCTCTTTGGTCCATTTGGCGCTACGTACGATGAAGCGCCGTTCGTCTTGAGAACGTCGTAGCCCTCGGTCCACCGGCGGATGAGGCCGGGCACGTCGACCGAGCTGACCTGGCCGCGTCGCTCGCGCTCGATGAGCGCTTCAGAATCGAGCGCTTGCAGGAGGCGTGATGCGTACCCAGGGGCGAGTTGTGTCGCAGCGGCAACCTGGGTCACGTTGTATGGAGGAGCGACATCGATAAGGAAGCGAACGAGTCGCCCCGCCTTGGGGCCCCTGACTCGTGCCTTGCCCCGATCCGTCGGGGCGGGGTCCCGGCTCGCACCCGTGGAGATGATGAACAGCGGTGGGTTCTCGAGGCTGATCCGAACATTGCCTGTCAGATCCAAGTAATTGATGTCGTCGGCGGCGAGGGCCGCACAGGTTCGAGTGCTGAGCCAGGGAGCGACGACGAGAACCCGCGGACTCGGATTCAGTTGGCGGTATCGACGTGCCGTTCCTGAGAAGAGACGTTCGGCGTCTCGTGGCGTGAGCACGCGTTTTGGCTCGACCATGAGGCTGGCGCCCCCCTGCTCCTGCGGTCCCTGGATTTCGAGGAGAGGATCGATCTGCGTGGGTGGACGGGTGGGATCTTGCCCCGGCACAGTCCAGTTGCCCACCCCGACGTTCCATGAGGCCGGTAACGTCGACCGGAGTTGGGAAACGGCGGCATCCAGGAGGCGAAGTTCCTCTGAAGTAAGTTTTGCTGACATGACAAAACCTACGTTAGCAGAGTAAAATTCTCTATCACATGCTTTTTGCTGTTCCGGAGAAACTAGTAGTTATAGGCAATATTGGATCAGGTTTCGATGACGGCCTGCGTTGCTGGTCGAGGGGTCAACTCGGCGATCAGGG
>JBAXUN010000223.1:0-1262 GCA_037129655.1 Actinomycetes bacterium
AGTTAAGGCTGCTCAGGGGAAACCTCTCGGCGTCGGCAACTACGGCAAGCTCCCCGTTGCGGGGGCAAAAGCTCATCAAGCGGCAGATCCACCAAACCAACCCGGCGGACCGTCAGGTGGGATGACGGAGCCCAACAAACAGCTTGGCGGCGACCTCGACAAGGACGGCCTTCCAAACGCTTTCGACGTCAATGACGACGGTGACAGCAAGACCGATTCGGCTGACAACAGCACGCCGATGCCAGTCGCAACCGATGACACGAGCGCGACCTGCGCCTCGGTCGACTTCAGGATATTCACCAACTTCAAGGCAACCCAGCCCGGTTTTGCCGGCACGATCAACGCCTATGGACCTGGGCCATTTGCGGCAACCTCGACGAGTGTCCCGGACGCAATGGGGAAGACAATGAGCATGGTCTTTTCCTCGATTAGATCTGTCTGCGGCTCGCAGGTCGTAAAGACCGAGCTGAAAGGTGTCGGGGTGGCATATGCCCCGAGCGACTACGTTGATCTTGGTGCTCCGTGCGAATCGACGGGTGACTACCAGTGGACGATCGGCAACGGCAGGCTCTGTGGAAGTAGGGCACTCACGGCTGGCTACGTCTTCAGCGCTAGCGACATTCCATCGGGCCAAGACACGTTCGCGATGCGTATTACAACCTCGGACGGAAAGATCCACGAGTTTACGAGTAGCCCTGGCTTCGTTTTCGTGACAAACCCGATGGTCGTTGGCTACGGAAGTGGTTCGACGTTAGAGACAATCGACTACTCAGCAAACACTCCAGGGCCTGATGGCCCCCGGGTTAATAGCCCGAGCATCCCGCTCAATCAGGGCGACACGCTTGACCTAAAGCTCTTCCGACCACAGCGTCTAGCAATAGATGGCGAGGCTGGATTCGCCGAGCGCGCGTTTTACGACCTCGGAGGGTTCAGGTACACCCCCGATCTGCCGAACGGTCCCGGTAAGTGTGACGCCTTAACTACGACCGACACGACGATGCCTACCGATACCGCTAGCAACAAATTCAGCCCGCCGATGATCACGCTGTCCTGGCCGATAGGCACTAGGTGCTACGGAGTTCCACCGAGGAATACTCAATGGACCCCTGGTGAACTGCCGGGTGGAATCGATATTCAGGTAGAGCCCTCAGGCCCCGGCGGCAACGCAGCTCAGAAGCTGTTCATTACCGCTGGCTAACTCGGGCGGGCTAGCCCAGAACTGAGTGGCAGCTGTCACATTTTCCGGCCACCGGGCGCGGCCC
>JBAXUN010000224.1:0-1251 GCA_037129655.1 Actinomycetes bacterium
CAGCCTCGAGATCGGGCCACGACGTCTCGCTATACATCGCCTCGGCAACCGCCGTGAGCGCCACACCGCGAGTGACCTTGGGACGGCCGGAGCGGCCGACGATTGGGGTCTTGTCGATTGACAACATCAGATCGTCGAACGCCTTCTCAGCCTTGCCACCGTTGTAGAGCAGGCACGCTCTCTTGGCGCTGCACCGTTGCAAGAACGTATTGATCGACTTCTCAAACCCAGCGCTTTGCTGCAAGCCACTCGTGAGAAAGTCAGATGATGGGTCGGTTGCCCCATCGAGGACAGCAGCGCGCACGGTGCTGGGGAACAATGTGGCCCATGCAGCACCGAGTTCGCTGCCGTAGCTGAATCCGAAGTACGAGATCTTTTCCTCGCCGAGCGCCCGACGGATCGAGTCCATATCTCGAGCCGAACTATTGGTGCCCACGAATTGGAGAATCTTGGCGTTTTTCTGAGCACATTTCGTCTCGAACTCTTTGGCGAGGTCGATGATTTGCTGGCGTTCGGCTTCGTTATCGGGGGTGATGTCGGTGCTCGCGAAGTACCGGTCGTAATCATCGATGCAATCAATGGCAGGCGTGCTCTCGCCAGTGCCACGCGGATCCCAGCCGATGATGTCGAACCGCTCGAGCAGCGCCTCGCTGTAGACCGAATCGGCCTGCAACGCGAACTCGCTGCCGCCAAAACCGGGTCCGCCAGGGTTCACCAACAACGAGCCAATGCGCTTGCTGGGCTTGGTGGCCAAGTGCCGCGCGACGAGAAGGTCGAACGTTCCTTTGGACGGATCCCGATAGTCGATCGGAACCCGAAGAGTGCCCGTCTGCACCCCATCCTTTGCAGGGACGGCATCTTTCCAGTCGAAGGGGTTGCTCGATGGATCAAGAGCAAACTCGGTACTAGGGGTTTCGCTCGCAGAGCCCTCTGTCGTTGACGAGGCCTGATTGTCGGTGTTGTCGGTAGTGGCAGCGGTTGTGGGCGAATCGGTGCGAGGAACATCGCCCTGAATAACGGCGCCATCATTGCGGCCATCGCCACACGCACCAGCGATGAGAGCCAGAGAGACCAATGGGACCACGAATCGCTTCGAACGCATCTGCCGATGGTACAAGGCTCACGCATCGGCGCAGATACACCAGCGTGGATGATTAGGTGCGAGGCCGTACACCGCGTACGGCCTATGCCCTGAGTCGCGGGCGTAGCCTTGGCGGCTATGCGAATGGGTCCCCACATGATGTTCCAAAA
>JBAXUN010000225.1:0-1246 GCA_037129655.1 Actinomycetes bacterium
TTGCAGCAAAGCTAAACGGGGCGTTGTGATACAGCGGTCCGGGGATGAACGCCACACCATCGCGACGCTGGCCCATGCCGGGTGCTTCGGTGTTGGTGACGCCCGGGTCTGAGGCCACGATGAGCTTTGGCCGGCCGGTTGAGCCGCCCGATGTTGGAGCCTTCCAACGCTTGGCGATGATGTCTTCGAGCTGCGAATCATCAAGTGAAGGATCAGCCTCGTAGCCAATGGGCACGACCTGACGATTGGGGTGGGCGTCGGGCACAGCACCAACCACAAGAGACGACTCGGCCAACTCGACAATGGCCTGACGCTCGCGGTCGGGCAAGCGGTAGCTAATTGGCTGAGGCGTGGCACCAAGTTTCCACGTGGCAACGCATGCCTCGAAGAACCCAATGGAGTTCGGTAGGCCAATGGTGACGAACGAACCCTCTGTGACACCAAGGGCTGCGAACGCGCGAGCCAACCGATTGGTGCGGGCCTCGAACTCGGCCCACGTGACCGACTCGTCGCCACAGGTGATCGCGATGCGATCGGGCTGACGAGCCGCATTGTCCGCAATCGCGCGGCTGTAGGACAACATAACCATGACTGTTCCTTTCGTGAATTAGCTCTCGAGCGCTGAACGCCAGGTGGCGTGCCAGTGCTGCAACATTGGTTCTATCTTGCCGAACACGAAACGGTTCAGACCCGCCTCGGCCCCGCGTTGGCATTGCTCGGCCACCGGGAAATCCTCGGTGCCCACGATGAGTGCGGCGAAATCGCCACCGCGCTTGCGCGCCTCACGCTCTTCGTCGCTTTGCACCGGGCGAAGGCTCGCCTCGGTGAGTTCGACCGTGCACTCACCCGCGTGTCGACCCGGGTAAATGCGAAACATCTGACAACTCACCGGCGTCTCAAGCAACACACACGATGGAAAGAACGTGTGCACCACAGTAACGAGAGCGGGTTCTGGCCATTCGGCCTCGGGGAGGTCGACCATGACGGCGGCGGCACGGGTAGGAAATGCCCAACGGGCATGCCGACCAAACGTGTCGTGCACTGCGTTGTTCATCACCAGAGGGTTCAGCGTCTCGCGGTGCAATGAAGCGATGTGATACGCCTCGAGGTTGACGTCGAAGGCGATCTTCCAGTTGGCCTGCAGAGTCCACGAGTGGCTTGCCACAACCTCGTGGGTTGCGTAGCCATAGCCCTCGAGGTGCGCAGCGATGTCGGCGTAGGCGGCTACCGGATCGACATCGTCGGA
>JBAXUN010000226.1:0-1237 GCA_037129655.1 Actinomycetes bacterium
TCTCCGGCGGCAACATCGTTGTTCACTGACAGTTGGGCTTAGGGGGTGAGTGCTTGGTGCTGCATGTGGCAGCACCAAGCACTCACGTCACAAGTTTGCTGGTCTATCGCTGTTGCGCTCGGGCCATGTGTTGGCGATATTCGCCGCCTATCCGTGGCGCCAAATGAGATGGGTAGAGCATGTCAGTGAGAATTCGACGATTTACCAGTGTCACGGATGTGCCTGAGTTCATCGACGCGTGGGCTCGGGTGCATGCCGGGCACGCCGAACTGTGTCCCGATGGCAGCCCGTGCCGAGCCAGGATCGACACCCGTTGGTTGCAGAGCGTCGACGATCCCACGGTCGTGGTCATCATTACCGAAGGCTGGACGCCCGAACGCTGGGCTGCCTTCTTCGCCTGCGAGAACGCTCAGACCATTCGTAATGGCGACGACGCGCTGGCGCAGCATTACGACAAACTCGAATATGAGCTCTTCGACGAAGTGTGGTCTGGCACCTATCACTAGCTTGGCTCACGACGGCTCACCCTCACTCGACCCGGAGGTGGGCCGTCGTCATGTGCACCCTCGTCCAGTCGCGACCCCGGAGGCTGATTGGGCCCGGCCGCGCCGCGAGGGTGCTACCTGTTCCATCCTGAACTCGCTAGATTAAGAGCAATTGCCGCTAAATGGCGGCGTTGACCAGGGGAACGCGTATGACGGTTCTTGATGCGCGGGCTGAAACGAATCGAGTGCGGCGCTGGATCGGGACACACAAGTTGATCACAGTCGCCTTGCTCGTCGTCCTTGCCGCGCTCATCGTCACGCCCATTCTTGTGATCCATTCACAACGGGTTGCGTTAGAGCGAGCGTGTAGCAGGAGAGGTCAGGCGGTTGACCTTTCTGGCTGCAGCCTGATCGGCGCGGACCTGACTGCAGCAAAGTTGACCCACGCAAACTTGACTCATGCTGACCTTGCTGCTGCGGACCTGACTGCCACGGACCTTGGTAACGCGAACTTGAGCGGCGCAAACCTAGCTGGCGCGAACCTCACCCGCGCGAACTTGAGCGGCGCCAACCTCACGGGTGCGGACCTGAACGGTGCGGACCTGAGCGGCGATTACTACACGGACCTCACCGGTGCGAACCTCACCGGTGCGAACCTGACCGGTACGGACCTGAAGCGTGTCTACTACGCGGGCACGACCTGTCCGGATGCGACCAACTCAGATGACCACGGCCTGACATGTTCGGGCCAC
>JBAXUN010000227.1:0-1201 GCA_037129655.1 Actinomycetes bacterium
GGCACGACCAGTAGGCCTTCGAGCATCCCTGCGCTTGCGAGGCTTTCAACGAGCGGAACTAAGCGCTTGCTTGGCAACCGACGAGCCGCCTTCACTGCCACCAGTTCGCTCAATGGCAGGGCAATCACTAACCGACCATCAGCGGCGAGATGCGCAAGACCAAACTCAAGCCATCGCTCGAGAGGTGGTCCGTCGTCGACCACGGGTGGATCGATGAAGACAATCTGCGCTCGAACATCTTTGTGCTGATCGGATCGAAGAGAATCCAATCCGGGCTTACCCATGTCAGCCTCGACGCCAGCGACGATGAGCCGGCTTCGAGCTGTAACCCAAGTGGCCTCGTCGATCTCTTGGCCCACGATGCGTAACGGATGGACTTGCCGAGCGCACGCTAGCAACAGGCTTGCTTCGCCGGCCGCTGGGTCGAGCACCGTGTCGCCACTTTTCGGGGCCGCAACCGCCCGCATCAGTCGAGCAAGTCCAAGGTCGGTGCTGCGTAGTTGCGTACGGGTTCGAGCGTCATTGTTCGCATCGAGCACGGCGTTGAGACGATCGGAGGCGGACAAATCGACGCCAACATCGAGGGCGTCGATGAGGTCGTACAGAAAAGGAACAATTTCAAGATCGACTGAGAGCTGCGAAACGAGCAAACCAGCGAGCTTGGGCTGCGCGGATTCCGCCCATTCGGCGGCCCGACGAATCGAACTGCGCAGAGTAATCACTCCGCGTGGACCTCCAGCATCGAGAGCGACTGCGCCCTGCTCCACCAGTTCTTTCCACACCTGCTTGCCCTGAACCGAGAGATTCGGATCAATCGTGAGTTCGTGCCACAACAGAACCAGGGCCACCATGGTCTGCTGCGACGACGACTCCGCCGCTTGACGGTTGAAAGCTCCCACCAGTTGGGTCCACCAGTTAGCGAAAGAGATTGGTGGCAACTCGCTCGAGCGTGGCCCAAAATCTCGGAGCCACTCGTACACCTCAAGAAAGTCGAACCTCGGCTGACTGCCGCCAACACGTTCGGCAGGGAACGTGGAAGACCGCGCTCGCCAATTCGTAATGACCGCCGGATTCTTGCGATCTAGGAGTTTTGAGAGTTCGGTAGCACCCAAAAGAATCGGCAGAGACGGCTTGCGTCGCCACGGGGTTTGTGTGTATACTTTACTCACAATTGCGAAACATTCTCACACGCTTTTGCATG
>JBAXUN010000228.1:0-1182 GCA_037129655.1 Actinomycetes bacterium
CCCTTCCGCAAGGGTGACACTTTCGAGGAACAGCTCGGTAACGTCGCCCGAGTGAACGTGGGCAATGAAAGGTGGCGCCGGCGTTTACTCAAGGCCATCGATGCCTACTATTCATTTCTTTTCTTCGACACGATCTACATCGGTGGAGGAAACGCCAAGCATGTCGACCCCTCGACGCTGCCGCAAAACGCGCGAATCGTAGACAACACTGCGGGTATCACCGGCGGGGTTCGGCTCTGGGAATTGGACAGTTAGTCCGGGGACACGTGTAGTTTGACTTTCAATTACCCTGTAGGCGACGTAGCATGACCACATGACCAAGTGGCTCAACGTGGATCAACAGCACCACTGGCGCGCTTACATCGCTGCCACAACACTGCTGCATGAGCAGTTGTCCCGTGAGCTACAAGACAAGCACGGCATCTCCATTGGTGACTACGAGATTTTAGTTCACTTGTCTGAAGCACCACATCGCACGCTGCGAATGAGTCAACTCGCCGACAGCACCCTGGCGAGTCGAAGCCGATTGTCACACCAGATCGATCGGCTAGAGCGAGCAGGCTTCGTGCGACGTCAGGCATGTGAAGAGGATCGGCGTGGCCAGAATGCATTCTTGACCGAAGAAGGGCACGCACTCCTTGTTGCGGCCGCCCCCACTCACGTCACGGGCGTTCGCAACCACCTGATCGATCTCCTGACCGACGACGAATTCAGCGCACTTGGTCGTGCCTGTGCGATCGTCGCCCAGCACCTCGACCAAAGCCCTCATGCAACATCTGTGTCTTCTGCCAATGGCGACGCAGGGCGCACGGCAGATTCGGCCTCAGCCACCTAAACACAATGACCCCGCACAACGTGTGCGAGGTCATTGTGATGTTTGGTCCACCGTTACCTAACGGCCACGGCGAGCGCTAAGAGCTACTCGTGTGTACCACGCGGGCGTCCAGCGATCACGGCAGCAGCACCGAGGGCAGCCAGCGCCAGACCGAGTAGTGCTTCCGTGCCAGCGTGAGACGTTCCGGTCTTCGGCAACTGAGCAGCATTGCTGCCGCCGGTGTAATCGCCACCACCGGTGCTGCTTGGATCAGCACTCTGCGACGGATCCTGCGATGGGGAATCGGTGGCCGATCCTGACTCACTCGGGGTGTCCGTTGGTGACGGGCTGTCCGTCGGTGAGTCCGT
>JBAXUN010000229.1:0-1176 GCA_037129655.1 Actinomycetes bacterium
AACCAGCCAGGTCAACCGAACCAGCCAGGTTCAACTGTGCAACCCGACAAGCTGCTCGGTGGCGACCTCGATAAGGACGGCATTCCCAACGCTTTCGACGTCAACGATGACGGCGACAGCAAGACCGATTCGGCCGATAGCGACGCGCCAACGCCGACCGTGACCGATGACACGAGCACGACCTGCGCCGCGGTGGACTTCAAGATTTTCACCAACTTCAAGGCGACGCAGCCGGGCTTCGCTGGCACGATCAACGCTTATGGCGCAGGGCCATTTGCAGCCACCTTAACCTCCGTTCCGGAAGCTGTGACGAACACGATGAGCATGGTCTTCTCCTCGATCCCGACGGTCTGCGGCTCGCAGGTAACAAAGACCGAACTAAAGGGCGTGGACGTGGCATATGCGCCCAGCGATTATGTCGACCTCGGCAGTGTTTGCAACTCAGGGGATTATCAGTGGACGATCGGTAACGGGAAGCTCTGCGGCAACCGCGCACTCACCTCTGGCCACGCGTTCAGCGCAACCGACCTGCCTTCCGGGCAGGACACGTTCGCGATGCGCCTGACGACGGCTGACGGCAAGACCCACGAGTTCACCAGCAGTCCAGGGTTCGTCTTCGTGACGAACCCGATGGTCATTCGATACAGCACCGGTGCTGCATCGGGAACTATCGACTACTCAAAGAACACCCCCGGACCGGATGGCCCACGAGTCGACAGCCCAAGCATCCCGCTTACACAGACCCAGACACTGGAAGCGGAGCTTTACCGTCCACAGCGCCTTGCGTTCGACGGCGAGGCCGGCTTTGCCGACAACGCGTTCTATGACCTGGGCGGCTTTAAGTACACACCCGACCTGCCAAACGGCTCAGGTAAATGCGACGCGCTAAGCACGACCGACACGGCGATGCCAACCGACACAGCTAGCGACCAGGCCACGAAGCCGACGATTACGCTTTCGTGGGCGATCGGCAGCAAGTGTTACGGCGTTCCACCGCGCAATACGCCGTGGACGACCGGCGAGCTGCAAGGTGGGGTCGACATTCAAGTTGAGCCCTCGGGCGTCGGTGGCAACTCAGCTCAGAAGCTGTTCATCACGGCTCGCTAGCAAGAGCGCGGTGTTAGCCCAGAACTGAGTGGCAGCTGTCACATTTTCCGGCCACCGGACGCGGCCCAG
>JBAXUN010000023.1:0-26649 GCA_037129655.1 Actinomycetes bacterium
ATCGTCCTCAGCGTTCATATGGTGACCGTCCTCAGGGTGATCGGCCTCAGCGTTCCTACGGTGATCGTCCCCAGGGTGATCGTCCGGATCGTGGCGACCGTTCCTATGGTGACCGTCCACCGCGCTCGTATGGTGATCGTCCGCAGGGTGATCGTCCGGATCGTGGCGACCGTTCCTATGGTGACCGTCCACCGCGCTCGTATGGTGATCGTCCGCAGGGTGATCGTCCTCAGCGTTCTTATGGTGATCGTCCGCAGGGTGATCGGCCCAGCCGTGGATACGGTGCTGCAGCTGCGGCAGGTGCCGCGGCCGGCCGTCAGGGAGGTCGGGGTGGTTACCGCGACGACCGTGGCGGGTACCGCGATGATCGTCGTTCGTCACAGGGACGCATGGATCGGCCGTCGCGTCCGACTGGACCGGCTATCCCCGATGACGTCACTGGAAGCGAGTTAGATCAATCCATCCGTGGGGATCTCCGAACGCTGTCTTTGGAGGCGGCAACGCTTGTGTCACAGCACCTTGTTATGGCCGAGCGCACTCTGAGCGACAACCCTGAATTGGCATGGGAGCATGCCAAGGCTGCAGTGAGCCGCGGTGGAAGGCTGGCCGTTGTGCGGGAGGCAGCGGGTGTTTCTGCTTACGCGGCAGGTCACTACGCGGATGCGCTTGCGCAATTCCGTGCTGCTCGACGGATCTCTGGTTCAGATGCGTACTGGCCGGTGATGGCTGACTGTGAGCGCGGCTTGGGACGTCCAGAGCGTGCGATCACTATGGCGGGTGCTCCAGAAGCAGATCGGTTAGATCGGGAAGGTCGACTAGAGCTTCGTATCGTCGCCTCAGGCGCCCGTCGCGATCTCGGTCAGATCGATGCTGCCCTGGTGACACTCCAATGCCCCGAGTTATCAAGTGACGAGGTTACGTCGTGGTCAGCTCGAATCAAGTTTGCCTATGCGGACACCCTCGTCGAGGCGGGTCGTAGCGAAGAGGCTCGTGAATGGTTCGTCAAAGCTTCAGAGGTAGACGTCAACGACGAGACTGAAGCCGCTGAGCGCATTGCTGAAATGGACGGAATCGTCTGGGTCGACCTGGTGGATGAAGAAGGTGATGAGGTTGACGGCGTCCTCGTCGACGGTGAAAACGTCATCAACGTAGATTTCCACGAGGCCGACGATGAAGATGACATCTCTGACGAAGACGAGTTTGACGATGAAGATGACGACGAGTTCGAAGAGGATGAATCAGATGACGAGGACGACGAGGAAATTGTCGAACTGATCTCAGATTTGGCTGATGTTCAATCGTCGACAATCTCCGAGGCGGATGCACTCCTAGAGAAGTTGGAAGCGGAAGCTCTGGCGTTGGAACGTGCTGCGGCAGAAGCCCTTGCGGCTGTTACCGCGGCACGTGCGGCTCTTGATTCGCGTGCCAATCATGACTCAGAGGATTCAAGCTCCGACTGAGCATCAAGCCAGCGCCAGATGCCAGCGACATCGGCCTCGGTGCTGGAGAGCACTTCAAGTTTGTGTTCAATCTCGGGATGGGAGCGGACTGCATATCTATCGGCAGTCCGCTCCTTTACTCGTTGTACGGCGTGATCAAGGTCGAGCGCGTCGAGGCGAGCTTCGCGGACAAGTTCAACCCACAGTTTCAGCTCTTCGATAGATCGATCAAGGGTTTCGTCGACGGCGGTAACGGGACCGAAGTGGGAAAACAGCAGGCGGCTAGCTTTGCGTTCTCGCATACGATCAAGGGATCGCAGTGCGGTATCCAGATCAAACTCAGGTGGGGGAGTCGCGGGACGAAGATCTTGTGTTTCTGGCGTCCACACTCCCGCCGCATCACCTGTGTACAGGTCGCCGGACAGTGAATCAAGAAGTCCAACGTGATGACGAGCGTGACCCGGTGAATCGAATGAATGCAGGGCGCGTCCGCCACCTAGATCGATCTGCGAACCATCCTCCAAAACTCTGATTCGGTTGGCATCCGTCGGTCGCAACTGCCCGAATAGTGAGTCGAGAACATCGCCGAAAACCCTTGCTGCACTTGCCATGAGACGTGATGGATCGGCCAGATGGCGCGCGCCCGCTTCGTGAACCACCACCTCGGCTTTGGGGAATGCTGCGGCGAGGTCGCCAACGCCCCCGGCGTGGTCCAAGTGAATGTGCGTGACGACGATTGTCGCTAGATCATTCGCGGCAATCCCGAGGCTTGCAAGTACTTCGACAACTTCAGCGGCTGAAGACGCGGCACCGGTTTCAACGAGTGCAGGCTTCTCGCCGCGAATGAGATAGCCAGCGGTGATACCTGTGTAGCCACCCATTCTGGTGTCAATAAGCCATACGTCGTCCCCGAGATTGACCGGCTCAGGTCGGCTATCCCCAGCGGATTGGTTTTGTAGGTCGTCCACAATTAACCCTCGATTCGGCCACCATGCGTTCACTGTGGATCAGCCTAGAACCACCTTGGGCCGTAACCGGTGAACCTCGTGCTACTGCGCCCAAGTCCATCCCAGACGATCTGATGAGGAAGTGCAGAATTATGGTGAACAAAGTCCCTATCGAGGAACCGACAAATCAGGTTGTGCTTCGCGGCCGAGTTGGCGAAGGGGCGAACGAGCGCACGCTGCCGTCCGGAGATCGCGTGGTGAACTTTCGAGTGACAGTTGACCGTGTCCCTCATGATGCCAGCGGCAAGTCCTCGGACACGATCGACTGTGTTGTTCTCACGACGGGATTGCGGCGTAAGGCGCTGCGTCTTACGCCCGGAGTTTGTGTCGATCTTGAAGGTGCCCTGCGTCGTCGATTCTTTAGATCCGGGGGTGCACTTATCTCGCGCTATGAAGTCGAGATTCACTCCCTGAACCGGGTTTGATGGATAACGAGGGTAGTCATGCGACGATATGCAGGTGATCGACGATGCCACTGCGGCCGAGGACCCAAGACCAACTGAGGCCGCGACGCTTCACCCGCCTGGTCAAGGGCCGGTGCCTCCGGCCGGTGAACCCTACGACTGGTTTCGACGTGGATCTCTACTGTTGGAGCAGGGTAACTCTGCGGCAGCAGCTGAGTTGTTGAGTTGGGCTTCGCAAGCCGAACCGCAGGCACGCAGCATCAGGGAGGCACTGGCTCGAGCCTTTTATGATTCGCGGAGATTTGATGATTCCGCGCGCGAGTTCGGAGCCCTTGCTGAATTGGCCCCCGATGATGATTACGTGCATTTTGGTCTTGGTCTTTCCCTATGGCGGATGCGCCAGTTCCCAGACGCGGCAGAGCATTTGGCGATCGCCGCGGCGATGAGACCAGACCGTGAAGCATATGGTCGTGCGCTCCGGCAGGTGCGCGCCACGTTGGCTGCTCGCCAAGAGGCGGGCTTGTCTCCGGTGGGCAGCCCGGAGGAATCTGCGGAGTTTCCGACGGTGACAGAGTGAACGAGAATTCGTCGTTGATTTCGCATTTCGACGCACTTCTGCTCGATCTTGACGGAGTGGTCTACGTCGGTCCCCATGCTGTCGCGCATGCGTCGTCAACCCTTGCCCGTTCCCGTGCGGACGGCGTCGCGGTCGCGTTCGTCACCAACAACGCCTCGCGTCCGCCCGAGGTGGTTGCTGAACACCTTCGTGAACTTGGGATTGAAGCCAGCCCCCATGACGTTGTGAATTCCTCTCAAGCCGCAGCGCGAGTTATCTCTGAGCGCGTCCCGGCAGGCAGCACCGTCCTAGCCGTCGGTGGTCCAGGAGTGCGGAAGGCTCTCGTTGATCGTGGACTCGTACCGGTTGACTCGGCGGAGCCAACACCGACGGCGGTCATTATGGGCTACGGGCCAGACGTCGGGTGGAAAGATCTGGCCGAGGCGTCGTACGCCGTTCAAGCCGGTGCCCTGTTCGTAGCGACGAACCCCGACACCAGTTTTCCAACTCCGCGGGGGATAGCACCAGGTAATGGCTCACTCGTCGCAGCGGTGGCTCTTGCGACGGGGTGTGAGCCCATCGTGGCGGGGAAGCCCTACACCCCACTGGTCGTTGAGTCGATTGAGCGAGTTGGTTCATCCCGGCCGCTCATGGTGGGAGATCGTCTCGATACCGATATCGAGGCGGCCCACAACGCCCGGATTGATTCGCTCTTAGTGATGACAGGTGTCACCACAGTTCGTGATGTTTTGCTCGCCTCGACTGTTCATCGGCCGACATTCATTGCTGCAGACCTTCGCGCGCTCTACGTGTCTGCCAATGAGTCGCGTGTGGTGTTAGATGCCGCCGCTGGTGCCATGGCGCCACTGCTTTCGGCGGCCGCCGCCGCATGGAAGCGGGCAGATGATGGCCATGAGCCGCTCGCAGGTATCGATATTGCGGCTCTCGAAGCTCTGGTTAGTGTCGAACTCTCACGTTAGGGCAATTGCGAGCTAGATGAACTTTCGTAACTCGAGTAGGTCTCGCCAATGTGCGTTTATTTGGAGTCGACCGCTCGCCCACGCAGAGCCAAACCCAAGTTGGCCATCGATAAGGGCGATGAAATCGTCGGACGACGTGGTGAGCCGGAAGGTCGCGTCCTGAGCGGACTCGGGGTTCGTCTCCCGAACTTGCGTCAGCTGACCGCCGGTGAGTTGCCCCTCGTATGCGGCGTCCAAGTCGAGCAAATGGACAGAAACGCTCCTGTCCGGAATGCGATTTCGCGTTTGATCATCAAGGTCGCGGGTGGTCACGGAAAGTCGGGTGATCGCTGCCTCGACATCGGCCTTCGTGCTCATCGTTCCTCCAATGCGCCTGTCCTGACGTTATCGCAGCCGGCAGCGATTGATCCCCACCTAGGTGGTGCGTCTGCGTGGACGCCGCGAGCGCGATAGTTTGGTCCTAGAAGTAATTGTGGCGCTCCGATGGGCGTCGACTAAGCGAGAGGTAGCGCCATGTTGGATGCAATCAAAGGGTACGTGGAACTCGCAACGGGCCTGACTGAAGTGACTGTCAAGCGCGCTCAAGAAGCGGCCCAGTCGTTGGTGAACCAGGGTATGTCGATACTCAGTACCGATGCAGTGCCAGATGTTCCTGGTAAAGATCAGGCGGTTGACGCGGCCAAGACGGCCGCCAATTCCGTGCAGGAACTTGCTGACGAGTTACTTGAAACGAGTAAGCAGAACCGCGACTTACTCACCGGCCTGATTCGTACTGAGGTGGATCGAAGTGCTGGCCGGATGGGATTTGTTCGTGAGGAAGAGCTCGCTGCTGTTCGTCGCCACATAGCCCGGCTTGAGAATCAAATTGCGGACATGCGGATGACCGTGGCCCCGAACACTCAGACAACGACCTCGGCTGAGTTTGATTCATCGGCAGCCACTGCTGCTGAAGCCAAAGTAGAAGTGCTTGTCGCAGATGGCAGCGTCGACGATTCCAAAGTGGAAGATGTCGTGGCCGCCACTAGCGACCTTGCAGATGCCGTTGCAACACACGTCGATGACGCTGGATCCTCGATGAGCGAAGCGGTTTCGAGTGCAGTTGAACAAACCGAAAATGTGGTGACCGATACAGCCTCGACGGTGCTCGCCGATGTTCAGGACGCTGTTGATGGAGTAACTCCGGCTAAGCGAAAGATTCCGTATGTAAAGCCGGGCACGGAGATTATTGAGGAATCGTCGTGACCTACTTTGGAGATGCGTCAGCACCTGAGGCAGGCAGCGAGGACGCGGATCTAGACGCGCAGGAGGTCGAGGAGGACACCTCCGATCACGGCTACGACATTGACATAGATGATCACCTTGACGGTCATTTAGATATCGACGCGGACTTAGACGCGGCCATCGATGATGTCAGCGACGGTGGTCAATCAGTGCGACCTGTGGTTACGGCGGAATCATTGCCACTGGCAATGTCGACACGCGATGCATTTCTACACGCTCGCGACGTCCCTGTCACCGGCGACGCGCGCGTTGACGCGGCAACGGCTCGACTCACCGAGTTGGTGGATCTTCCAACGAGTGACCATGCTGCCGTTTACGACGATGTACATCGCCGACTGCAGGATGCACTAGCTGACGCTGATCAGCGCTGATTTGAAATTCCCGCTGGCATGACTCGTCGTCGCCTCGATGCTGAACTCGTTCACCGAGGATTGGCGCGCTCGCGGGAACAGGCTCAAGCATTCATTGAGTCAGGCCGGGTGCGGCTCAATGGAAATGTTGCGGCAAAGTCCGCCACGCAGGTCGACAACACGGCAAGCATTGTCGTTGCGCCGGCAGAGACGGGACCGGATTACGTATCGCGCGGAGCCCACAAATTGGTGGGAGCGCTAGACGCCTTTGCAATCGATGTTCAAGACCGTTGGGCTTTGGATGCGGGGGCGAGTACAGGTGGGTTTTGTGATGTTCTTTTGCGACGTGGGATCGCTGGCGTGATCGCGGTTGATGTTGGCTACGGGCAGCTTGCCTGGCCCATTCGATCTGACGAGCGGGTCACCATTATGGAGCGGACGAACGTTCGAGAACTGGTTGTGGACGCGTTGCCGTACCGACCCGATCTCATCGTTGCCGATCTTTCATTCATCTCCTTGGCCACTGTTTTACCGGCCCTTTCGGCGGTTGCGACTCCGGATGCCGACTTTGCCCTCATGGTTAAACCACAATTCGAGGTGGGGAAAGAGCGTGTCGGCTCAGGTGGAGTTGTGCGTGATCCTGCGCTGAGGTCGGCAGCAGTCCGTAGGATCGCTGATGTGGCATATGAATCTGGATTAGGCACTCGGGGTGTCGTGGCGTCATCGCTGCCAGGTCCGAGTGGAAATGTCGAATACTTCTTGTATCTACAGCACGGTGCGGCTGCGCTGGATGAGACAGATTTACAGCGTGCCATCGAGGAAGGACCGCAGTGACTGAACAAACTGCACGTCGAGTGTTGCTCGTAACGCATGTAGGTCGAGCCGATGCGCTGGCACTGGCCCGAGAGATCGCCCAACAACTGTCTGCGGCAGGGATTGAGGTATGTGCTCTCGAGCCCGAAGCGGACCTCTTGAGCGCGCTTGGCGTGGAGCCCGTTACCCCAGAAGTGGCTGCCCGAGGATGTGAACTCGTTGTCGTGCTGGGCGGTGACGGAACCGTTTTGCGAAGTGCTGAGTTGGCGCGGCCATTCGATGTACCCCTGCTCGGTGTCAATCTTGGGCACGTCGGATTCCTTGCTGAGGCAGAAGTAGACGATAAAGGTAGTGTCGTTACGAGCATTGTTGAGCGAGCCTGGACGGTCGAAGAGCGCACCACTTTGGAGGTCGTCGTCCGAGTTGGCGGCGTTGAAATCGAACGCAATTGGGCACTGAACGAAGCATCGGTTGAAAAGGCCAGCCGCGAGCGCATGCTTGACGTTCTCGTCGAGGTTGACGGACGGCCGTTGTCACGGTGGGGTTGTGATGGTGTCATAGCGGCAACCCCAACGGGCTCAACGGCTTACGCCTTTTCCGCGGGTGGGCCAGTCGTATGGCCTGAGGTAGAGGCGATGCTGGTCGTTCCGATTAGTGCGCATGCCTTATTTGCCCGCCCGCTTGTCGTTTCGCCCGAGAGCATCATCGCGGTGGACGTACTCGGCTCGAATCATGCCGGCGCGGTGATGTGGTGTGATGGTCGTCGATCCGTTGACCTCGCCGCCGGAAGCCGGATCGAAGTTACCCGCCATGCGCAGCCGGTTCGATTCGCTCGAGTGCATAGCGCACCGTTTACCGACCGGCTCGTGGCGAAGTTCGAGTTACCCGTGGATGGTTGGGGTGGTCAGCGTCGACGGGCGGATGGCTCGTCATGATTGAAGAGCTTAGAATCCGAGGGGTTGGCGTCATCGACGATGCCACTCTTGAACTGCACTCGGGGTTCACCGTCGTGACGGGTGAGACAGGTGCAGGTAAGACGATGGTGTTAACGGGGCTCGATCTCGTGCTCGGAGGCAAGGCCGATCCGGGCGTCGTGCGTCACGATAAAGCCGAGGTTGATGCCCGGTTTGTTGATGCTAGGGCACAGGTGTGCGAGCGCGTTGAGCAAGCCGGAGGGGAACTTGATGAAGGCGCACTTCTTATTGCTCGAACGGTTGCTCGCGAGGGTCGTAGCAGAGCGTTTCTTGGCGGTCGTGCCGTACCAGTTTCAGTGCTGTCAGAACTGAGCGATGATCTCGTCGCTGTTCATGGTCAAAACGATCAACGGCGGTTGTTGGCTCCGAGCCGACAGCGAGCGGCTCTCGACAGGTTCGCTGGCGGTGAGCTCGCCTCGTTGAGCGCGTCATACCGACAGTCGTATGACCGACTTCGCGAGATTGAGCAGGAGATTGAGGCGATTACCTCCCAAGCGCGTGAGCGTGCGCGAGAGGCAGACCTTCTTCGGGCAGGAATTCACGAGATCGCCGCGGTCGCTCCGGAGCGAGGGGAGTGGGATGAACTCGTTGCCATCACAGCACGACTTTCGCATGCGGAATCTCTCAAGGAAGTTGCTGATCGTGCCCACGATCTTGTTCGCGGATCGTCAGACTCAGTAGGCGAGACCGACGCTCTGAGCCAATTGGATGCCGCGCGTCGAGCCTTGGAATCGCAGCGCGAGCACGATGGGGAATTGGGTAGAACGGCAGATTCGCTCACCGATGCGATGGCGCTGCTGACTGACATCGCTTCTGAGCTTGCGTCCTATGCGTCGTCGATTGAATCTGATCCGCAATCTCTCGAAACTCGTCAACAGCGCACCGCTGCGCTGAATGCGCTCACGCGTCGATACGCCCCAACTGTTGATGAAGTGATCGATTGGTCTGAGTCAGCCGTAGAACGTCTAGCTGAGTTAGAAACCGACGACGATCGGCTCATCGAGTTAAGTAGCGAACACTTACACGTTCGCGAGCAGGTTGCGTCTGTGGCGATGGCTCTGTCATCGGCCCGAAGCCTTGCTGCATCGTCGTTTGCCCAGGCGGTCTCTTTCGAACTCACCGAACTGGCTATGCCCAATGCGGAAGTCAGCGTCGACATGAGGCATTCGGATCATCCCGATGGTTTAGACGTGGTGATTGGCGGGGTTCGCCGCCGATGTGCGTTTGGTCCCAGCGGAATCGACGAAATCGAGATACTCCTGAGCCCACATGCAGGTGCACCGGCTCGGCCGATTTCCAAAGGCGCCTCCGGGGGCGAGTTGTCCCGGGTGATGTTGGCAATCGAAGTTGTCTTCGCGGGCAGCGATCCAGTACCAACACTGGTCTTTGACGAAGTGGATGCCGGAGTTGGTGGTCGAGCCGCCGTTGAGATCGGCCGTCGGCTCTCGCGGTTAGCCCGCTCAGCGCAAGTGGTGATCGTGACACATTTACCTCAGGTGGCAGCTTTCGCCGATCGGCACATCGTCGTAGAGAAGTCAGACGACGGACAGATCACGGTCTCCGGTGTTCGTGTCTTGAGCGACAGTGAACGAGTTACGGAATTGGCGCGCATGCTGGCCGGTCTCTCACAATCAGCGTCCGCTGCGGCACATGCACAAGAACTCCTTGACGTGGCCGCGGCTGAACGCAGTAGTGATGCAAAGCGGGCGCCAAAGAAGCCTGTCAGGGCATCGAAACTCGCCCATTGAGGCTACTGCTGCGGCGTTAGAGCAGAGCTGGCTGTTTGAACGTGATCGGCCGCCGTAGCCTGACAGGTATGGCATTGCATATGACCTCTTGGCGGCTAGTTTTGGCCGTTGCCCTGATGTTGATGGTCAGTTCGGGTTATGTCGTCGGCGCACATGCCACAAACTCCGCTTCCCTGCCGCGCGTCAAGACAGTCACCTCCGAGGTCCTGGCTTGGCGCCATGCGGCCGCCTCCACAGTCACTATCGGGCATTCCGCGACTGGACGGGCACTTGTTGCTTTGCGTCAAGGCTCGCCTGACGCACCGAATGTTGTGGTGCTGCTCGGTCAGACACATGGCAATGAGCCACGGGGTATCGATGTCGTTCGCGAGGCAAGGCGGCTGGTGTTTCCTGATGGGGTTCAGGTGTGGACGATTAGCACAATGAACCCTGACGGTTCCATGGCCCGGACCAGGGTTAACGCGCGGCACGTCGATCTCAACCGAAACTTTCCCTATCTATGGCACGCGAATCCGAATACGGCCACGTACTTTCCGGGTGTACGCGCCGCAAGTGAGCCTGAAACCAAGGCCCTCATGGCATTTCTCAACCAGCTGCGACCAGATCTGGTGGTGTCTCTTCACCAAGCATTTCGTGCCATCGATGTAGGCCCCTCCAAGGCCCGTCGGTGGGTCGAGCTGCTGTCGAGCACGACGGGGCTTCCCCTCAAGAATGTCCCGTGTAATGGCGTGTGTCGCGGGACGATGACCGGTTGGTACAACGCCTCGTTCGAAGGGGCAGCGATTACCGCGGAGTTACCGCGCAGAGTTAGTGCGACTCAAGCGCAGATTTATGCAAGGGCAGTGCGAACTGTTGCCGCCGCGTTAGTCGCCGCAAATCCGGCACCCGCGCCTTCTGGTTCGCCGATGCAGACCGGAACGCCAACACCATCAGTCACTCCCGTCCCGCCAATGACGGGATCGCCGTCGCCTGCGCCGTGAACGACACCAACACGCCCGACTACCGCGCCCATCGGCGGTCAGGAAGTGTTAATCTGAACTCCCGTGAAGCCTCAGACGACAAAGCATCTATTCGTCACTGGAGGAGTAGCCTCCTCACTAGGTAAGGGGCTCACGGCCTCCTCCCTCGGAAACCTGCTGAAATTGCGCGGGCTCAGGGTCACTATGCAAAAACTTGACCCGTATTTGAACGTGGACCCAGGCACCATGAACCCGTTCCAGCATGGTGAAGTCTTCGTAACCAATGACGGTTCGGAAACAGATTTGGATATCGGCCACTACGAGCGTTTCCTCGGTGTGGATCTGCATGGTTCGGCGAACGTGACCACTGGTCAGGTTTACTCGACGGTGATCGCCAAGGAGCGTCGCGGTGAGTATCTCGGTGACACCGTTCAGGTAATCCCGCATATCACTAATGAGATTAAGTCCCGGGTTCGACGTATGGCCGGCCCTGACGTTGACATTGTGATCACTGAGGTGGGGGGAACAGTCGGCGATATAGAGTCGCTGCCATTCCTAGAAGCGGTTCGCCAGATCCGCCATGAGGTCGGCCGCGACAACGTCTTCTTCCTACACGTGTCGCTGCTTCCGTACATCGGTCCGTCCGGTGAGCTCAAGACAAAGCCGACGCAGCATTCTGTCGCCGCGCTGCGCAGCATCGGTATCCAGCCAGACGCGATCGTCCTGCGGGCTGATCGTGAGGTCCCTGCGAGCATCAAGCGCAAGATTTCGATGATGTGCGATGTCGACGTCGATGCGGTTGTTGCCGCCGTTGACGCTCCAAGCATCTACGACATTCCAAAAGTTCTTCACGCTGAAGGACTCGACGCTTACGTTGTGCGCCGACTTGGACTACCGTTCCGCGATGTTGACTGGACTGATTGGGATCAGCTGCTTCGTCGGGTTCACAATCCCGCTCATGAGGTGACGGTTGCCCTGGTGGGGAAGTACGTCGACCTGCCTGACGCGTATCTGTCGGTAACCGAAGCACTTCGTGCCGGCGGTTTTGCAAACGATGCTCGCGTGAACCTGCGCTGGGTCACCTCTGATGACTGCCTAACGTCCGAAGGTGCCGAGGAGGCGCTCGGGGATGTTGACGCGATCTGCGTACCGGGTGGCTTTGGTGTTCGTGGCATCGAGGGCAAGCTTGCGGCTCTCAAGTTTGCCCGTGAACGACGTATTCCGACATTGGGTCTGTGCCTCGGTCTTCAGTGCATGGTCATTGAATACTCGCGAAACATGGCTGGGCTTGAAGGCGCTGGCTCGGCTGAGTTCGATGAAGCCACCCCGCACCCGGTCATTCACACAATGACGGACCAGCGGGATGTCGTCGCCGGCGAACGCGATATGGGCGGCACTATGCGTCTTGGTTTGTACCCCGCGAAGTTGGGTGACGGCACGGTAGTGCGTGAGGTGTATGGCGAGCCGTATGTGGACGAGCGCCATCGTCATCGGTACGAAGTCAATAACGACTACCGTCCTGCTCTGGAAGCTGCCGGTTTGGTTTTTTCAGGTACATCGCCCGATGGTCGATTGGTTGAGTTTGTGGAACTGCCACGCGACGTACACCCGTATTACGTTGCAACGCAAGCACATCCAGAGCTTCGCTCGCGTCCCACCCAGGCACATCCGCTCTTTCGCGGGCTGATTGCGGCTGCGTTGGAACGACGTAAGTCGCAGGTCGTCGATCTCGCAGACGTGACGCAGTAGCAACTCGCATATGACGTCCTTCGTCATCGATCCCACGTGGGCCGAGCCGCTGCACTCTCTGCGCGACACACCTGTCAACAATGTCGTCGTTGACTCGCGAGAGATTCATGCTGGCGTGGTCTGGGATTTACGCAGCGAATCAGTCGAGCTCGGCGATGGTCAAACTGTGCGACGTGAGTTCGTGGCTCACACGGGTGCTGTCAGCGTTCTGGCACTAGATGACGACGATCGCGTACTGCTTATTCGCCAGTATCGTCATCCGGTCGGCATGATGCTGTGGGAGCCAGTGGCTGGATTGCTCGACGTCGCAGACGAATCGCCACGGGCCGGTGCAGCTAGGGAATTGGTTGAGGAAGCGGGTCTTGTAGCTGACGAATGGCACACCCTGGTGGATTTCGAGACAAGTCCTGGCGGGTCGAGCGAAACGATCCGGATGTACCTTGCCCGTCAGCTCAGCGCGGTGCCCGGTGGACGGCCAGTTGGTTCGGGGGAGGAGCGCGATTTACCTCTCGTTTGGATGCCACTTGATCAGTTGGTCGACAAGGTTCTTGCCGGGGAGTTCACCTGTCCGACGACGGTAACCGGGGCGCTCGCAGCGCTTGCGCATCGCAATCAAGGCTGGCGTTCCCTACGTCCCGAAACCGCGGCATGGCCGGCCCGAAACCATGTGGTGGATTCGGGACGCTCGCGGCAGCAGGTTTAGGTCGTACCACCCCTTGCGGCCTAGTAGAGTTTCCACAGTACGAGTCACACTTACTCCCGTGGGTAAGTGTGTTTGAACGCCGATTGTTGATGTTTCTGTAACGATCGGTGGCCACCACCAACGGCGCAATGGCGCGCCGTGTGCCCGAGAAGGACCGTCTGTGAAGGTCGGAATTCCTAGTGAAGTAAAGAACCACGAGTACCGCGTGGCGATCACGCCCGCCGGAGTATTCGAACTCGTGCGCCATGGCCACGAGGTGTACATCGAGTCTGACGCAGGAGTCGGCTCATCGATTTCGAATGAGGAATATGTGGCCGCTGGTGCCACCATCCTTGCCACTGCCGATGAGGTGTGGGCAACGGGCGATCTCATTCTTAAGGTGAAAGAGCCTGTCGCGCAGGAATACCACCGGATGCGCAAGGAACAGACCCTCTTCACTTACCTCCACCTTGCGGCTTCCCGCGAAACCACGGAGGCACTGCTCAACCAGGGTGTCACTGCGATCGCATATGAGACGGTTGAGCTTGCAGATCGTTCGCTGCCACTGCTTGCGCCCATGTCTGAGGTTGCTGGCCGACTCGCCCCTCAGGTTGGTGCCCACGCGCTGATGCGTGCACATGGCGGTCGCGGCGTTTTGATGGGTGGCGTCTCGGGTACGTATGCAGCCAAGGTGGTTGTTCTTGGTGCAGGTGTTTCCGGTCAGAATGCTGCAGCGATCGCGCTCGGTATGCAGGCTGAAGTTCTCCTGTTGGACTTGAACATTCCGCGTTTGCGTCAAGTAGACGCGATCTATCAGGGGCACATGCAGACGATCGCGTCGAATTCGTTCGAGATCGAGCGGGCTTGTCTCGATGCGGACATGGTGATCGGCGCGGTTCTCGTGCCTGGAGCTAAGGCACCGAAGCTGATCACTAATGAACTGGTTTCGCGAATGAAACCGGGCTCTGTGCTCGTTGATATCGCGATCGACCAAGGTGGGTGCTTCGAGGACTCTCGTCCGACAACGCACGCTGATCCGACGTACACCGTGCACAACTCGGTCTTCTACTGCGTTGCCAACATGCCCGGTGCGGTACCGAACACCTCGACGTATGCGCTGACGAACGTGACCCTGCCTTATGCAGTTGCACTGGCAAACAAGGGTTGGGCTCAGGCCTGCCGAGATGACAAGTCGCTGGCTCTGGGTTTGAACACCCATCAGGGCCAGATCACCTATCCTGCTGTGGCAGAGGCATTTACAGACCTACCTGCTATTTCGTTGGAGTCCGCTCTCGCATAATCGCGTATGCGGCGAACACAACTCGAACTGTGGTCCGTCATCACTGGGTTTTGCTCAGCGATGACGGACCATTTTTCTGTCGGGTCACTTTTACGACTCCCGTGATGCGGTCTTCTCACCTGTCTCGTCTGCTGCTCGCCTGATGAAATTCCGAGCGCCCTTCCCGATGGTTATGTCAGGTAGGGTTCGGGTGTGTCCGAACGTGCCACGCCGCTCGAGCGTGGGATTTCCCTGTATCTGAGCCATTTGACGGTCGAACGCGGCTTAGCGCCGAATTCGCTGGCGGCCTACCGTCGGGATTTGTCTCGTTACCAAGAGTTTTGCTTAGGTCGCGGTGTCGACGATCCGGCCGCAGTTGACGATGCGTTGCTGGCCGATTTTGTGGTGGCCATCAGGACAGGTGACGGCGAGCACAAGGCGTTGGCGGCCACGTCTGCGGGGCGTTGCGTTGTGGCCGTTCGGGGCTTCCACAAGTTTGCCGCCCGCGAAGGGCTGAGCACGTTCGACCCAGCTAAGGAAGTGCGTCCGCCAACAGTCACTTCGCGCCTGCCGAAAGCGATTTCAGTTGCCGAGGTAGAGGCGATTTTGGAGGCCGCGTCTGCAGTTGATGGCCCTCGGGGGTTGCGTGATCGGGCGCTCTTGGAATTGCTCTACGGCACAGGAGGGCGTATCTCGGAAATCATCGGACTTGCGGTCGACGATGTGGATACCGAATCTGCCTCCGTCCGATTGTCTGGCAAGGGCGGTAAGCAACGAGTGGTGCCAGTCGGTCGCTTGGCTCTTGAAGCTCTTGATGCGTACCTCGTTCGCGGTCGTCCAAGCCTTGCTGCTGCGGGACGTAGCGGGGGAGCACTCTTCCTCAACGTCAGGGGAGGGCAGTTGACGCGACAAAGTGCGTGGGTTCTTTTGGCTGAGGCGGTTGAGCGCTCAGGTATTGGAATCGATGTTTCGCCACACACGATGCGGCACTCATTTGCCACCCACTTGCTCGACGGAGGCGCAGATGTGCGCGTTGTGCAGGAATTGTTGGGCCATGCATCTGTCACGACCACGCAAATCTATACCTTGGTCACCGTAGATAAGTTGCGGGAAGTTTATTCCCTTGCGCACCCGCGCGCACGCTTCTGACCTGAGGCGATACCCATTCAGGTGCTCTTTGGACACCTGAATGGGTGGTACGAGTGTGACTCGTGGGGTTGCCACAACCCTACCAAGGCCTCTACTGTAACAAATCGTCGCCTTGGCGATGTGATTCCCTATCGAGAGATCGTTGAATCGTTTTATGATTATATCGACTTTTTCAGCCAAGGCCGATGATGTTGCAGCCGGATCACAACCGGGTGCGACCGTTCCGAAACTAGGGTTGGTGGTGCAGGACATGACTGATGAACCGATGACGTCCATTGACGGCGCGGTCACCGAACCGATTGCCGAGATCGCTCCTGTAGTGATTGATCTCGATGCGACTGGCCGACCTCGGGTGATCTTCCCCGAACCCCCCGCTGTCACCGAGCACGGCCCTGCACGGATCATCGCGCTGTGTAACCAAAAGGGTGGGGTTGGCAAGACGACCAGCACGATCAACCTGGGTGCGGCCTTAGCCGAGACCGGTCGCAGAGTCCTACTGGTTGATTTCGATCCGCAGGGCGCATTGTCTGTTGGGCTGGGCGTCAACCCTCACGAGCTCGACTTGACGATCTACAACTTGCTCATGCAGAGAGACATCAGCATTGACGACGTCTTGCTCAAGACGGCAATTCCCGGCTTGGATCTACTTCCGGGCAATATTGATCTGTCCGCGGCCGAGGTTCAGTTGGTCAGCGAAGTCGCCCGCGAGCAGACCCTCTCGCGCGTACTGGCTCCCATCGTCGGCGAGTACGACATCGTCTTGATCGACTGCCAGCCCTCGTTGGGACTGCTCACAGTGAATGCGTTGGCCGCAGCCGATGGCGTGATCATTCCGCTTGAATGTGAATTCTTCGCTCTCCGTGGTGTTGCTCTTCTCATGGACACTATCTATAGAGTGCAAGAAAGGATTAATCCTCGACTAGAAGTTGAGGGTATTCTGGCAACTATGTACGATTCGCGCACTCTTCATGGGCGTGAGGTGCTCTCACGCGTTGTCGAGGCGTTTGACGACAAGGTCTTCCACACGGTGATTGCCCGTACCGTGCGGTTCCCGGAAACAACTGTCGCGGGTGAACCCATTACGACCTATGCCTCGAGTTCGGCGGGGGCAGCTGCCTACCGTGAACTCGCCAGGGAGGTACTAGCACCATGACACGTCGAGCCAGTCTGCCCGGTGCAGACGAATTGTTCCGTCGGACGTCTGAGGCAGAACCGCAGGAGGCGCTCGTCTCGACCGTGGCTGTTGCAGAAAGTGCGGCTGCGGGCTCTGCGGCGGCGGCCACGCCCGTCGCGTCGCGGCCGGCAGGTTCGGTAGCTACCGTCGACCCCACAGCGGTGGTTATCGATGGCTCGGCCACAGCCGATGCGGTAGATCTCAGCCAGGTGCGACCAGCGGCCAGGCGCCGAGCACGCAACGTCGGCGATCGACGGCCCAGCGGTCGAGAGCGTCACGAGGAAAAGATCACCGTCTACGTTTCGCCCGAGGAACTCGTTGACCTCGAGCAGGCCAAACTGATCCTTCGTGCTCAACATGGCCTCGCGGTGGATCGAGGACGAATCGTTCGTGAGGCACTGGCGATGTTGATCGCTGATCTTGAATCCAAGGGTGACGACAGTATTTTGGTGCGACGCCTGCGAGGTCTGTAACGACAGCAGGTTTGACCGTTTTCCGGTCGAATTTGTGAATCACTGCAGTTCACAGCCTTGTGGTTGACGAGAAAATGGTAAATCGGTAAGACGTTTTATCGCTATTTAGGCGTGTCGAAGTGACCCTAGGTGTCGATTGCAAGCCGCTACGGGTACGTTTTCGGACGTGATGGACGTTGCAGATACCGATGCACCGGCCCCTGAAGGCTCCTACGAGGCCCCAGAGGCCGTCGACGCGTCGACCGTAGAAACCCCAGAAAAAGCGACGGACGATGCCCTGCAGCCCTTCTCCGTGCGTTTGGACGAGTTCGAGGGACCGTTCGACCTGCTTCTGAGCCTGATTGCCAAGCACAAACTTGATGTGACGGTGTTGGCCCTGCACACCGTGATCGATGACTTCATGGCTCATATCCGAAGCCGTGGCTCGCAATGGGATCTCGATGAAGCCTCGGGCTTCCTGGTCATTGCGGCCACCTTGCTCGATCTCAAAGCGGCCCGATTACTGCCCTCGGGAGAGGTTGAGGACGAGGAAGACCTTGCCCTGCTCGAGGCACGCGATGTCCTGTTTGCTCGCCTCTTGCAATACCGGGCGTACAAGGACGTTTCAGTGCTCCTTGGTCAGTTGTTGCGAGTGGGTGCACGCAGCCGCCCACGCACCGCCGGCCTCGATCCTGAGTTTGCCCAGTTGCTTCCTGAGGTTGTCATTGCCCAGGATCCGGAGCAATTCGCTCAACTCGCTGGTAGAGCTTTGTCACCGAAACCCGTTGCTACAGTGTCGATTTCACATGTGCACGCCCCGCGGGTGAGCGTTCGTGAGCAGGCGGCCTTCATGGTCGAACGCCTACGTCGCCACTCGGTCGCGACCTTCCGTAGTCTGGTGGCAGATTGTGACACAACGCTTTTGGTGGTGGCACGGTTCTTGGCCCTTCTTGAGCTGTATCGAGATGGTTCGGTGGCCTTCGATCAGGTCACCCCACTCGGTGAATTGCACATCCGCTGGACAGGCCCGGCCGATGGGGATGTCCAGGTGACGGGTGAGGAGTACGACGGGGTCCCGATTGCATCAGGTGGGCCGACTGAAGTCGCCGCTGCTGCCTCGGAAGCTGAAGCCATCGAGACCCCTGAAATCGTAGTCGACGTAACTGAGCGCGAGCCGGAGGACCAGTGAGCGAGAACGAGTTGGACGAAAGCCGCACGCCGGAGACCAGCGCTGCTGACAGCTCGGCAGTGATGGAATCCGTTGAGCCTCATGGAGATGAGCCCGCTCCGCACGTGTCACCCGGCGACCAAGGCGGCGCTGAGGGGCTCTACACTGACGTTCCCGACGAATCAGACGGCACCGACGAAACGGATGTTCTTGACGACGGACTCGGTGCGCCAACCCTTGCCGCTGCACTTGAGGCCCTGTTGATTGTGACCGAACAGCCGATGCAGGCAGCTGAACTGGCTGCCTTCGTGAGATGTCCGGAAGCAGAAGTTTGTGACGTTCTTGAGCAATTGTCGGCTGACTACGCCGAGGCCGGTCGGGGATTTGACTTGCGTCAGGTCGCAGGGGGGTGGCGGTTTTACACCCGTGCAGATTGTGCCGAGGTCGTCGAGCGGTTCGTCCGTGATGGTCAGCAGTCACGGCTGTCCCAGGCTGCACTTGAAACACTTGCGGTGATCGCCTACCGCCAGCCGGTAGCGAGGTCTCGAATCGCAGCCATTCGTGGAGTGAGCGTTGATGGAGTCATCCGAACGTTGACATCGCGAGGGCTCATCGTTGAGTCCGGGCAAGAGACAGGTACCGGAGCGCTGCTCTACCAAACCACAGATCTGTTTCTGGATCGGCTGGGAATCGCCTCACTCGGTGATTTGCCACCCGTCATGGACTACCTACCGAATCTAGATACCTTGGAAGACTTTCTAGACCAAACCTCAAGTTGACATCGAGACAATTATGACTAGAGAGACTGACAGCGAAACTGGCGACGGAATTCGTCTACAAAAGGTGCTCGCCCAAGCAGGTGTAGGCAGTCGTCGAGCATGTGAAGAGCTCATTGACGAGGGCCGGGTAGAAGTTGATGGCAATGTTGTCGTGGAGCAGGGTCTTCGGGTTGATCCCAAGCGCAATGTGATCAAGGTCGATGGCATGCGGATCCCGACCGCGCCCGGGCACGTGGTGTTAGCCCTCAATAAGCCCAGGGGAGTCCACTCGACGATGACCGACGAGCGCGGTCGACCATGTGTGGGGGATTACCTCAAGGGTCGTCGTGAGCGACTGTTCCATGTAGGCCGGCTTGATGCCGACACCGAAGGGCTGCTGTTGTTGACCAACGATGGGGATCTCGCGCAGAGACTTGCACATCCATCATTCGGGGTGGACAAGACCTATCTAGCCCAGGTCAAGGGCACAATTGAGCGAGATATGGGTAAGCGACTGCGCGAAGGTATCGAACTCGAGGATGGGTTTGTGCGTGTCGATCGCTTCCGCATCGTCACCTCGGCGCCAGGCAGGGCCCTCGTGGAGGTTGTCCTACACGAGGGACGCAAGCACATTGTGCGGCGACTGTTGGCCGCTTCTGGGCACCCAGTTGAGGGCTTGGTCAGGGTGAAGGTTGGACCGATCGGACTCGGTGATCTGCGACCTGGCAAGGTGCGAACGCTCTCGATCCAAGAGGTTGGCGAACTGTACGGGGCCGTGGACCTTTAGCATTAAGCAGATAAGTAGCATTGTCGATAAAGTTGCTTAACGCTCTATACCTAGCCAACAAAGATTAGCATTTTATAGATTTAACGATAGCGGGCTCCGCGGGACCTGACTTAGGGTCTTTGTCGATTTATTGCTATCAAGAAACGGGAAAGCTCGCCTGAGCTGGGGCGCTCGTGGCGCTTTATCGATAAATTAACCGCCACTCACTTCATCACGGTCCGCGGAGTGTGAGCGTGGACCGAACGTGAAGCCACCGGTGGAGTCTGGGGCCGCGCCGAGTGAATTGGTGGGCTGTCGAGCTAGCCGCCAGCCCGAACCTGCCAGGCACACTCAGGTGACGGTTGATCGTGTCTGAGAGCGCGGGTGGTGATGGCACGCGATTGGTCACCATGTCAGGTGCACGAGCTATCTATCTCTACACCAATAAGACTTTTTAACTTTATGTCGACAAACCTCTCAATCGAGTTGGCTATGTGTAGAGAGGTCGGTGAGTCGCTCCCAGTAGATTGGTCGCCAGTCGCTATCCTGAGGGGCGTCAATGTGAAGGGAGTAACCGTGCCAATTCGAGCCCTGCGGGGTGCCACGAGGCTGCAGCAGGACGACCCCGCTGAAATGACGGCGGCGGTTGAAGAGCTAGTTACCGAGATGCTCGGGCGCAATGGTTTGACCGCTGACAACTTGATCTCGATGATCTTCACGTCCACACCTGATCTTGTGTGCATGTTTCCAGCTGCCGCTGCACGGGGGCTTGGATTGGGAGATGTGCCGCTGATCTGCGCACAAGAGATCGCTGTGCCTGGGGCGTTGAGTCGAGTAGTTCGGGTGTTAGCTCATGTGGAACTCGATCTTGAACGAAATCAAGTTCAGCACGTCTACCTACGCGGTGCGGAAGTTCTGCGTCAAGATCTAGCCCAGTAAGTATCGATCATGACGAGCGGGCGTGACATGGCTGACCGATCCATCCTGATCATTGGGGCGGGACTTATTGGTACGTCGATAGGCCTTGCATTGACTGATCTAGGGGAGAACGTCTGGCTCAAGGACGCAGACCCTGAAGCTCTAGCCGTCGCAGTTGGGCGTGGAGCAGGTAAGCCGGCGACACAGATGGTTGCAGATCACGATGTAATGGTCGTTTTTGTGGCTGTTCCACCCCTGAAAGCTGCCAAAGTCATAGTTGACTCATTACGTATATACGTAAATGCGACGATTAGTGATGTGGTAAGCACAAAGTCTAAACTTATACATGATGTTGATAGTTTGGGTGGCGATTTATCCCGGTATGTTCCTGGTCACCCCATGGCGGGTCGTGAACTGTCTGGTCCCAGCGCCGCCAGGGCGGATTTGTTTGCCGATCGCATCTGGGCCTTGACGCCGACCGTCTCGACGCAGGCTTCTCGGGTAGAACTGATTTCCGCCCTGATAGCAAAGCTGGGATCGACGGTTCTTGTCACCACAGCGCGAGAACATGATCGGGCGGTTGCCCTGACATCGCACACACCGCAGGTGGTGGCGTCCCTTGTGGCGGCGGGCTTGTCCCCACTGGATGACACTGGGGTGTCACTATCCGGGCAGGGACTTCGCGATGTGACGCGGCTTGCGGCATCGGATTCGCTGCTGTGGTCGGAAATTTTGGCGAGCAACGCCGGCCCGGTGGCAGAGTCGTTGACCGGACTCATCGGGCGGCTCACGACCCTTCGGGACGCTCTTGAATCTGACCCGCCAAATCAGCGCGCACTTGCCGAGAGCCTTCAGGCCGGCGCCGATGGATATGCCCGGGTGCCCGGTAAACATGGCTCGGCTTCCACTCGTTACGCCGTAGTGCTAGTCGTGGTTGCCGATCAGCCTGGGGAATTGGGTCGGCTATTCGCCGATATTGGTGCCACCGGGGTGAACCTTGAAGATGTACGCATAGAACATACGCAGGGTCGACCCACCGGCTTGGTTGAATTGGACATCGAGCCAAAGTCTTCCGAACTACTCTCGAGCAGCCTGCGTACCCAAGGCTGGGATGTTCGCTAACTTGTGGGTGCCGTACACCTCTGAACTGCGACGATAGAGATATAAGCGCTTTACTAATTTAGGTCTTTGTCGATTTTACGTGAATGGCATGGAGGGAATCAAACCTGTCTGTCTTTGAATCGGCTTGTCGACAAACTGCCGCGCAGGTCTGACACCGAGCTGCGATCGGCAGCCGGATGTGAGGAGTTGGCTCAAAAGCCTTTACCCTTGGAACGAATCGTTCGGACGAGCAATGTCCGTCAGATGAAATCCATCCCCCACGCAGCGTGTGTCGTGGACGTGCACGTAGTGCGACCACCTAGGGATCATGAACGGTACGACGAAGTGGAGTGAGGGTGAGCACAGTGGGCGCATTGCCGGTTGTGCTGGCCATCGATGGGCCTGCCAGTTCGGGTAAGTCGTCGGTCGCCAAGGGGGTGGCAGGGCGATGTGGCTTTGATTACGTAGACACCGGTGCGATGTATCGAGCCGTTACGTGGGCCGTCCTCGAGGCGGGAATCGACCTCGCAGATGCTGACGGAATCGCTGCCTGCGCGCAGCGGGTTGCCCCCCAACTGGTGTGGTCGTCCGATCCGACGGCCCCGGCGATCTACATTGGTGCGCTGGACCTGACTAAGGAGATTCGGGAACCCCAAGTAACCGCGGCAGTTTCAGCCGTGTCAGCGGTTCCCGCGACTCGCGCAGCGCTAGTTGCACGTCAGCGCGAAGCTGTTGCGCAAGCAGTAAGTGAGGGCCGTGGGGTCATCATGGAAGGGCGCGACATCGGCACGGTGGTTTTGCCAACGGCTGACGTCAAGGTGTGGCTCTACGCGGAACCCGCTGTTCGTGCTGCACGTCGTGTTGCGGAGGATCAACAGGCCGGTCGAGTTAGTGCGTTGTCCGTAGAAGACATGGCTGTCGATCTTGCCCGCCGAGACGCTGCCGACGGCTCGCGGGCTGATTCGCCGACCCGTCAGGCTGACGATGCGGTCGCCGTCGATGCCACCGACTTGAATTTGGACCAAGTTATTGACTCTGTGGTCGCCTTGGTCGACGCACACGTCACCACTACCAACCCTTTATCAAAGGAGCAGTTATGACAGAGGGACCTCAGGGGTCAGGTGCGCCGAGTGATGCGACTGACGACGACATTGTGATTGAGTCGAACGTCTTTGCCGAAGATGACGATGCCGCTTGGGAAGGCGACAGTGTTATCGAGATCGTCGACTTCTCGCAGTTTGAAGAAATCGACGATGACGATGATGAAGCCGTCTGGGACGATGACGCCGAAACTGCCGAACGCCTGCGCCAGTGGGGATTTGAAACCTCGGATTTCGCCGAAGGTGACGAAGCTGAACCTGAATTCCTTCCCCTCGTGGCGATCGTTGGGCGGCCCAACGTTGGCAAGTCCACGCTGGTGAATCGCATAATCGGCCGACGCGAGGCAGTCGTTGAGGACATTCCAGGGGTAACCCGGGATCGCGTTACGTATCAAGCTGAATGGGCTGGTCGGCGATTCCTGCTGATGGACACCGGCGGCTGGGAACGTGATCCCCAAGGCATGGCCGCTCAGGTAACGGCTCAGGCCGAGCGGGCGATGCAAGAGGCAGACGTGATCGCTTTCGTTCTCGACGCAACGGTCGGTGCTACGAACGCTGACGAGGATGTCGTCAAGGTTCTGCGACGTGCAAACAAGCCAGTGATTTTGGTGGCTAACAAGGTCGACGATAATCGCACCGATGCTGACGCTGCGATGCTGTGGTCGCTGGGACTTGGTGAACCCTATGCCGTTTCGTCACTGCACGGTCGAGGCTCTGGCGACTTGCTGGACGTTATTGTTGCCGCTCTTCCTGAGGATGGAACTGGTCGCAACACCGAGACCGGTCCACGTAGGGTCGCGCTTCTAGGTAAGCCGAATGTTGGTAAATCGAGTTTGCTTAACAAGTTGGCCGGCGAGAACCGCGTCGTCGTTGACTCCGTCGCGGGAACAACTGTTGACCCAGTTGACGAACTAATTGAGATAGCCGGCACGCAA
Organism: Actinomycetes bacterium; assembly: GCA_037129655.1. Lineage (GTDB taxonomy): Bacteria > Actinomycetota > Actinomycetes > S36-B12 > CAIYMF01 > Longivirga. The sequence continues at coordinate 23,743 of JBAXUN010000023.1, forward strand.
TGGCGTTTCGTGGACACCGCGGGTATTCGTAAGCGGGTGAACGAAGCCAGTGGGCACGAGTACTACGCGTCGTTGCGCACAAAGTCAGCTTTGGAAAAGGCTGAGGTGGCCGTCGTGCTCCTTGAGGCGCAGGACCCACTTGCCGAACAGGACACCAGGATTTTGTCCCTCGTTGTTGATGCCGGTCGTGCCTTGGTGCTGGCTTTCAACAAGTGGGATCTGATCGACGAGGAGCGCCAGCGCTACCTTGAGCGTGAGATTGACCGTGATCTACATCAGGTTTCGTGGGCGCCCAGAGTGAATGTCAGCGCGCGCACTGGGCGACACATGGAGAAGTTGGTTCCGGCGTTGAACCTAGCGTTGAGTAACTGGGATCGTCGTATTCCTACGTCGAAGTTGAATGCGTTTGTGGCCGAACTTGTGGCCTCGCATCCTCACCCTGTTCGCGGTGGACGCCAGCCACGTATCTTGTTCGCTACGCAGGCTGCCACCCGTCCGCCAACTTTCGTGCTCTTCACAACGGGCTTCCTCGAGGCAGGTTACCGTCGCTTCATCGAACGTCGGTTGCGCGAGGAGTTTGGCTTCGAGGGCACCCCGATCCGAATCAATCTGCGGGTCAGAGCGAAGCGGTCTCGCAAGTCCTGAACCCTTGCCTTCAGCCGTCCACGTCAGAGGATTCCACCCATGGCCACACGTACAACGAAGAAGAAGCAGCAGCCCGTAGCGCCCTACATGGCGGTGGGATTGTCCACGGTCGTGCACGGCATTGGTTCGCGCAAAGACATCGATCGCAATCTCGACATCATTGAAGATGCGATTCATGCGGCGGTGTCGATCATCGGAATCAATATGCCGGTACGGATGATCGCACTGGCTGAAGGTGCGTTGACAGGCTTCACGGACGAGATTTTCGACATTCCTCACGTGGTCGCAGCACGTGAACTATTCATCGATTTGCCAGGGCCAGAGACCGAGCGCTTGGCCAGCCTTGCCAAGCTTTACAACACGTACATCATCGTTCAGTGCAAAGCTCGCTGGCCTGAGGTGATGCCTGACCGCTTCTTTAACATGTTGTTCGTCATCTCACCCCAAGGCGAAATCGTTCACAAGGCACCGAAGAATCATCTGTGGTGCCGTGAGCGCTCGTGCACTCCGCACGATATCTATGACCGATGGGTTGAGCTCTTCGGTGACGGGATCGAGTCGTTCTACCCAGTGCTACGCACCGACGACATCGGAAACATCGGAACTATCTGCTGTTCGGATGGTGAGTATCCCGAGGCCGTTCGCGCACTGGCCTTCAACGGGGCTGAAGTGATTTACCGTCCGTCAGAAGCAGTCCCGATGACCCAACTCGGCCCCGATGCAGGTGGCACGTGGTTGTTGCAGAACAGGGCGCATGCTCACTTCAACAATGTCTACATGGTGTGCCCGAATGTCGGGCCGGTGTACGTGCATCCCAAGATGGAGCATCCGTACGACATTGGTGGCGGTAACGGACATGTCGTTGATTACCAAGGCAATGTACTCGGTCTTGCCCGGGGTGGGGCGAACTCGTTCACCGCGGGAATCATTGATATCGAAGCACTTCGGCAGTTCCGCGCCATGAATCTGAACTCCAACTGGATGAAGGATCTGCGCACCGAACTCTTCCGTGACATGTATTCGCAATCGATTCATCCGCCGAACCTGTGGCTCAATGACGATCCGAAGCAGCATGCCGAAGTCGATGAGGTGTATCGCGCCAACATTCGTCGACTTCAGGAGCGCGGCAGTTGGACACCGCCAGCGACCGCCCACGAAGGAAGTCGCTACTTCGCACCGTCGCCCGATCCGGCCGATGCCGATTGGAACAACATCAAGACGATGTGGGAAGACTGAGTCATTCGACGATGGCGGCGACCTCGCCTGCTGTTGCGATCCACACGTCTGAATGCGACTTCACCCAGCCGAGGAATTCTTCGAGCATGAGAAGTCGGCCGGGTCGACCGATGATTTGCGGGTGCATCGTCAACATGAACAAGCCGCCCATTGCCCGAATGCCACCGAATTCTTCCGTCCATAGTGATCTGACCTCTGCCGAGGTTCGAATCGTCTTGTTCCAAGACGCACTGTCGAACCAAAAATGTGGTGCATCATCGAGCGTCCAATGAACGGGAAGTTCAATGATGTTGTGGCCCGGATGACGATACGGCTTGATGTCGTCCATGAGGTTCGATGAGTAGGTAAAGCCATGCTTGACGAGCAAGTCAAGTGTGTACGGGCTGAAATCCCAAGCAGGTGAACGGTATCCGCGCACGGTGGCGCCTAGCGCATTGAGGATCTCGAGGCCCTTGATGAGTTCGGCTTCTTCGGCTTCGGCACCTAGTTTGGTGGGGGAGGTGTGGGTATAGCCGTGATGGCCGACCTCGTGACCCGCTGCGATGATCTGCGTGACTTGAGTCGGATGGCGCTCCGCAACGCGACCGGGGATGAAAAACGACGCTGTGATGTCGAGGCGCTCCAGCATGGCGAGTATCGCAGGGACAGCCACCTGTGCGCCGTAGGTGCCTTGGCTTAGAGTCCCCGGGTGCTGAGCGTTTTCCGGATTTTCTCCGATCCAAACCTCTTCGGCGTCAAAGTCAAAACTGATCACGGCTGCGCAGGTCTTGGATTCAGGCCACATAGGTAATTCCCCGCCGATAGTTGATCGCTTGGATTCGCATGATGCGTTACGGGCAGGCTATAGCTTTTGCCGTGAAGTGCGGACGACACTTGGATCAGAATCGTAAATGTTGATGGCGAGCTACTGGCGTCGGTTTCAACGATCGAGGGCCACTGCGGTAATCTTCTCAGGCTGCTCGCGGGTGAAACCGCTGGTGGTGCACGTGGCGGGCTGTAGCGCAGCTTGGTAGCGCACTTGACTGG
>JBAXUN010000230.1:0-1161 GCA_037129655.1 Actinomycetes bacterium
GTTTTCAGGCTGCGTGAGCAGCCTTGTTGATTGTTTCATATTCGATTGGGGTGAGTCGTCCCAGGCGGCGTTGTCGGCGGCGTCGGTGGTAGGTCCGTTCGATCCAGATCACGATCGCGACGCGGAGTTCTTCGCGACTGGTCCAGCGTTGCTGATCGAGCACGTTCTTTTGGAGCAACGAAAAGAACGATTCCATCGCCGCGTTGTCACCACACGCGCCAACGCGACCCATCGAGCCAACGAGACGATGGCTCTTGAGAGCGGTCACGAAAGCTGTGGAACGAAACTGGCTGCCCCTGTCGGAATGGACCACGGTGCCGGCCGGGTCACGTAACGCAACCGCGTTCGACAACGCCGACACCGCCAACGAGGCAGTCATCCTGTGCGACATCGAGTACCCAACGATGCGTGTCGACCACACATCTTTGATCGCGCACAAGTACAACTTGCCTTCCGATGTTGGATGCTCGGTGATGTCGGTCAACCAGGTCACGTTCGGTGCTGCGGCGGTGAAGTCCCGGTCGACGAGATCGTCGTGCACAGGTGGCCCAGCGCGTCGTGAGAGCCCTCTCTTCTTCGCGAACACCGACCAGATCCGTTCCTGCTGACACAACCGTTGCACCCGGTTCTCCGACGCGGTGACGCCACGCTCGGCGAGCTGATCGGCAATGAAGCGGTAACCGAACGCCGGGTCATCATGATGAATGTCCAACGCGGTGTTGATCAGATACGCATCAGACCAATCACGATCCGATATCGGGTTGGCCTGCCATTTGTAGAACGCCTGCTTGGAGAACCCCAACACCCGGCAGCTCAGCGTGACAGGGACCCCGTCAACGGCAAGTTCCTGAACCAGCGGGTACATCATTTTGGGAGCGACTCACGCGCGAAGAACGCCGCCGCCCGCCGCAGGATCTCGTTTTCCTGCTCGAGCACCCGGATCCGTTTCTTCGCGTCACGTAACTCGACAGCCTCAACCGTGGTGACCCCAAGGCGAACACCATCTTCGACATCGGCCAGCTTCAGCCAGCGATGCAGACAAGCCTCGGAAATCCCGAAATCCTTCGCGATCTGCGTCAACGAGGCTTCGCGCTTACGAGCCACCGCAACAACATCACGACGGAACTCCACAGGGAATGCTTTAGGCATGACAACTTCCTT
>JBAXUN010000231.1:0-1158 GCA_037129655.1 Actinomycetes bacterium
TGAATGAGCGTTGCGATCTCAGCAACGATTAAAGCCTGTACTTCGTCGCACGCCTGCTTCGCGGGCCCAAAGTCAGGGCTTTGATGGACGTACACACGAGCGTGGGTGTCCTCACCGGCTTTATGTCCGACCATCAAACGAGCCCGTTCCTCGCTGATTGATGTCTTGTTTGTCAGGTCGCTAATAAAGGAATGGCGCGCGTTGTGAGTCGAGAGCTTCTTGCCATGGACAAGACCAGCCGCACGTAGCGCGCTTCGGTAGGCGTCGCTTCCCACGTCGATTTTCTTCAGCCCCGGTACAAGCGCAGCGTCATCGTTGGTCTCACCGTCGAGGCCCACGTGGTACGCGTTCACTACGAGGTTAATCAAGTCCATGAGCGCTGGCGGGAAGATCACGATGCGATCAGACTCTTCGGTCTTGGTACGGTTCACGCGTGTAGCGCTCTTGGCATTCCCATTTTCATCCCACCATGTGAATTTGCGCCCACCCTGTGCAGCGACGTGGTAGATGCCGTAGGCGCCGTCGCGAATCACATCTCCAACCCTGATGCCGTAAACCTCACCGACGCGCAGGCCCACGACGCGTTGCAGCCACATTGCGAGCTGGTGGATCGGGTGTAGCTGCGCAGCGAAGCTGCGGTATTCGCTCAAGGTGTACACACCAGCGGAGTTAGTCGCCTTTTTCTTTGTGGACGTACTTTTCTTTTTGGCTTTGCCATTCAGTGGTTTCACCGTGCGCAACTTCTTCGCTGGGTTGGTGGCAACAATGCCCTTCTTCATGCCCTCGTCGAGTACCGCGCTGAGCGTGCGAATAATCTCGCCTTGGTAGTACGGCGAGATCGAGGACGTCTTCACCGCCGGGTTACCTACGGCAAGCAGGTCGTTGCTGTCTCGGCGTCCTGCGAGGAACTGCATGAACTTGGTGCACGCGTCATAATCCACGTCGCTCGGTGACGCCCAGCGTGGCTCAAAGTACGGCAGCAAATGTCTCCGTATATGAATCAGCACGGCCTCCGCGCGTTCAGGTTGACCCTGTTGCTCGATGAGGTGATGACGCTGGTGCCAGTCGCTGCACAGTTTAGAAAACCAGCTGGCGCGCAACGACGCGCAGGGGGCGACGACAACCTGTTCGGCGTTGACCTGCGCAGCGGCCTGGTCG
>JBAXUN010000232.1:0-1145 GCA_037129655.1 Actinomycetes bacterium
CTTCGTACGATCTTCTTGGCGTGACCGTGACAGCCCGACGTAACGGTCCAGGAGTACTAACGTACTCGTATACTCCAGGTGGGCGCGCTCCGTCTATCTACCGGTTGTTGAGGGAACTGAGGAGCGCGAACGAGAGAATGCGCTCGCGGCGAGACACAAATCGCGGTGCCAACCAAGGCGCTTGGGATGCTGGAGCGTCAGTTCCGGCATCGCACATGATTCCATACCTGATTGGAGGTGCGGCAGTTGTCGGTGCTGTGCTAGCGGCACCCGTGGTGGCCGCTGGGGCAGCGGGCGGCGCAGTGATCTGCTATGGGACGGGTCTTTGCGCTATATGAACAACCTCGCTCGTCTTCAGTCGATTTTCTCACTGCCGACTCGGCAGGCCGTTGACAGGTGTGACGACCTTGCCCGGGATTTCTTCGGGGTGCGACACCTTCGCGAGCAGCTTTCGTATCTGGACGGTGGATCCATCGATCGATGGGTCGTGGGTATGGAGAACGATTGTGTCGTTCTGCGTGCGCCTGTGCCAGCCGAATTTTCGTCTCGCGTAAAGGAGTTACCGCCGATCCTCGTACGGGAACCGGTTTTCGAGGGGGAACGGTTGAAGAGTTTCGTATATGCAGATTTGCCTCTGGCGTACACGTTGGCATCGCTCGGTACGTCGACGGACGGTTTGGCACGTGGCTGGGTATTCAAAAATCGTCCGGACGGCGCTCGCTTGGAGGTGGTGTTCGCAGACGTGTCGACAACTATTACCTGGCCGCCAAGCCTGGGTTCGCGTCCAAGAAAGTTCTATCTCGACGAGGGGTTCAGCGTGATCGTGGTTGATGATGACGTGCGCGAGGTGGTTCCATCGAGGTCATTGCGACGTCTCAGTCCCGACGGATTCGCGGGGATAGTTTTTCCGCGTGACGATGACCGTTCACTTCGTCCTTGCGACGTCTCGGCTGTCGTGTTGTTCCAGCCGGACACCTCTGAGCCGTGGCTCACCTTCGACCTTGGACCTGGGTGATCCGTCGAGAGAGTGACGGCCAGCGGCCGACGCCTGCAGGTCCAAAGCATCTGGGGTAATGAGCCAGACGTTCCGAGTCTCTTCGAAGATGCAGCGCGGATCGTCGGTCACCCAGCGACTGAATCGGCCG
>JBAXUN010000233.1:0-1142 GCA_037129655.1 Actinomycetes bacterium
TGATGGGCCCGATGGGCCCTGCATGGGAGCTCGATCCAGCCGTGTTTCGATGGCTGCTCGACGTAGCGTTCATGGGCGTCGTCCACGGTGTACAGGCTTTCGTGCCACGAATGATCGCCGGGGGCCGTACCGGACATATCTTGAACACAGCGTCGATGGCCGGCCTGAGGCCTTCGCCGAATATCACACCGTATGGGGCAGCGAAGTCGGCGGTTGTGGGTTTCACCGAGTCGCTACGCGTCGAGCTGAGCACGAATGCACCCTTGATCAGCGCGACCGTACTATGCCCCGGCTACGTACCCACAGACATGGGCGCCAGCTCACGCCAGACCAACCCAGCCGATGTCGTCCTTCCTCCGCTGGACCCGTCGCCGAATAACAACGGGATCGTCGTCGGCTCGGGAATGACGCTGGAAAACGTGAGCAGCGCTGCGCTCGCAGGCATCGAGGCTGACCAGATACACGTCATCGTCTATCGAGGCGGCCCCTACGACCATGACGTTCGAGCTCGCGTTCAGAGCGTGCTCGACGACCTGCCCGACTGAATGTGCTGCTAAACCAAGGTGAAACCACCGTCTGCCACGATGATCTGACCTGTCGTCACTGCCGCGTCGGCGGAAGCGAGCATGTATACAACGTTTGCCATTTCAGCTGCACTTGGAATTCGGCCATAAGGGGTCTTCCGTGCGATCGCTTGAAGAAAGGCCTCCGGCGCCTCAAGAAGATTTGGCGTGCCGATGTAACCACCAGCAACAGCGTTGACCGTGATCTCACGGGGAGCCAACTCTGTGGCGAGGTACCGAACTGATACCTCTAGCGCACCCTTTGCAACCGCCATTGGGAAGTAGCCCAGTCCCTGAGTTGGATGAAAGAGTCGCATGGTGGCAACACTGCTGGTCGCGACAATGCGTCCGGTGCTGTTTGGCATCATCGGACTCGCCGCCTGCGCAATATTCATCAGTGCCAGAGGTCCCACTTCCATGGCTCTGAGCCAGTCTTTGCGATCTGTGCTCATCGGATTGGCATTGGTGAGATAGAAGGCGTTGTGGACAACAACATCCAGTACATCGGTGACGTTCTGGATCGTTGCGAAAAGACGATCAATGCCTTCTTCGGTTCCCATATCTGCCTGAACGACATGC
>JBAXUN010000234.1:0-1134 GCA_037129655.1 Actinomycetes bacterium
GTGATCAATTCTCAGGCACCACTTGAGCTTGCTGACCTCGGACTCACCGCAATCGGAATCAGCGTCGTATTCCTTGCTATGTCTGGATTCGCGGCGGTGGTCAGCCCGATCGTGGGACGACAGTCGGATCGAAACGGCCGAGGCCGCATAGCCGCCTTTCTACTCGCTTTTGCCGCGATTTCTATGGTTGCAGCAGGGTTTGCCAAGCCACTGTTCCTCGTGATTCCACTGCTTATCGTGGCTTGCACCGGGCTCGAAGCGCTCTATGTACCCGGAAGTGCATTGCTGTGGGACGGTGCAGCCCATGCCGATACAGCGACAGGTGAGATTCTGGCGATGGCAAACATGATCTGGGCCGGAGCCATGGCGATTGCCAGTGTCTTCGCCGGCGTGATGGTGACCTCACTGGGTTACGCCTCGCCGTTCATAGCCGTAGCACTTCTGGCGTTGGCGACCGTTCCGGCCGTCTTACCCATCGCCCGAGCAGACAAGATAGAACGCGCACGTCCCAGCCCATAAATCGACGCGATCTGACAGGCTAGCCACATGACAACTGCGCTGATCGTGATTGATGTTCAGAACGAGTACGTGACAGGCAATCTGCCTATCGCCTACCCCCCGGTGGACGGCTCGCTCGAGGCCATCTCGACAGCGATAGACGCAGCGAATTCCTCTGGCGTACCGGTGGTGCTGGTGCGTCACACAGAGACGGATCCCGACGGTGGCGTCTTCATTGCAGACTCTGACAACTGGCAGTTGCATGAGTCCGTCTCGTCACGGCCGCACGCAGTGGTGATCGACAAGCAACTTCCCGGCTCATTCACCGGCACCGAGTTAGAGCCGTGGCTCGCCGAGCGGGACGTCGACCACCTCGTCATTGTTGGCTACATGACGCATATGTGTATCGACACCACAACGCGTCAGGCGATGCATCTCGGTCTCGGCGTGACCATCCTTGAGGATGCCACCGGCACCATCGACATCTCCGCAGATCTGCCAGCCAAACTCGCGCACACAGTTGAGATCGGTATCCTGGGCGATAGCTTCGCGAAGGTCACGTCAACACATGACTGGGTTGCTTCGCTCTAGGGCCAGCATGAAGACGGTAGATCTCAATTCAGACCTCGGTGAAGG
>JBAXUN010000235.1:0-1035 GCA_037129655.1 Actinomycetes bacterium
CGCCCGACGTAACCGTTTCAACCAATCTGGGGCCCTGGGTAAACCGACGCGGGCTGTTCGCACGCGACGCGCGGAAAGACACCTTCCGAGACGAACGGATTCCGTCAGCCCAGAAGTGGGCATTCTCACCAGACGGCCAGCACATCGAGCTTGGGATAGCAGAGATGAACCTGATGCTAGCACTCGGCGCCGCCGGGCTGTCGCACTCGCTGTTCGGCGAAAGACTGATCCCAGTGGGCACAGTTTATGATCCCTTTATCGCCCGCGGCCTCGATGCCCTCAATTACGCCTGTTACCAGGATGCGCGCTTTCTACTGGTCGGCACACCATCCGGGGTGACCTTGGCGCCGGAAGGAGGTGCGCATCAGTCGATTAGCTCGCCGTTGATCGGTATGTCACAGGACGGGATTGCCTCCTTCGAACCCGCGTTTCTTGATGAACTCTCGGTCATCATGAACTGGAGCTTCGACTACCTACAGAGGAACGGCGACGACGATCCGGACGAGAGAACATGGCTACGCGACGAAACCGGCGGATCGGTCTATCTACGGCTCTCGACGCGGCCAATTGAGCAGCCAATGCGGCGTGATAGTGCCAAATTCGAGCAAGGCGTCATCGACGGTGCTTACTGGTTGCGTGAGCCCGGCCCCAACGCAGAGGTCGTCATCGCCTATCAGGGTACGATAGCGACAGAGGCAATCGAGGCCGCGGGCTGCATTGCCAGTGACCGCCGCGACATTGGTGTCTTGGCTGTTACCTCCTCAGACCGACTGAACGCGGGCTGGACTGCTGCGCGCCGCGCCTGCGCTAGAGGCCATGCCGGCGCACGCTCGCATGTGGAAGAACTGCTCGAACGCTTACCATCTTATTGCACCCTGATTACAGTGATCGACGGTCACCCCGCTACGCTATCTTGGATCGGCTCAGTCGCTGGCCACCGTGTAGTGCCGTTAGGTGTTGAACATTTCGGGCAGACGGGAACAATTTCTGATCTCTACCATCACTTTGGGATCGACGCTGATGCAATCGTCGCGG
>JBAXUN010000236.1:0-1028 GCA_037129655.1 Actinomycetes bacterium
GAGAACCTTCGCTCGTCCACCGCTGCCTTGAAGCGGCCCAAGGTACTCGCGCTCAACGCAGCGATTTTGGTCGCAACGCTCAGCCTGTCCTGGGGCATGAGAGACAACACCGTTCCATTGGTCGGCGCGATGTTCCTCATCGTCACCGTAACGAGAGTGGCTGCATCCCGTTAGCTCGACGGAGCACCGATCGGCAGCTAGGTCGCGTCATTGCAGACGAGGAATCGCCGCAAGAAACTGCAAGGCTCGGGCTTGGTCCTCCGGCCCGCCGATGCACCGACGCGGCACCACCCACGCGTGACCAGCAGTGAGCCGAATAAACACGTACGGCACGGTCACTGTGACGTCAAGCAGTTCGCGTGCGTACACAAACGATGAATAGCCCGCCCGTTGAACCGTCACCCCTGATGCATCGATGGTGTATCGGCCGTTGAAGGTATCGGCGCGGGTCATCATGGCGCGGTTGCCGATCGCGACGATGGTCAGTAGAACGCCTCCGAACGAGGCGGCCATAGCCCAGGCGGCGAGCACCATCGTTGTGGTCGTTCCCGACAACACGATGAGGAGGAAGCCGATGCCGAACACGATGATCATGGCCGCAATGACCCCGCTTCCTGACCGCCAGAAGTTTCGCCGAGCATCGCTCTGGGATGACTTTCGGATGAAGTCGGAGAAGGCGCGAACGTCCTCATGTGTCAGCACCAAGTCGAACGAGATTGCCTCCGGCGCGGATTGCTGCATACGGCGCAGATTGCCCGAGATGGAGCGGCAATGCAAGCGCGAATGTCGGCGCATAACCGCAGCCTGCACGACTGCAGCTAATCGCTGACCTTACCGCTGGCCCCGTGGGCGTACCCCAAGGGCCAGCGACGAAGGATCATCTACTGAAAGTGCGTGTCATTCCACTGAAATTTCCATGTCATTCCACTGAAATCAGTGTGTCATTTCCACTGAAATCTCGGTGTCACTTGTCAGCTGCCACCACTGCTGCCACAATGACCAGTATTCGTAGCGGTTTAGGCACAGGT
>JBAXUN010000237.1:0-1013 GCA_037129655.1 Actinomycetes bacterium
GCAGCGGACGGCACAGAACTGGCATCAGTCGGCAAATAGCCATTGCGTCAGCGCAGTCGATCAACGCGTGTGAAAACTTCTCAGAATCCGTGTGAAACACACATCACAAGCGGTCTGCAACACCGTCACTGAGCAGCGGTTACACCTATTTCGTTAACACCCCACATAGGGGTCTAGGAGAAATACCGGTCCCCCACTAGTAGAAATATGCGAGGCGTCGGCACCCAGTCGGACGCCTCGTTTCGCGTCTCGGCAGCACGAATATCTACAGTTCGGGGCGTTACTCGGTGGGTACAAGCGGGCGGAGGTGCTTTCTCAGCCAGGCTCCTGTGGCGATCTCATCCCAGTCTCCGCCTGCGACCGCGAGCACTGCCGCTTCAACGTCATCGACCGAGGGTTGGGGATCCCAGGCCCAGCCGTTGATATCCACAAACAACCGCAATGACACCCACGCGGCACGTTTGTTGCCGTCAGGGAGCGGGTGATTTCGTGCCAGCCGCACAATCAACACTGCTGCCTTGTCGACGAAATCGGGGTAGAAGTCATCATCTCCGAAACCAGCCGCAGGGGCGTGCAGCGCCGAGTCGGCGAGGTCTAGGTTCGTCATATTTATCACCGTCTGTAGATCCAGCCCAGTGACCGCCGCGGCGATGGCGACGTAGTCAGCGATGTCGAGGTACTCGACGCTCACTTCGCGAGTCGCTCGAGCAGCTCTCGGTCATCGTCAATGATCTGCCGGACACGTCGCCGGAACGCAGGGTCCTTCTGACGTCGCTCGACCGCTTCGCGAAGTGCGATTTTCACGGTCTCGTTGAGGCTCTGTCCCTCGGCGCGCGCAAGCGCCTCGGTGTCAGCGGCGAGCTCGTCATCTAGGCGAACGGTGAGGTTTTTCGACATGACACCATGATACCAAGCACTCAGTTGTTCAGGTAGCGCATATCTGTAGATATGTGTGCTGCCGAGACTCGACCGAGGGGGTGGTGCTTCTTTTGTTTGGTGCGACCACACCACCG
>JBAXUN010000024.1:0-25833 GCA_037129655.1 Actinomycetes bacterium
GCCACTAAAAACTCCGCCACTAGAAACGTCAGCCACTAGAAAATGAGCCGATAGAAACTCGCCACGAGCGACGACCGGCTAGATCCCGGCGACTCCGGCGAAGTGGCCCACTAGTGCGGTCACGGCCATGGCGGCGGTACCACCGAAGACGACGCGCGCGGTTGGTCGCGGCCAGGCCGTACCGGCTGCCTTGGCTCCCAAGACTCCAGCAACCATCAGCCCGATGATGGTGACACCGACGATCACCGCGATGCGAGCGGCACCCTCAAACGACCCGAGTAGACCGAGGAAGGGCACTAACCCGCCAAGGGTGAAACTCAGTGCCGAGGCGAATGCAGCCTGACCAGGTCTTGCTTGATGAATCTCTGAAAGGCCGAGCTCATCGCGGGCGTGCACGTCTACTAACGCGTCGATTGGCTTATTGCTTAACTGCTCAGCGACCTGTTCGGCCAAGTCTGCGGACAAACCCCGTTCGCGATAGATCGCGGCCAGTTCCTGCTTCTCGGCGATTGGATCGGCGATGAGTTCGCGTCGCTCCGTCGCCCGATCCGCACTTTCAATATCGGCCTGCGAACTGACCGAAACCCACTCGCCAGCTGCCATGGCCATGGCGCCGGCAGCCAATCCTGCAAGACCGGCGACTAGAACGGCAGATGGTTGAGAGCCGCTGGCTGTGGCCACACCAACCATGAGACTTGACGTCGAGACTAGGCCATCGTTTGCACCGAGAACTGCTGCTCGCAGCCAGCCGGAACGATGGCCTACGTGGCTTTCGGGCGCACGTGAATGTGACGGAACTTCAGGTGGAAGTGGGATCGCCATGGATTCTCCTGTCGGTGATCTGACAATACTCGTCTGAAACTGTCCGACATGGTCAAGGTCGACTAGTGGCAACCGAACGGTTCGCTCATTCCACCGAAACGATGATGTAGAGGCACAGGGTACGAATCTGCGTGGACCGGTGTGGGCGCGCTAGGCATCGATGCTGGCTGCGATAGTTTGTAGATGTTGTGGATGATCTCGTTACGCCACTCGTCGCAGGAGGACACGTCATGAAGGACTTCACCGTTGCTGCCGAGGGCTTCGCCTTCCCTGAATGCATGCGTTGGCGTAACGATGAGTTGTGGTTCTCGGACATTCTCGGTGGCAGTGTTTACCGGTACAGCCCTGAAACGGGCGTTCGTGTCGTCGCGGACGTTGAGTCTGGTCCGTCCGGGCTCGGATGGTCTCGAGATGACGAGCTTCTGATCTGTGACGGTGGAAATCGACGGATCATTCGATTAACTCAGGACGGTCGTCAGGAAATCCATGCCGACCTGTCACATCTGATGGCACATCCAGCCAATGAGATGATCACCGATTCGCGGGGCTGGGCGATCATCGGCGGCTATGGATACAACCCCGATCAAGATGAGCCGGCAGCATCGTCGCTGTACTGGGTGTCACCGGAGGGTGGAGTCTCAGAATTCGTGGGGGGTTTGATCTTCCCGAATGGAATGGCTTTCGCGGACGAAGAAACCCTTGTCGTTGCCGAAACCTTCGCCGACCGATTGGCGATTATCGATGTGCCCAGCTCAAGGGTGACTTCGCGCATCAAACTTCCGATCGGTTCGACCCCCGATGGCTTATCCGTCGCACATGATGGTTCAGTGTGGGTGGCCAGCGCCTACGGAGAAGCTGTGCTTCGAGTCGAGCTCTCCGGAAGTGTCGAGCGAGTAATCGACCTGCCCGGTGTGGGCGTGTACGACGTTACTTTCGGTGGTCAAAATCTTCGGACAGCCTTTGTCGCAATTTCCGAAACCGATGAAACACATGTTGCGGTGACGAAACCCGGCAAGATCCTTGCCTTCGATCTTGACTGAGTTCTAAGGCTCATTGCTTGTTTTAAGACCAGGTTTGCCGGGTCAGCGGCCAGTGGAAGCCCGTACGCAGCGTGATGATCTGCTGAAACGGATCTGTGTTCATGCTCTTGTCTGTGTCAAGAATGCTCCGAATGGGGTGACTCGGGCTGTGTATCTCTGCTAAAGCGCCTATTGTTTAGATATGAAGGCAGGGGTGGGTTTCGCACTGGGTGCGCGCGGACGGGGCGTTGTAGGCGCTCTTGCCGCCATTGTGCTCACCCTATTTGTCGCATCTCCTTCATGGGCCGTCACCTACGGCACAGTTACCGCAACAGCTCCCACGTCGCCCACATGCGTGCTGTCGGGGAAGACCTACACCTGCTCGACGTCTGGTACCGGGTCGTACTCGGGCAACTTGTCCGCCCCGCTTTCGTCGGTTTATCTGCAGGTCGAGGTCTGGCGCTGCCCGACGTCTACCACGAGTGTGGCTGTGAACGGTGCGACCCCTTCTGGTTGCGTCCGTCAAGCAAATACTCAGAGCAGCGTGGTTGTGGCTAATTGCAAAGCTTCGTGCACCGGCAACATCAAAGCTGCTGGGTCGGCGACGTGCACAGTAACCAGCACGTACAACTACTTCACTCGTGCCACGCTCTGGCTGTCCACCGGTGCTGTTGCGACCGGATCCACGGCCGTTAGCAAGAATGTGAAGGGCTGCTGAGGCTTGTAAAGCCTGAGCAGTGTGCCGATCGCGGCCGATGGAATCGCAGATGAACCCGGGCTCAGCGGCTACTGACACGTCGCGTTCCGGTAATCACTGGTTGCCATTCGTCTGCTTCGTAGCGGCCGCGTTTAGCCAATGGCCTCCCGTTGTCACCCACGAGTACGTTCGTACCGACGTGTTCGTGCTCACGATTCTCATCGCTTCGGTAGCTCGAATCAATGTTGCGGCCGGAGTTGCCGGTGCCGTCACGGGAAGTGCGGCTGTCCTAGCGATTACCAATCTTGATCAGCGGTTAGCGCTCGATCTTGGCATTGCCATAGCCCTGTCCGTGCTCGTCGGTCTGTTCTACCGCTATCTGTTGAGCCGGGTGATCTGGCGTCAGTCCTGGCTCGGCTTCCTGATCGTCACTCTCACGGTAGTGCTTGCATGTCTGGCTGCTTCCGCTGCAGAACAGGCGATCGCTGGCGACTGGCTCTCATGGCGCATTATTGCCCAACGCTCACTGCCGCTCGTCATTGCGGCGATGCTGGCCGGCGGTTGGGTATTTGTTGGCCACAGTCGACGGACCGACCAGATCAATGCCCGAGGTTGGCCCGTGGCATTTGCTGTTGTTGCGGCCGCGGTGATGGCCGGACAAGGATTTCTCATAACGTGGATCGCGCAAGAGCAGGCCGAATTGAGCACAGCAAGTCAGACGCTGATACAAGAATTTGCTCAGGTCACCGCGACGGATCAAAACTCCTTCACGACCGCCTATTTAACGGCCCCCGCCGTCCCATTTAGCGATCTAGATCAGTTCAGCCAGGCCATGACACCACTTTTCATCGGCAGTGACGCGCTCATCGCGTCCGGGCTGCTAGAGAAACAAGGGAACGACTTCACGATGAAGTACGTTGTCGATCGGCAAGGCAACGCGGCTGATCAGGTTGCGGAGCAACTTGGGGGTGCGCCGGCGGATCAGTCGGTTGTCAACGGTGTGTCCGAGCATCAGACTCTGCTCGGGCTGCGGCCTATCTCACTAGATGGGAAGCCAGATTCGAGTGTCTTAAGTGTTGTTTATGCCGCACCACAAGCCGTGCCACCTGGTAGCCCCGCGCAAATTTTGACAGTCGCTGAATCTCTGCCGGGAGCATTTGATAAGACAGTCCAGTTATCGACCGGAATCCCGGTCGAAGAACTTCATCTCGTTCTCGCTCTCGGTCCGTCTAAGGCAAACCCCAATGGCCTTGTCGTCGCTGAACACGGCACTGAGGCTGGCTCCTACGATCGAGATGTCACCGCCGTTACCGCCTCTGTGCCGATCGGAAACGACACTCTCGTCTTCACGACGAGTCCGGGAGTGGGATTTGGCGTTGACGAAAACATTCGTCGCTTGACCTGGCTGGGTCTTCTCCTTCTGGCCGGCTCGACCCTGTTGGTCTACTTCCGTGGCCTCATGGCCTCTGATGCAATTGAAGAATCAGAGCATCGTTACCGTTTGCTTGCCGAGAACTCAGCGGACGTTGTCCTTCAGCATTCGGGCCCAGAGCACACTGTCACCTGGGTTAGCCCGTCCCTCACCGGAGTACTGGGTTGGCAGCCTGCAGATCTCATTGGTAAGCCACTT
Organism: Actinomycetes bacterium; assembly: GCA_037129655.1. Classification (GTDB taxonomy): domain Bacteria; phylum Actinomycetota; class Actinomycetes; order S36-B12; family CAIYMF01; genus Longivirga. The sequence goes on from JBAXUN010000024.1 coordinate 4,169, forward strand.
GGCGACTTCATTCACCCCGACGACCGTGTGGGTGGCGCAGCGTTGATTGCGGCCGCGCAGAAGTACCAAGATGTAGCGGCCAGTGGTGAGATTCGGTTTGCGACTGCGACCGCGACGCAGTGGCGATGGATGAGTGCAGCAACCAAAACGGTCGCGGGACGTAAGTCGATTTCGGCTGCTGAATCGGGGATTGTTTCCCTCCGTGACATTCAAGATTCTGTGGACTCACGGATGGCGTTGGAAAAGTCCGAGAGCCTATTCCGTACGAGTATGGAATCAGCCGCGATCGGTATGGCGATTGTTCGACTTGATGGATCTTTCGTCGTTGTCAATCAGTCCCTGTGCTCAATGTTGAAGTATGGGGAGTCATCATTACTCGCGATGAATGTAAGTGAGCTCGTACATGACGAGTCGATGGTTCATGTGCGCGAACTCGGTGCGCAGATGGTTGGTAACGACTTTGATAGCATCGTTGAGCAGTTGCGATTAGTCCGCTCCGATCACGTCGAAGTCTGGGCACGCACCGCAGTCGCCCGAGTGCCAAGTGCCGGTGAACCACATGATGTTTACCTTCTCCAAGTCGAAGACATTACTGATGAACGCGAGGCTCGAAATCTGCTCGCCTTCAGAGCTTTCCACGATCCGCTCACCGGTCTAAGGAATCGTGCGTGGATCCTTGACTCGCTGGCTACGGACCTCGAATCCGCAGGTCGCAAGGGTGCGGCGGTGGGAGTGCTGTTCGTCGACCTCGATCACTTTAAGGTTGTCAACGATTCACTCGGCCACGCTGCTGGAGACGACTACCTCGTTACTGTTGCCGAACGGATCAAAGGCTCCCTACGGGCGATTGATCGTGTTGGGCGATTCGGCGGTGACGAGTTCGTCGTTGTCTTCCCCGATGTCGACAACCCACGCCAGCTCGAAAATGCGGCCGAGCGCATCTCGACCGCCTTAGGCGCAGATCTTCACCTGCGCGGCCACCGCATGGTGCCGTCAGCATCAATCGGCATTGCACTGTCGACTCCGGCCTCAACACCAGACTCTCTCTTACGTGATGCTGATTCAGCTTTGTACCGCGCGAAGTATGCCGGCCGGGCGCGCTGGCAGTTCTTTGACAAGCAGATGCACGAGCAGGCCCTGTCTCGACTGACCACCGAGGATGAGTTGCGTGACGCCATCGAGCGCAACGAGTTTGTTGTTCATTACCAACCAATCGTCGCCTTTGCCGACAGTCAGATTGCCGGATACGAAGCCCTCATTCGCTGGGAACACCCAACAGCTGGGCTCATGATGCCGGGGAGCTTCCTAGATGTGGCTGAAGCTTCCGGCCTGATCGCAGGGATTGGCCCACTCGTACTTGAAAAGGTGTGCCAGGACATCGCTGACCGGCCGGAATTCACCGGCCACGTGTCGATCAATGTGTCCGCGGTTGAGTTGGCGCAAGCAAACTGGGGTAAGAACTTCAACGCGGTCATCAACCGCCATGTGATTGATCCGTCTCGATTGATCATCGAAGTTACTGAGACGGCCGTCATGGAAATGCTGCCTACGACTAAGACGTCCATCCGTGCGCTAACGAGTCGCGGCGTGGGTCTGCACCTTGACGATTTCGGGACCGGTTTCTCGTCCATCTCGATCCTGCGTGACTTACCAGTTACGGGTGTAAAGCTTGATCGACGTTTCGTCCAGGATGTGAGCTCGGGCGAGGGATCAGCTAACGCGCTTTCTCGTGGCCTAGCTGGTCTGGTTAGTGGCCTTGACTTAGCTGGCATTGCCGAAGGTGTTGAGTCCTCGCTGCAAGCTAGCATTTTGGCCGAACAGGGCTGGGGATTTGGACAGGGCTACTACTTTGGTCGACCCGGCCCGTTACCCGAGCACAGCGATGTGGCGACAGTGTCTGGCCATCGCTGAATGGGGCGCCCGGCTTGCCTGCACTGAACCTCAGTGACCGCGAGCTACCCACGCTTCGTACTGCTGCGCCTCAGCGCCGATAGTTGTCTCGTCGCCGTGACCGGTGAGCACACGGGTGGTGGCAGGAAGGCTGAGTAGTGATTCTCGAATCGACTCGAGAATCGTTGGAAAATCTGAGTAAGACCGACCCGTTGCACCCGGACCACCGCAGAAAAGTGTGTCACCGGTAAGCACCGTGTCGAGGTCAGGTGCGTAGAGGCAGACGCCTCCCGGTGAATGTCCCGGGGTATGAATGATCTGCACGTCGATACCAGCAACCTGCAGCACATCGCCATCAGCGATTGGCATGGGAACAGTGCCCTCATGAACCACATTCCAGAGCATCAGATCGTCCGAATGAAGGACGATGGGTGCACCGGTGGCCTGTGAAAGCGCGACTGCTTGCCCGATGTGATCGTTGTGGCCATGTGAGCACACGATTGTTGCCACTGTGCGACCGTTGATTGCTTCGACGATTGCGGCAAGGTCGTGGGCTGGGTCGACAACGATGACTTCACTATCGTCACCGATGAGCCAGACATTGTTGTCTACGTCCCACGTCCCACCATCAAGGGAAAACGTTCCGCTCGTGACGAGTCGTTCTACGCGGGCGGACATCAGAAGACCACGACAGAGCGAAGAACATCACCGTGGTGCATCTTGTCGAACGCCGCTTCGACTCCGTCTAGGGCAATTTCTTCTGACACGAAACGCTCCAGTGGCAGGCGACCCTGAAGGTACAAGTCGATGAGCATCGGGAAGTCTCGTGACGGTAGGCAATCGCCGTACCAGCTGGACTTCAATGAGCCGCCGCGACCAAATACGTCGATCAGGGGTAGTTCAAGTCGCATGCTGGGATCTGGTACTCCAACGAGAACAACGGTTCCAGCGAGGTCGCGTGCGTAGAAAGCGGTTTCGTATGTTTCCGGCCGCCCGACTGCGTCGATGACTACGTCTGCGCCGTTGCCTTCAGTTAGTGCCTGAATCGCTTCCACAGCATTCTGTGTACTGGAGTTAATGGTGTGCGTAGCACCAAAGTCCTTAGCCCAGTTGAGTTTACGATCGTCGATATCAACGGCGATGATCGTGCGCGCACCCGCAAGTCGTGCACCTGCGATCGCCGCATCACCGACTCCGCCACATCCCAGCACGGCAACTGAGTCACCACGTGTCACGCCACCGGTGTTTATCGCAGCACCCAGGCCAGCCATAACACCGCAACCAAGTAGACCAGCGATCGCCGGTGGTGCTGCTGGATCAACCTTGGTGCACTGGCCGGCGGCGACGAGCGTCTTGTCGGCGAAAGCTCCGATGCCGAGCGCTGGGCTCAGTGGGGTGCCGTCTTCGAGAGTCATGGGCTGGTGTGCGTTGTGAGTTGCGAAGCAGTACCACGGACGACCCCGGCGGCAGGCGCGACAGTTGCCACACACTGCTCGCCAGTTCAGGATCACGTAATCGCCGGGCGCAATATCGGTGACACCCTCGCCAACCTCTTCGACGAAGCCGGCGGCTTCATGGCCGAGTAAGAACGGGAAGTTGTCGTTGATTGCGCCTTCGCGGTAGTGCAGGTCGGTGTGGCAAACTCCGCACGCTGCGATCCGTACCTTTGCCTCGCCCGGTCCGGGATTGGGGATGATGATCGTCTCCAACGAGACAGGTGCGCCCTTCGCTAGGGCAACGACACCGCGGACTTTTTCTGACATGAGTGACGTGCTCCCTAGTTGGCGGGTTCGAGTGCAGTAACCATCGCTGCGATGTGTTCAGGAGTTGATCCGCAGCAGCCACCGATGATGTCTATGCCGAGCGCTCGGACGGTTGTGGCGTGCTCAGCCATCACCTCGGGACCTGCGTCATATTCGAAGCGGTCGCCAACAAGATGAGGAAGCCCTGCATTCGATTGGCCAATGAGAAGAAGTCCTTCGGGCCTCACAGCGACCATCTGCTCCAAGATCGTCTGCATTTCTTCTGGCCCGCGGCCGCAGTTCGCGCCAACAGCATCGACGCCCATTGCGCCGATTTCACTCACTGCCATTGCGGGGTTAACCCCCATCATCGTTCGCAGTTTCGTATCGAAGCTGAGTGTCACGACGATGGGCAGTTCTGGGGCGATGGCCCGCGCGGCACGCACAGCGGCGCCTACTTCTTCGAGGTCGCTCATGGTTTCAATCAGGACGAGATCTATACCGCCCTCAACAAGTCCGGCAATCTGCTCCTCAAAGACGGCTTGGGCCTCATAAGGAGTAAGGATTCCTAGTGGTTCAAGAAGTTCACCTGACGGACCAATGTCTCCGGCCACGAGCGCTCCGTAGGGTGCAGCGGCACGCTTTGCTACCTGCGCGGCGGCCATGTTGAGCTCATGGACGCGATCACCCGCACCATGCATGTCGAGACGGGGCCGCGAACCGCCAAACGTGTTCGTCGTCACGATGTCCGCGCCAGCGGCTAGGTAGGCGGTGTGGATCGACTCAACGGCATCTGCGTTCTCAACGTTCCATAGTTCACCCGCGCCACCGGGTTCGATTCCAGCAGCCTGGAGCATCGTTCCCATCGCTCCGTCGAAGACGAGATAGGGACGATTGGCGAGGCGCTCAGTCAAGACGGTCATTGCAATACCGTAGTCGATATGTGTTCTGACTCGCGGAACGACGGTTCATTGTTCCGTGGGCCGGGTTGTTCGCGGTTCCGCAGGTGACGAAAGTGTGTGACATGTGCGGGTATTGCTGGCATTATTCAATCGTCTTTAAATTTCCATTGGGAGAATCATGAGTTTTGGTCAAGCGGTTTCAAGCGTGCTCGGTAACTACGTCAACTTCAGTGGCCGTGCCCGCCGCAGCGAGTACTGGTACTGGGTTTTGTTCACGGCTCTTTTGGGTGCTGTGGCATGGACTTTGGATGCGGTGTTCGGTCTCCACTTCTACAACGCCAACGGAGTTCGCTTCGGTTGGATCGCTCTGATCGTGAGCGCACTTGTGTTCCTGCCAAGCATCGCCGTCACTATGCGCCGGCTGCATGACACTGGCCGTTCTGGCTGGTGGTGGCTGCTGTCAGCGATCTGCTGCGTGGGCGCAATCTTGCTGTTCTTCTTCTGCCTTGGAGAGGGACAGCCCGGAGCAAACCAGTACGGACCAAATCCAAAGGGCCAGTAGTACCGGATTTACCCCTCAGGTCGGGCGACGACCTGAGACACGCATAGTGACCGCCTCGGCGGCTGCCACAACGGCAGCCCCGAGGCGGTTTCTTTTGGCCAGAGAGATGTCGTCGGCGAACGTGATGGAGATTGCGGCCATGGGCCGGGAGCCATGATCGAAAGCACATGCCGCGACCGAGGCGTAGCCAGGAGTCACCTCCCCATCTTCATAGGACCAACCGTTTAATCGCTGCTCGCGTAGCAGAGAACGAAGTTCTCGAAGTGACGACGGACCTCGCTCAGTGCGATGTTGAAATGCATCGCTGTCGGGAAACAGAGCCCGCATTTGGGCGGGGGACACGTGCGTCAACATCGAACGACCACTTGCCGTGAGATGAGCAGGTAGACGAACACCGATATCGGTGATCAGGGTCAGCGGGTGCGCTGGCTGCTCTTTGAGCAGATACAGCGTCTCGTTTCCTTGGAGGATTCCTAGATGTGCCGTCTGCCCAGTCTCGTCTACTAGGCGCCGCAGGACGGGGCGGGAGAGCCTCTCAAGTGGTTCGTGACGCAGGTAAGCCGATCCAATTTCGAACGACGCCACACCGAGCCCGTACGTGCGGTCCTCGGGGTAGTGGGTGACGAAATCCGCCCGCTCAAGCTCAGCGAGTAGTTGGTAAGTAGTCGAGCGAGGGATACCCAGATCGCGAGCCAAGGCCGCTGCCCCAACCGGCCCCGGACGTGAGGCGACGTAACGAAGGATCTCCAGAGTGTTGCGCGATGCTGGAACAGTTGTCGTTGGGCTCACTATCGTCTCCTGACTGTCTGGTATTTCAGACACAAGTCTATGCATTGCCGCTGCGCGCGGGAGATTCAAGCGCTGAAATAGGGACGTTCCAGCCCGTTGTGACATCTGCGAGGAGTCGACCATGACGACAACCCCAATTGCTCCAGGACCCCGACCCGTTCGTGCGGCCCGTGGCACTGAGCTTTCGACGCAGGGATGGCAGCAAGAAGCCGCACTGCGTATGCTGCAGAACAATCTTGATCCCGAGGTTGCAGAGCACCCCGACAAACTCGTTGTCTACGGCGGTACCGGCAAGGCTGCGCGCGATTGGGCCTCATTCGACGCTCTTGTCCGCACGCTACAAACCCTCAAGGGTGACGAAACAATGCTCGTCCAAAGCGGACGACCAGTAGGCGTGTTTCAGACCCATGAGTGGGCACCCCGTGTGTTGCTCGCGAACTCCAATCTCGTGGGCGATTGGGCGACGTGGGAAGAGTTCCGCCGCCTAGAGCACCTTGGCTTGACGATGTACGGCCAGATGACTGCTGGCTCATGGATTTACATTGGCACACAGGGAATCCTGCAGGGCACCTTCGAGACCTTCGCCGCTGTTGCTGAACAGCATTTCGGCGGCACACTTGCCGGCACAATCACCCTGACCGGAGGGGTCGGTGGAATGGGTGGCGCTCAGCCACTCGCCGTAACGATGAACGATGGTGTCGTCATCTGCGTCGACTGCGATCCATCGCGCATCGCCCGTCGCATCGAGCACCGTTACCTCGACGTCCAAGCGGCAAACCTTGACGATGCACTGCAGCTCGCGGTGGCCGCGCGTGACGCACGTAAGCCCTTGTCGATCGGACTTCTGGGTAATGCCGCCGAGGTGTTCCCACAAATGCTTGCGATGGATGCGCCGATCGACATCGTGACCGACCAGACCTCGGCACATGATCCGCTGTCGTACCTTCCAATCGGCATGGACGTTGACGACCTCGACACATACGCGCAGAAGGATCCCGAGGAATTTACCAAGCGCTCGCGTGAATCCATGGCCCGTCAGGTTGAGGCCATGGTTGGTTTCATGGACAAGGGTGCGCGAGTTTTTGATTACGGCAACTCGATTCGCGGTGAGGCCAAGCTCGCGGGTTACGATCGCGCCTTCGACTTCCCGGGTTTCGTGCCTGCCTACATTCGACCACTGTTCTGTGAGGGTAAGGGCCCGTTCCGCTGGGCTGCGCTGTCTGGGGATCCAGCCGATATCGCCGCGACCGATCGGGCGATCCTCGAACTGTTCCCCGACAATGCGAATCTGCAGAAGTGGATTCCGATGGCTCAAGAGCGCGTCCACTTCCAGGGCCTGCCTGCTCGCATCTGCTGGCTCGGATACGGCGAGCGTCATCTTGCTGGACTTCGCTTCAACGAGATGGTGGCCTCGGGTGACCTCAAGGCGCCAATCGTTATTGGTCGCGATCACCTTGACTGTGGCTCGGTGGCCTCCCCGTACCGCGAGACCGAGGCAATGCTTGACGGATCTGACGCGATCGCAGACTGGCCATTGCTCAACGCCATGGTGAACGTTGCCTCTGGCGCGTCATGGGTATCCATTCACCACGGTGGTGGTGTCGGCATTGGTCGCTCGATTCACTCTGGTCAGGTCGCTGTCGCGGACGGAACGCCACTCGCAGCACAGAAGCTTGAACGAGTGCTGACGAACGATCCGGGTATGGGCGTGATTCGTCACGTGGACGCCGGCTACGACCGTGCTGACGAAGTGGCGCAGGAAAAGGGTGTCCGAGTCCCTATGCATGAGCACGAATAAGTCGCGGACCGCACTGTGACTAGCCGATACGGTTCCTTGCCGCAAGCTACGCACACCGCGCTGCTCATCGACAACATCGGTGAGCTGACCACCAACGACTCAACTGTTGACGGGTCGAAGCTCGGTCTTGTGACCGATGCCGCTGTGCTTGTCATTGACGGAGTTGTGGCTTGGATTGGTGCGCGTGGCGCGGCTCCAAACGCGGACGATGTGCTCCGAATCGACGCAGACGGTCGTGCAGTGCTGCCGGGATTCGTTGATAGCCACGGGCATTTGGTGTTTGCCGGAGATCGGGCGAACGAGTTCGCCGCTCGTATGGCCGGTCAGTCCTACACCGCAGGTGGTATCAGCTCGACGGTGAACGCGACGCGAGCAGCGTCAGACGATGAGCTCGAGCGCAACGTCGTGCGGCTCGTCGCTGAATCTAATGCCAGTGGTACCACCACCGTCGAATGTAAGAGCGGCTATGGACTCTCGGTCCTCGATGAGGAGCGAGCCCTGCGCATCGCGAGTGTGCACGCCGATGAGACGACGTACCTAGGTGCGCACGTGATTCCGGCTGAGTTCAAGGCACGCCCCGATGACTACGTCGAATTGGTCGTCGGCCAGATGCTCAAAGCCTGTGCCCCACATGCGAAATGGATCGACGTCTTCTGTGATCGCGGTGCATTTGATGGGGATCAGGCACGCGAAATTTTGCTCGCTGGCATCGCGGCAGGATTGAAACCGCGTATCCATGCCAATCAACTTCAGCATGGTCCTGGCGTGCAGGTTGCGGTGGAAGTTGGGGCCGCCTCGGCCGATCACGTAACTCACATCAATGACGACGACATCGATGCGCTGGCAGCTTCGACCACGGTCGCCACCCTGCTGCCAGGAGCAGAATTCTCAACCCGATCTCCCTACCCAGATGCTCGTCGACTGCTCGATGCGGGTGTCACGGTGGCCTTGGCCGCGGACTGCAATCCAGGTTCGAGTTACACGACGAATATGCCGTTCTGCATTGCTGTTGCCGTGCGCGACATGAAGATGACGCCGTCAGAGGCGGTGTGGAGTGCCACAGCCGGAGGCGCGGCGGCACTTCAACGAACAGATGTCGGTTCGTTACGCGTTGGATCCCGCGCGGACCTGATCATGCTGGACGCACCAAGCCATATTCATCTCGCCTACCGACCGGGAGTGCCACTCGTTAGCGCGGTCTGGCGTCAGGGTGTCAGACTCCGCTAAACAGGCCAATCCGGATATCAACTCACCGCCTTACCATCAGTCCAATCACAGCAGGAGCGCACATGTCAGATGCAGACCATTCGGTCGTGACCCTCGATGGCCACGTCGTCACTGTTGATGAGGTGGTGGCGGTAGCCCGACGTGATGCGCGGGTAGATGTCACCGCCGAGGTTTTGGCCAACGTGAGCATTGCCCGCGCAAGGATCGAAGAATTAGCAGCTGCTGCTGAGCCGAAGTACGGAATCTCGACGGGATTCGGTGCACTTGCCAACCGGCACATCTCGCCGGAACTGCGGGCCCAATTGCAGCGTTCGCTAATTCGCTCACATGCTGCGGGGATGGGTGGACACGTCGAACGCGAGGTGGTGCGCGCACTTATGTTCCTGCGCTTGAAGACTTTGGCCTCGGGTCGTACCGGCGTTCGTCCGATTCTCGTTGAAAGTTTTGCCGCACTGCTAAATGCTCACATCACTCCCGTCGTGCACGAGTTCGGATCCCTCGGGTGCAGCGGTGATCTTGCGCCGCTCTCGCACTGTGCACTCGTTCTGATGGGCGAAGGTCGGGCTACCGGGCTTGATGGAGTTGAGCGTGACTCTGCCGAACTACTCGCTGCCGCTGGAATCGAACCGGTGGTGCTTGAGGCGAAAGAAGGCTTGGCGCTGATCAACGGCACCGATGGCATGCTTGGTCAGCTGTGCATGGCGATCGTCGACCTCGAAGAGCTATGCGATATCGCTGATGTGACCGGTGCGATGTCAGTTGAGGCACTGCTTGGTACAGACCGGGTGTTCGCCCCTGACCTACATCTGCCGCTACGTCCACATCCAGGTCAGGCGTTGTCAGCGGCGAGAATGCTTGCCACCCTTGCAGATTCACCCATCGTCGCCTCTCATCGCGAGGGTGACGATCGAGTGCAAGATGCATACTCACTTCGATGTGCACCACAAGTCACGGGCGCGGTACGCGACACGATCACTCACGCGCGCCTGGTTGCCGGCCGGGAATTGGCTGCGACGATCGACAACCCTGTCGTGTTACCGGACGGCAGAGTTGAGTCGAATGGAAACTTCCATGGCGCTCCGGTGGCCTTCGTTCTCGACTTCCTAGCGATCGTCTCTGCGGATCTAGGTTCAATATCGGAGCGACGTACCGACCGGTTACTTGACCGTGCCCGTTCACATGGGCTCGAGCCATTCTTGGCCGACGATGCTGGCGTTGATTCCGGGCTCATGATTGCTCAGTACACGCAGGCCGCCCTCGTCTCTGAGAACAAGCGGTTGGCTGTGCCAGCGTCGGTTGATTCGATCCCAAGCTCCGCGATGCAGGAAGACCACGTAAGTATGGGTTGGTCGGCAGCGCGCAAACTCCGTCAATCGGTGGACAACACTCGCCGTGTATTGGCCATCGAGTTGGTTGCCTCGGCAAGAGCCCTCGATATGCGGGCACCACTCGAACCAGCACCGGTCACCGCAGCTGTCGTTGCCGGCTTGAGGCAAACGGTCGCTGGCCCGGGCACGGATCGATTCCTAGCACCCGAACTTCATGCCGCCGAGGTCTTCCTCAAAGAGTCCTCGGTAGCAAGGTTGACGGCAGGTCTGCCTGCTACGCCTTAATTCTGGCGTTGCTCGGATCAAACAGTGGGCGCAGCGAAACAGTTGCAGGATGGATCGCGTTTGCAATCTGCACGGACCAGCTCCCGCCAGCAATCCACGCATCGTCGATCGGCACGTCGGCCTCGATCATCGCAAGACCAACCGCGCCACCAAGTGAGTGGCCGTATGACGCGGCCCGGATGTAGCCAACTTCGACATCATCGCGACGAACGATCTCAGCGTGGAACATCAGTGGTTCGGGATCGTTAATGAGTACTTGGACGAGTCGTTTGCGAAGTGGACCAGCAGCCTTCTGAGCCAGCACTGCCTCGCGTCCTAGGAAGCCGCCCGGCTTATCCATCGCGACCGCAAAGCCGAGGCCAGCCTCTAAAACAGTGTCTGTGTTGTCGATATCGTGTCCGTAGTCGCGGTAGGCCTTCTCCATACGCAGGCTCGAAAGTGCCTTGAGCCCAGCATGTTTGAGGTTGTAGCTCGCGCCGGCAGATACGAGTCGATCGTAAACGTGCACTGCCTGTTCGGCCGGGACGTAGAGTTCGTAGCCCAATTCGCCGAGGTACGTAATGCGGATACACAGAACGCGGGCAAAGCCGAGATCGATTTCCTTCGCACCTCGGAATGGGAACGCCTCATTGGACATGTCCTGCGTCGTCACGGCGGCCATAAGCTCGCGAGATCGTGGCCCTTGGACATTGATCTGCGCGTAACCACCCGTCACGTCTGTGGCGAAAGCGTGGTGCCCCTCGAAGTTACGGCGCATATGCGTCTCGACGTGCCGCTGTGCGGTATCGGAGGCCACCACCCAAAAGCGATCGTCGTCAAGTTTGGTGACGGTCAGATCAGCTTCGAGTTTGCCTTCGACATTGAGCCATTGGGTGTAGGTGATCACACCGCATTCACCATCGACGTCGTTAGCCGACAGCCAGTTAAGCCGCGCGCCGGCACCCTTGCCTTGAACAAGGAACTTGGCCATGAAGGACATGTCCATCACAACCACGTCGTTGCGCGCGGCGTGATGTTCGGCTTCCCAATAGGGGAACCATTCGGGCCGACCAAATGTGAGCTCACCTTGCGCAGGATCCACACCCTCGGGGGCATACCAGCCCGGGCTTTCCCAGCCGCTTACGTCGCGGAAAAACCCTCGCTGCGCAACAAGTCGATCGTGGATCGGAGACAGTCGCGCACCGCGTGCGGTGTGCATTGAGTGGTCGGGATAGTGGCAGGCGTAAACTCTGCCGAGGCTCTCCACCGTTCTAGTGGCCCGGTATTCCGGATTGCGCTGGTAGGTCTGCAAACGATCGATGTTGAACCCGGTGATGTCGACGTCAGGTGTGCCAGTGGTGATCCAGTGGGCAAGTGCGCGCCCCATGCCACCGCCGGTGAGGATTCCGATTGAGTTCAAGCCAGCCGCTACGAAATAGTTGCGCAGTTCGGGTGCTTCACCGACCACGGGTGCAAGGTCGGCGGTGAAACTCTCTGGCCCGCAAAAGAACTTACGGATGCCCACCTCACTTGAGATCGGGATGCGACTCATTGCTGCTTCGAGATACGGACCCATCCGGTCCCAGTCAGGTGGAAGCTCGGAGAACGATGCGGTTTCTGGAATTCGGCCAACATTCCATGGCGCACAGACCGCTTCAAACAGCCCGATCATCAAACCGCCACCCTCCTCGCGGAAGTAGCCGTAGTTCGCTGGATCTTCCAGCACCGGGAACGATTTATTGATTGCGTCGAACTCTTCGGTGATCAGGTAGTAATGCTCAGCAGCCTGCAGTGGGATGTTGACGCCCGCTTGCTCTCCAAGTTGACGGGCCCACATACCTGCACAGTTGACGACGTAGTCCGCCTCGATCGAGCCGTACGGGGTGACAACTCCGGTCACGGCACCGTTCTTTTTGGTGATGCCCGTGACGGGCACACCTTCGAACACGGTTGCACCCTTCAGGCGCGCACCTTTGGCCAGGGCCATAGTCACGTCCACCGGGTTTGCTCGTCCATCCTCGGCGACGTAGAAGCCGGCCAGAATGTCATCGGTGCGTGCCAGTGGGAAAAGATCGGCAACCTCGCGGGCTGAGATTTCGTGCACGTCTACACCGACGTGGCGATTGAACGCAGACACCCGTCGGTACTCCTCAAGGCGGTCAAGATCGGTGGCGATCTCGATGAAGCCCACCGGCATGAAGCCCGTCGACTGGCCTGTCTCTTCCTCGAGACGGGAATACAGATCGCGGGTGTACTTACGGAACTCCGTCGATGTCTCAGAGGTTGACCCGAACGTGACCATCAGGCCGGCCGCATGCCACGTCGTGCCGGACGTCAACTTGTCGCGTTCCAGAAGCACGATGTCTGTCCAGCCCAAGTCGGCTAGGTGATACGCGACTGAGGAGCCGATAACACCGCCACCGATTACTACGACGCGGGCACGGTCAGGAAGGTTGGGGACAGCCATGGCGAAAGAGTACGCGGTCGCCTAGAGCGTCGAGTGATGAGCAGAGGTTCTACTAGGAAAAAACCGAAGCCCCGCCTCGGGGGGGGTGAGGCGGGGCTTCGATAGTGAAGCGAGCGGGGGATTGCCGCTTCACTATCGGGGTGAGTCGCGCCGCCATCAGGGGGGTGGGGCGAACACGACTGCGATGTCTATGAACTTATGGGGTGCATCTCATGGCATTCGCGGGCTGAACTTTCTGCCCGCGTAAGTACGAAGGTGACGCCTCAACCTCAAAGCAAGCGCAACATCAGATCGGGATATGTTCACCGTCGGAACTGTTTTCGTTCTCGATGCTCCGATAGGGCCCACCGGGGTTACAGCCCGAACGGGGGCAGTCACTTTCCGTGACAAACACCCGCACCGCCGTCAGTGTGACTGCCGGGGCGCACTGTTAAGAGAAAATCAGAAATCCGAGATGATTGGATCAACGGGTGGCCGCCGGCCCGTCTCGGTTTCCCAGGTTGATAGTTGGTGCTCGAGCGCTTTCATCAGTTCGATTACGTGCGTCGGTGGCATGCGAACGCGAGCGCTCACCACGAGATCCTGGACGACCGTGGCGCCGTCGGCGTCATGATCAACCCTGGCTGGGCCGCGGGCGGACAGGAAATCGATGACGAGAGACTCGGCCGTGTGCCACACCGAGGCAAAATCGGCCGGGACTCCAACGACGTGTTCGGTTGGCAGCTCAATCTTGTGGGCACGGTTCATTGACGGAGGTGTTTCGCTCATGATCCGACCGTACCCGGCTAGCACTCTCGTCGCTGTTTGATCACGAACTTCATAGATTCGGTCCCTAGCATGGTGTAACGGTGGGAAACAGGGGTATGCTGGAAAAGGTTGCAGTACTTCGTTCGTACTGGGTACCGCAGGATTCCTACGGTACCCGCGCAAGACACGTCCCCATGGGCAGGTCTGGACGGCGACGGCAAGGCAGCCCGGACCGGGTAAACCGCTCGGTCTGCACCGTCCCATGAGGAGACAAGTAATGGCGCAAGGCACCGTTAAGTGGTTCAACGCGGAAAAGGGCTACGGCTTTATTTCCCCGGACGACAGCGACACGGACGTATTCGTTCACTTCTCGGCTATTCAGGGCAACGGCTACCGTTCGCTCGAAGAGAATCAGCGAGTTGAGTTCACCGTTGGCACAGGCCAGAAGGGCCCACAGGCCGAGGACGTCAGCGCAGTCTGAAACACGATGCGCAAACAAGCGCCCATCCCTTCGGGGGTGGGCGCTTCGTCTTTTTGAAGAGCCATTCGTGGACTCAGTGAACGATGTCGGCGCCGTTAGTGACGTGCGTCACCGAAACCGTCGTCGAGGATGTCGAGACCTGTGCCCTTGGTCACAAACCCCTGTCCAAACGGGCATTTTCGGGATTAGTGGTGTGCAAAGTCGGGCATTCTTGAGGCACTCTAGGGACCTAGCGCTAGGGCAGTACAGCTGAGCACGTTCTCTAAAACTTTCGCGATTGGACAATGTCGTCATGTCGGTGATTCCGGGTTTTGAAAATGCACCCACCCGCAACAAGAAGTTGCTCGAATGGGTAGAGCAAGTTGCTGAGCTGACCCAGCCGGATCGCATCGAATGGTCTGACGGTTCTGACGAAGAGTGGAACCGTCTCACGCAACTGCTCGTCGAAAACGGCACCTTCATTCGTCTCAACGACGACCTGCGTCCGAACTCGTTCCTAGCCCGCTCCAACCCGAGCGATGTGGCCCGCGTTGAAGACCGCACGTACATCTGCTCACTCGACGAGAAGGACGCTGGCCCGACGAACAATTGGGCAGACCCAGTCGAGATGCGTCAGAACCTCAAGGGCCTGTTTGCTGGCTCGATGCGTGGCCGCACGATGTACGTCGTGCCGTTCTCAATGGGCCCGCTTGGCTCGCGCATCTCACAGCTCGGTGTGGAGCTAACCGATTCCCCGTACGTCGTTGTAAATATGCGCATCATGACGCGCATGGGGCAGGCTGCTCTCGATCTGATCGGTGAAGACGGCGACTTTGTTCCGGCCCTCCATTCGGTCGGTCACCCACTGCTCGTCGGTGCCGCGGATGTGGCTTGGCCGTGCAGTGATACCAAGTACATCGTCCACTTCCCGGAGACCCGCGAGATCTGGTCCTACGGCTCTGGTTACGGTGGCAATGCGCTACTCGGTAAGAAGTGCTTCGCGCTGCGCATTGCCTCAGTGATGGCACGCGACGAAGGTTGGCTCGCTGAGCACATGCTGATCCTCAAGCTCACGCACCCCAATGGCGACGTTAAGTACATCTCTGCCGCCTTCCCCTCCGCATGTGGCAAGACAAACCTCGCCATGCTCGAGCCGTCGATCCCCGGCTGGAAGGTCGAGACGGTCGGCGACGACATCTGCTGGATGCGCTTCGGCGAAGATGGACGCCTCTACGCGATCAACCCTGAGGCTGGCTTCTTCGGTGTGGCCCCGGGCACGGGCATGGCGACGAACGCCAACGCCGTCAAGACGCTCACGGCTAACTGCATCTACACCAATGTGGCTCTCACTGATGACGGTGACATTTGGTGGGAGGGGCTGACCGACGAGGCGCCGGCCCATGCCATCGATTGGAAGGGCAACGATTGGACGCCAACTAATGGCGAACTCGCTGCACACCCGAATGCCCGTTTCACCGCACCAGCCGGCCAGTGTCCGTCGATCGCACCGAACTGGGAAGACCCAGCGGGTGTACCGATCTCGGCAATCCTGTTCGGTGGTCGTCGCGCTACGAACGTCCCCCTCGTCAACGAATCCTTCGACTGGGAACACGGCGTATTCATCGGCGCCACTATTGCGTCTGAGAAGACTGCCGCTGCGGAGGGAACCGTTGGCGAACTTCGTCGCGATCCATTCGCGATGCTGCCGTTCTGTGGTTACAACATGGCCGACTACTGGGGTCACTGGCTCTCAGTTGGTAAGGCCACCTCACCCGAGAAGCTGCCAAAGATTTATCAGGTCAACTGGTTCCGTAAGGATGCAGCGGGCAACTACATCTGGCCTGGCTATGGCGAAAACAGTCGTGTGCTGGCCTGGATCATCGATCGTCTTGAAGGCTTGGCCGAAGCTGTTGAGACGCCCATCGGACGGGTACCGGCTGCCGGTGCGCTCGATGTGACGGGTATGGACATCTCTGACGATGTCTTGGCAGATCTGTTCGCAGTTGATTCAGATTCGTGGCTGGCTGAGGCAGATCTAACTGCTGAGTACTTCCAACTGTTCGGCGATCGTTTGCCAGCTGAGCTTGTTGGTCAGCTTGATTCCCTGAAGGCTCGTCTTCAGGGCTAGGTGCCGGCGACCGGTCCTGTCAGACCTGCGGGCAAAGACTTGCTGCTCACGGCCACCTAGGTGGCCGCTGCGCTGCGCTTTTATTTGCCCTCCGGTCTGCCAACACCGATCGCCTTCATAGGGCAGACCTCGTGTGTTAGGACGAGAGGCGCTTGCGGCGGCGCAGGCGGGGGTCCAGTAGTGCATCGCTCCACTCGGCCATCATTGTCCGCGCTGGGAAGATTGCGGCGACAGCTAGGACGAGAGCTACGACCGGCGCGATTACTGGGTAGCCGATGTGGTCGACGATGAAGGTGACGATTCCGGCCACGAACAGGCCGCATGCGAACGGAACCACTCCGACGGCAAACGAGACCCGGGCGCGCTTTTCGTCGGGTACGACAGTGAGTGCTGCGTGCCGTGCAACATCGCCGATGCTCCAGCGCGGCACCCACCAGCAGATGATGCCGACGATCAGCAGTGGCAGCGTCTCGCCGGCGAGGATTCCAAGAATGATCAGGACGGCGGAGGCCACTGCGGCGATAGGAAGCACAGCGAGCGAACCTGGGATATCGAGTTTCTCCAAGATGCCGGTGGTGAAGAACTTCTGCAGCAGTGCACACAGGATGAAGACGACGACCAGCGTGCTTCCGTAAAGCACCTGCAACTGTGCTTCGTTACGGAGCGCGCGGTCCGCCGAACTGAGGAATGAAGCCTCAAGGGACTGTGCGGCGATGAACACCAAGATGGACGAAACGAACATCGCCCGGAACGCCTTGACGCCGCCCACGAAATCCCAGGTTGAGGACACCGACTCTGACAGGCTCTCCTGGCGTCCGTGACCGCGGCCAATGGCCCTGCCGGCCAGTACCTTCGGGAGCCAGATGCCGATGATCAAGACGCCGATGGGGCAGATCACGAGCAAGGCCCACAGCGGGAGACCCAGCGGTACGAACAGCAGCGGGGCTACTGCTGGCACGGCCAAGCCGAGCAGTTGACCGCCGTACTGCCATGAGGTCACCCATGGGTAGATCTTGCGACCTTCTCCAGCGTTGAACAGATCGGCGACGATCGCCCAGACGATGAGCGGAAGAAGGAAGTTAAGTTGGTCGGCGATTAGCCACGCGAGACCGGTGCCCCACACTGTGGTGCTTTGATTCGCGATCAGAGCTATCGCCACCACGAAAGCGATTGCATACACGATGGTGACCAAACGGAAAGCCTTGTCGCGTCTGATCATGTCGATCCGGGTCATCTGCAGAAGTGCCACAGTGATGAGCGAGACGCCGCCGACCGTGTAGATGATGACAAGGGCAGTCGGCCCGAGTAGGTATACGAACCGGGCGGCTGCTACGACCTCGGTCACGAACCCGAAAAAGAAGACGGCGGCAAGCGCCCAGGCCAGCGGTCGGGCCCGATGCTTGAGCGACTGCATCGCAGTGAACTCACCGGCGTCCTGCAGCCGTTGGCCGGCGACGGGGGAGGTCGGAGCCGTTGTGGACGGGTCCGACTCGTCGCCATCTGAGGTAACGGCGTCAGCAGCAGGGGTGGGTGCGGCGTTACGTGGGTTGTTCGCCGTGACGAAGGCCCACGGATCATCATCGTCGTTGCTGTCGGACGCGCTCGGTGGTTTGTACTCTCTCATCGGTCGGCTCCTTCAGGAAGTGGGTCGTTGCTGAAGAGGCCGTCGTAGCGACCCAAATCGTCGTCGTCGAGTTGCCAGAGCTGCATCGCCCCGGCAACACCGGAGGTGGCCTTGTTGCCGCGCTGGCTAGACCAGCCGAGCAATTGCCGCGCGCGCGGCGGAATGGAGCTCGCGTCTTCCGGCGTCAACGACAGAGCTGTAGCTTCCTCAGGTGTGAGCCAGCCGAGCAGATACCCGCAGTAGACGGCCTTGCGGACACGATCGGTGGTGGCATTGCGCCCACCTCCGTGGACGAGGCTGCCGAGGTAGACCAGCGCGCTACCGGGCTCGAGTTCTACCGGTGCCGCGAGGGAAGGATCAACGGGCTTATCGCGGGGCCATAGGTGGCTCCCTGGGATTGCCATGGTGGCACCACATTCGGCGTCGTAATCGCCTACTGCGACCAGCGCCGAGAACTGGAGGTCGATGCCCATCGCGGTCGCGTAAGACCAGTTGAGGTCGTCGCGATGTAACTCCTGCGCGTTCTCGCCGGGGCCGATGAAGATCGTCTCGGTCTGGCTGATCCAGTAATCGCCGCAGTTGGGCCGCAGGATCTCATCTGCGATCGCGAGTAGTACCGGGTTGAGCATCACAGCAGAGACGTACGTGGGCGACTTGGTAGCCAGGCCCTGGAACCGCACGGTGTTGCTTCCCCAGAAGTCTCCGTATGTATCTCCACCAAGTCCGTCTGGTCGTCGAGCGACATGCGAGGCGAGTTCGTCGTTCATTCGGCCCACTGCGGCGGCGTCGATCAATCCTTCGATCACCACGCAGCCATCGCGCCGCATGGCGTCGGCCAGGATGGCCCCCGGCGTGGACGCAGCGAACCGTTGAATCGTAGTCGTGGTCGTCATGGCTGGCTCAGCATCGCGACTGCGGGACAGTCAGATGGAAGCAGGTAGTGGTCGAGTAGGAACGCAGAAGCACTTGCTCGGCCCGCCGCCTCAAGATCGTACGGACCCGAATCAATCGGAGTCCCGACGAGCGTGCGGTCGAAAAAGGTGGGCTCACCATGGGCTGCCCACTGAACTCCAAAGTGTGGCTCCGCGTAGGGGAACGGCAGAACCGCGAATCCGAGCCGCTCCCACACTGGAATCATTGATTCTTCTGTCTCGGCAGTGACGCCGTGGGTCGGGCCATCTCCGGCGCGCGCAAGATCCGCGGCGACGAGCGAGACGCCGTGCGAAACCAGTGCTGCTGACAGCCGTTGTCCACCATGGTCAAGGCTTCGAAACTCTTGCTCCACCGCGATGAAGTGGATGAGGCCAACTCGTCGCAGCAGATTGCTGTGGATCAGAATGAAGCCGGCTGGAACCTCGTCAACGAAGACGAGCACTTGGTGCACGATGCGATCGTCGCGGCCATTGACCCCCGACGCGTTGTCGCGAATCTCATCAATCGCGTAGCCGTAGTCGGGAAACCAACGCTGGTGGAGTTCAACTAGAGCGTCAACATGCTCTGGAGAAGCAGATGCCATTGGTTCGAGGAAGATGATGCCCATGGCCGCTTCCCACTACTAAGCCGGTGACGGCGAGCCGGCAGCCGAGCCTTCGGACTCTTCGAGTTCGCGCATACGACGGCGCATATTGCCTGCCTTCGCCGTGAGCGCGCTGAAGAAGTCCGAGTCGGTGATTTCGCTGACAGACTGCTCTCGCTTCTTCGAGTCGATCTCGACGGTGAGCCGCTTCACCTGCTGGGTCAGGTCCTTCTCACGAATACGGACCTTGTCGACCATGACAGCGAACGATGCGGCTAGGACACCCATCTCGTCGGGGATTCGGGTGACAACGACGTTGCTGAGATCTACGTCGTAGTCGCCGGAAGCGATGCGACGCGTCGCCGCGGTTAATCTTTTGAGCGGTCGAGTCAACCACGTGGATACCAGCAGCACGAGTCCGGTCAGAAGCAGGTACGCGATAACGAGCAGGGGAACTATATTGCGGATCGCCGCTGCACGAACTTCGTCGACGTAGGAAAGCGGATAGTCGACAGCCAGCCCACCGACAACACTGCCGTCTTTGGCAGTGATCGGGACGTAGGTCGAGATCCAAGAACCGTTGGCATCGGTGTAGCTAGGCTGGTCCGTCGGAGCCTTGAGACCGGCCTCGAGGTACTTGTAAGTCTCCGCGTTGACTACTCCGGACACCGGGCCTCGGAAGGAATTGGTGAAGGGCGGATCGGGACTAAGAGCGGAGTAAGACGTCATCCACTCCAGCTTGCCGGTGGTGGGATTTAACGTGTAAGTGTAAGGGCTGGCGTTAGGAACGACTGAGCGAATGTTCTGCAGTTGCTGGTTGGCCGCAACGTAAAGCGGGTCACTTTGGGGGTACAGGTTGTTCGCGTCATAGGCAGGATGATTGGTAAGTAGAGTCTGGAGGCCCGTGGCGTCGAGCGTGCTAGAGCCGCCGACTGCTGTTTCCCGTAACTGCGTCACGAGTTTGGTCTGTGCCTGATCGGTGACGAACTGAATCACGAAGTACGTCAGGATGCCAAAGATGATCGAGAACGCCACGGCGAAGGCCGTCAGCATCTTGGCCCGCATCCCGAACCGAATCTTGGCATTCTGCGGCGCAGCCGACGTGTCAGCGGTCACGGCGGCCGCTACGGCGGGCGCAGCCGCGCTCATGCGAGGTTCCCGCGCAAGGCTGTCACAGCAGAAACGGTCGCCACCGAGGCGGGCTGGCCCGTCATTACTGGGTCACCCGCGCTGCAATTCGACGGATTTGCTTCGACCATTCATGGTCGGGGCTCGTAAGTGAGAACAGACCCGCGGACGCGTTCTGGACGACCTCCTCTGACAGCGGCAGGATCGCGGCGGTCTCGGCGGCGTAGGCAGCCGTCATCTGCGCCTCGAGGTCATCGAGATCGATTCCCGACGGAACCTTGTTGACGATCAGGAAGAGGTCAGGGACGCCGAGCTTGCGAGCGACGTCGACGGTGACCGCCGTGCCCTGGAAATCTTGGCGATCCGGACGCAGGATCAGTAGCAGGATGTCGCTGATCGTGATGGATAAGAGGGTTTCTTCGTTCAGGCCCGGGTGGGTGTCGATGAGCAGGTAATCGAGTGCAAGTTCCTTGGCCAGTTCACGGAAGCCCTCGTTGAGGGTGCCGACGTCGTAACCTTCGCGCAGAACCCGAGCAATGTCTGCTGCCTTCATGCTCGACGGCACTAGGAACAGTGCCCCACCATCGGCGACCGTCGTCGTTTTAGCGATCACGCTCGTGATGTCATGCGCAACGTCCCTGATGGGGCTCTTACCCCAGAGGTAGTCGTTGAGCGTGCCGTCGAGATCGTCGGCGAAGCCGAACAGAACGTGGATGCCAGGGCTCTGGATATCGGTGTCAATGACTCCGACCCGAGCGCCACCTGCGCAAAGTTGGCCAGCGAGGTTGGACGTGCTGTTGCTCTTGCCCGTGCCTCCACGGAACGAGTGAACGGAGATCACGGTAGTCATGGGTCGCTCCCGGTAGTTGGGTGTTGCCGATAGCAGTCCTCATGGAGATAGATCTGCCGACGTAAGGCTAGGGCTTGTCGCTGCCTACGTCGAATAGATCTGGCGTCCGCTTCTATTCCTTGAGCCTTGGTTGAGTGTTTGGGAGGTGTTGTTGATGAAAGTCTTGATCTGGATCTTGGGCGAGCTGTCGTGGCGAGTTGGCGGTGATCGGTGCCGGCTGACCTGCGGGCAAAGACTTGCTGC
>JBAXUN010000025.1:0-25469 GCA_037129655.1 Actinomycetes bacterium
TTCGTCAGGCGCGGTACGCGTCTACCTCGACCTCGATGAGCATGTCCTTGTTGACGAAGCCTGAAATGGCAACCATCGTGGCGGCTGGACGAACCTCGTCGAACAATTCCTTGTGTGCGCGCGCAACATCGGCCTCGTGAGCCATGTCAGCAAGGTAGAGACGAGTGCGCACTACATCATTCAAGGTGAGCCCAGCCTGCTCAAGGGCACGGCGAACAACACCGAAGGCCTCAATCGTCTGGCCGTACGCATCTCCCACGTGGCGGAGTTCGCCATCAACGGTCGCGGTTGAACCTGAGACCAACACCCACGGGCCAGCAACGACGGCGCGCGAGTAACCGACCACGGACTCCCACGGTCCCCCAGATGAAATCTTCTGATCAGCGGCCATCGAGTCCTCCAAGATTGTTGTGACGAGCCTCGACTGCAACGAGAGCTTCCGCCAATGTGAATTCCCCAGCGTAAAGGGCCTTACCAATAATCGCGCCTTCGACACCCAGCGGCACAAGTTCGTTCAGCGAGTGCAGATCCCCCAGTGAACCGACACCGCCGCTGGCAACAACCGGACGATCGGTGGCACCGCAAACCGACTTGAGTAGCTCGAGGTTCGGACCATGCAATGTGCCGTCGCGATCAACATCGGTGACGACGTATCGCGCGCAACCTTCGGCGTCAAGGCGGGCCATCACCTCGTAGAGATCGCCACCCTCCTGCGTCCAGCCGCGAGCCGCAAGCGTGCGCCCACGAACATCGAGCCCAACAGCAATCCGATCACCATGTTCGGCAATGATCCGCGCAACCCAGTCAGGCGATTCCAGCGCGGCCGTACCGATGTTCACGCGCAGGCAATCTGTGGCCAGTGCGGCGAGCAGCGATTCGTCGTCGCGGATTCCACCAGACAACTCGACCTTGACGTCGAGTCGCCCAATCACCTCATTGATGAGCTCGCGATTACTCCCGCGACCAAACGCTGCGTCAAGGTCGACGAGATGGATCCAATCGGCGCCCTGTTCTTGCCAGGCGAGGGCAGCCTCCAACGGTGAGCCGTACGAGGTCTCGGTGCCCGCCTTACCCTGCACAAGACGAACCGCTTGACCATCGCTGACGTCCACTGCGGGAAGCAGTTCTAGGACATCAGGACCACGCAAACTGGAGTCGAGAAAACCACTGGCAACATTGTTCATGACGCAACCCTAGCCGCGATCGAACAGCAGAACCCGCAAGACTGGGGTCAGCAGTATCGATAAGCCCAGCACACCCATCCGAATCCCCCAGCTGCCAGGCAAGATCCACCAGGTCAGCACCTGAACGATCAGGAAGATGGCGATGACGATCGCCCATTGCCGCTGACGACGTCCACGAAAGGGATCGGCGGGTGGAAATGTGCGCCGCCACCATCTCGACCACGTGGACCCGGTGCGCGCCGCGGGCGCGGTGACTGCGCCGACGGCGGCCGCTCGACGAGCCGCCCGCTGCCGGTAAGCTGCGCGCTTTTCTTGTTCTTTGGCCCGAGCAGCTTCGCGTTCTTCGCGTCGCTTGGCCCGCTCCTTACTCATGTCCACCGCCGATGACGCGCGTCATAGCGTTACGACCCAGTTTCGCAAGAGCTCCGCGCCCGCATCACCAGACTTTTCTGGGTGAAACTGCACTGCCGACAGCGGGCCATTTTCGACGGCGGCGATGAAGGGCTCGCCATGCTCGGCCCACGTAACCATCGGTGGTGTGGTTCGTCCGTGGGTATACAGTTCCCAGCGCTTCACCGCATATGAATGAACGAAGTAGAAGCGTTCGCTCTCCACACCCGCGAAAAGGACGGACCCCTTCGCGGTATCAACGGTGTTCCAGCCCATGTGCGGCAACACGGGCGCTTCAAGTGCATCAACCACTCCGGGCCATTCGCCCAAGCCTTCAGCATCGGTACCGTGTTCACGGCCACGCTCAAAGAGCACCTGCATTCCCACGCAGATTCCAAGCACAGGTCGCCCACCAGCAAGACGCCTACCAATCGTGCGTCCACCCTGAACCGCGTTGATCCCGCGCATGCATGCTTCGAAGGCTCCAACACCGGGGACAACTAATCCGTCAGCATTCTCCGAAAGTGCCGTGTCGGAGGTGACAGTGACGCTCGCACCGGCGCGGATAAGGGCACGCTCTGCCGAGCGAACATTGCCTGATCCGTAATCCAAAACCACGACGTTGGGGCTCACGGTGTAGCCAATTTCCAAGCCCAGACAATGCAGAAGAAGGCGACCATTGCACAGGCCATCACGAACAGCCAGTTGCGCTGACGTGCGAAGGACACAACGCCACCGATCATGATCCCGCCCAAAACGAGCATTACAACAAACACGCGCGTCCTGCTCCTTGATGCTGGCCACTGGCTGGTAACCGCAATCGGATACCGCAACGTACCCAGCCTACCGGCAGGCACCGAATCCCCCGATAACCGCAATCGCGTTCGGGTGAGATGCGTATCAGCGCACAATGGGACAGTCTTGGGTTATGGACGAGCAAAAGCGGGCTGGGGATCGAGAGATCATCGCTCTTTTTCCGCTACGAACAGTGCTCGTCCCTGGGCTCGTTATGCCCCTGCATATTTTTGAGCCACGCTACCGGCAGTTGATTGCTGACCTTTCTACTAAGCCCGAGGGTCAACGCGGCTTCGGCGTGGCGGCGATCCGCGAGGGGCACGAGGTTGGCGCAGACGCCGTGCGATCTCTCTATGAGGTGGGTACCTTCGCGCAGGTGCAATCGGTAGAGCCCTACCCTGATGGCCGCGCCGATATCGTCACCCATGGTGACGCACGTTTTCGGATCACTGGTGACGCCGATACCGGTTCTCCTTACGCGACAGCCGAGATCGAATGGCTTGACGAACCGGACGGGCAGGGGGATGTTCATCGACTCGCCGAGCTAGCGCACCGTCGATTTCGCGAGTATCGAGCAATGCTCTCCGGCTCAAGCGATATGGATGGACCCGCAGACTTGCATGACGATCCTCGCGTCTGCAGTTATGTGATTGCAGCTGCACTGGTGATCGATGTGACTGAACGGCAGAAGCTACTCGAAACTGAATCAACCAGCGATCGACTGCAGCATGAGATTCGATTGCTGACACGTGAACTGACAATCTTCCCGGAGTTTCCCTCTCTGCCAGCAACCGAGATCACTCGCGTGCCCATCCAACTCAATTAGTCACGATGCGCCATGATTTCGGTGTGGCAAAGCAATCAGGATCGAGCGGAACCCCAGCGACTGTTGCGCTGACGAAGGCGGGCATCGCCTTCACCACCCACTCCTACGAACACGATCCCTCTGCGGCCTCATTCGGTCTCGAAGCAGCCAACGCCCTTGGCCTCGCTGTTGAGCAGGTCTTCAAGACGTTACTGGCCGACATCGATGGCAAGCTTGTGGTCGGAATCGTGCCTGTCCATCGCAAACTTGATCTCAAAGCACTCGCTGCCAGTGTGGGCCGCAAGCGTGCTTCAATGGCTGATCCTGCGATCGCAGAACGAAGCACCGGCTATGTGGTGGGGGGCATTAGCCCCATAGGTCAAAAGCGGGCGCTCAAAACCGTGATCGATAACTCCGCAGAAACGATCGAGACGGTCTATGTGTCCGGTGGGCGGCGGGGCTTCGATCTCGGGCTGAGCCCGCTGGACTTGCAGTCGATTACCAGAGCCATGTTCGCTCCGATCGCCCGTGACTAACTCTAGCTAACGCCTACTGAAGACAGGACGGCCCCAGTAACGCCTTGAGATCGGCATATAGCGACGGAGATGGGGTGACTCGTAGACGATCGTCGAGACGAACAACCGTCGTGCGATCGTTGCTCAACATCGATAGCCGAACTTCGGTGACACCGGGGTGATTTCCTAGAACTTCTTTGAAACGTTCAATCACCGGCGGAATGCATCGAGCGGCCGGAATCGTGACGACAACTGGCCCGGTGTGACCACCCGATAGATCAGGGACACTGACCTCCATCGCGATGATCTTCGGAGCCTCATCTTCGGATTGATTGACCCGACCTTTAACTAAAAGCACGGAGTCGGGCACGACCTGAGCCCCAACCTGCTGATAGGAGGCAGGGAAAATCATGACTTCAATTGATGCCTCAAGGTCTTCAAGAGTGGCAATTGCCCACACATTGCCCTGCTTGGTGACTTTACGTTGGACGGAGGTGACCAAGCCCCCGACCGTCAGAATCCGGCCGTCCACATTGTCATCGCCGTGCAATGCCGAGATCGGGAGATCTGTCGACGCTGATAAAACATGCTCGACGCCATTGAGCGGATGATCGGACACATACAACCCGATCATCTCGCGCTCATAACCAAGCAGAGTTGACTTATCCCACTCACCTGGCGGAATTGGTGGTGGTGACCACAAGGCCACGGCGGTGTCTTCGTCCTCACCTCCGAACAGCGAATCCTGACCAATAGCCTCATTGCGTTTCACGTCGATGATGGAATCGATCCGTGCCTCATGAACGAGGAGCAGGCCCTTACGGGTGTCACCGAGTGAGTCGAAGGCACCCGATTTGATCAGCGACTCAACTGTGCGCTTATTGACCACACTCGCTGGAACCTTTTGCAAGAAGTCGTCGAAACCACCGAAGCGACCCTTGGCCGATCGTGCGCCAATCAGTGAATCGACAACGTTCCCGCCAACGTTACGAACGGCCGACAGTCCGAAGCGAATGTCGGTGCCGCTCGGGGTGAAGTCGAAGTCAGATTCGTTGACGTCAGGTGGCAAAACCTTGATGCCCATGCGACGGCACTCGTTTAAGTAGATCGCGAGCTTGTCCTTATCGTCCTTAACGCTCGTGAGCAGCGCGGCCATGTATTCCGACGGATAATTCGCCTTGAGATACGCCGTCCAGAACGACACCAATCCATAGCCAGCGGTGTGCGCCTTGTTGAAGGCGTAGTCGGAGAACGGAACGAGGATTTCCCACAGTGTGGAGATCGCCGCATCGGAATAGCCGTTGGCGCGCATGCCATCTGAGAACGGCACGAACTCCTTGTCGAGGATCTCCTTCTTCTTTTTACCCATCGCCCGACGAAGTAGGTCTGCGGCACCAAGCGAGTAGCCGGCGAGCTTTTGAGCAATCGCCATGACCTGTTCTTGGTACACGATGAGGCCATAGGTATCGCCAAGAATCTCTTGCAGCGGCTCAGCTAGCTCAGGATGAATCGGCACAACGGGTTTGCGGCCATTCTTACGATCGGCGTAATCGTTGTGTGCATTCGCACCCATCGGTCCAGGACGGTAGAGGGCCAGAACCGCGGAAATATCTTCGAAGTTGTCAGGGGCCATTGAGCGAAGCAGCGCTCGCATCGGGCCACCGTCGAGCTGGAACACACCGAGGGTGTCTCCACTCGAGAGCAACTCATACGTGGGGCCATCTTCAAGCTCGAGGGTTTCCAGAACGATCGTCTCACTGCGGTTCGCAACGATGTGTGCCAAGCAATCGTCGAGCACCGTGAGGTTGCGAAGGCCCAAGAAGTCCATCTTGAGCAGGCCAAGACTTTCACAGGCACCCATATCGAACTGGGTGATAACCGCCCCATCTTGCTCACGTCGCCAGATCGGGATGACGTCTAGGAGCGGCTCGGAACACAAGATGACGCCAGCGGCGTGAACACCGGGCTGACGCTTGAGGCCCTCGAGGCCCTTGGCTGTGTCGACGACCTTACGAACATCGGCATCTTCTTCATAGAGGGCACGGAATTCAGCGGCCTCGCTGTAGCGGGGATTCTTTGAATCGAAGATTCCCGATAGCGGAATGTCTTTACCCATGACAGCCGGTGGCAGCGCCTTGGTGATGCGATCACCGACGGCAAATGGGTAGCCAAGTGCG
This sequence comes from Actinomycetes bacterium, assembly GCA_037129655.1. GTDB lineage: Bacteria > Actinomycetota > Actinomycetes > S36-B12 > CAIYMF01 > Longivirga. The sequence continues at coordinate 5,867 of JBAXUN010000025.1, forward strand.
CGAGCCGAGTCTTTGATAGCAGCCTTAGCCTTGATCGAGCCGTACGTAATGATCTGCGCGACCCGCTCTTCGCCGTACTTCTCCGTGGCGTATCGAATCATGTCTGAGCGACGACGTTCGTCGAAGTCCATGTCGATATCAGGCATCGAAATACGTTCGGGATTCAGGAACCGCTCGAACAGCAGACCATGGCGAATCGGGTCAAGCTCGGTGATCCCAAGTGCGTAGGCGATCAGTGCACCGGCTGCTGATCCACGGCCCGGGCCCACCCGGATACCGGTTTCTTTCGCGTAGCGAACGAGATCGGCAGTGACTAGGAAGTAGCCCGGGAATCCCATCTGAATGATGACGTCAACCTCGTAGGCGGCCTGGGCTCGATGTTGATCGGGCACGCCGTCGGGGAAACGATTGGCCAGGCCACGCTCAACCTCTTTGATGAGCCATGACTGCTCTGATTCGCCATCGGGGACGGGGAATCGCGGCATGAGATTGGCACCCTCGTTGAACGACACATCGCATCGTTCGGCAATCAGCAAGGTGTTGTCGCACGCCTCAGGAAGCTCAGACCACACCCCGCGCATCTCGGCGGCCGTCTTGAGGTAGAAGTCACGGGCGTCGAAGCGGAACCGCTTGGGATCGTCCATCGTTGTGCGCGTGCCGATACAGAGCAACACATCATGGGATTCAGCATCTTGCGGATAGACGTAATGCAGATCGTTTGTCGCGACAAGCGGAATATCAAGGGTGCGAGCGATCCGCAGCAACTCATCGCGATGGCGACGCTCGATACCAAGGCCGTGATCCATTAACTCGCAGAAGTAATTGTCCGCGCCGAGGATCTCGCGGTAATCCGCCGCCGCAGCCAAGGCCTTGTCGTACTGACCGGCCTGAAGCCAGCGATTCACTTCACCAGATGGGCAGCCGGTGGTGCCAATGATTCCCTTGCCGTACGTCTGCAGCAGATCGCGGTCCATGCGCGGCTTGCGGTAGTAGCCCTCGAGACTGGCCAGACTCGACAGGCGGAACAGGTTGTGAAGGCCTTCTGTTGTCTCAGCCCACATCGTCATGTGGGTATACGGCTGGCGACCCTTGGCTGAGGTTTCGCCATCCTCGCCAACGCCTTCGTCGTAACCGCCACCGAAGTCGAAGGGTGAGCGCTCGAACCGACCCTGCGGCGCGTAGTAACCCTCGATACCAATGATCGGCTTGATGCCAGCAGCTTTACTCTGCTTGTAGAAGTCGTATGCCCCGTAAAGATTGCCGTGATCGCTCATGGCGATGGCGGGCATCTCCATCCGGGCCGCTTCACCGACCAGATCGCCGACGCGGGCTGCCCCATCAAGCATGGAGTACTCAGTGTGCACGTGCAGGTGCACGAACGAGTCACTCGACACTTACGCGGCCCTCCCCTTCACACTCATGAGTACATCGATGACCATGATCATCACAAGCAGGCAGCGATCAAAACCTCGCCAACCTGCACCTCGACAATCGGGGGAAGTCGATCGTCGATACCCCACCCTAACCGTCCGCACCGACATCTGGAACCGGCGCGTTTATCGAGTCGGTCACCCACCGGCGTGTCGTCAGGCAATGGGGCCCTTAGGAACTAACTAGGGCGTCTAACTCCGCATACGTCGCGTCGTCGAGGACAACCTCTGCGGCCGAACAGTTCTCTTCAAGGTGACTGACGGTCTTGGTTCCAGGGATCGGCAGCATGACCGGCGAGCGGCGCAGGAGCCATGCCAGCGCCAAGGTGGCCGGACCGTGTCCGGTGCGCTCGGCGATGGCTGACAAGGGGCCGTCAGGAGCCGTCAACTGCCCTGTTGCGATCGGGAACCACGGAATGAAACCGATGCCCTGCTCGGTACAGTGATTGAGCAGAGCTTCGCTCTGACGATTGGCGACATTGTAGAGATTCTGCACGGTGGCAACGGGAAGAATCTTGCGAGCAGCTTCGAGTTCGTCGACCGACACCTCAGACAAGCCAAACTGCAAGATCTTGCCCGCCTCGAGCAATTCGACGAAAACGCCGAGCTGATCCTCGAGTGAGACCTGCGGATCGATGCGGTGGAGCTGGTAGAGATCGATCGTCTCGACGTGCAGCCGACGTAGCGACATCTCCGCACACTGACGCAAGTAATCGGGACGACCAACCGGACGCCACTCACCCGGCGCGTGGCGGGTGAGCCCAGCCTTGGTGGCGATGCGCACATGTGAGTAAGGGTGGAGGGCTTCGCGGATCAGATCCTCAGAGACATAAGGCCCATACGAATCAGCAGTGTCGATGAAGTCCACACCCAATTCCACTGCCCGACGCAGAACCGCAATCGCGCCATCGTGATCAGCCGGCGGCCCCCAGATTCCGGGGCCGGTGATCTGCATGGCACCAAAGCCCATGCGATGAACGGAGAACGCGTTCGTACCGGTACCGATTGTGAATTCACCAGATGCAAGAACAGGCTGTGATGTCATACCGACATTCAAGCGGTAGCGTCCGACGCCACCACCTCGGGGGTGACGAACAACGACACTCGGCTAGGAAGCCGAGACTCGATCTAGTGCCCGCTGAAGATCCTCTGGATACGCCGATGTGAACGTAACGAATTGACCAGAGCTTGGATGCTCGAAACCCAATCGCATCGCGTGTAGCCATTGACGACCCAACCCAAGACGCTCGGCCAAAACTGGATCGGCCCCGTACATCAGGTCACCAACACACGGGTGACGCATCGCGGTCATATGCACGCGAATCTGATGGGTGCGACCGGTCTCAAGATGTATCTCAAGCAGGGATGCATGTCGAAAGGCTTCCAACGTCTCGTAGTGCGTCACCGAAGGCTTACCACCGCTGACAACCGCAAACTTGAAGTCAGACGACGGGTGACGATCGATGGGCGCATCGACAGTGCCGCGAAGTGGATCCATCAACCCCTGCACCAGGGTGTGATAAATCTTCTCGACGGTGCGCTCCTTGAACTGCCGCTTAAGAGAGGTATACGCCCGCTCACTCTTGGCGACGACCATCAACCCCGTCGTACCGACATCGAGGCGATGCACGATGCCAGCGCGCTCCGCGGCACCTGATGTCGATATGCGATAGCCCTCGGCAAGAAGGCCGCCAATCACGGTGGGGCCAGTCCATCCCGGTGATGGATGTGCGGCCACTCCCACCGGCTTATCCACCACGATGAAGTCGTCATCGTCGTACACAACGCGCAACCCGTCGACGCTCTTGGGCGCGACGATCTCAGGTACGGGAGCGTCGGGAAGTTCAATGTCGAGAACCGCCATGGCTGTTACCCGGTCTGACTTACCAACTCGCACACCATTGAGGTGCACATATCCAGACTCGGCCAGATCAGCAGCCTTCGTCCTCGATAATCCGAGAAGTCGGCCAAGGGCGGCGTCGACCCGTTCCCCTTCGAGCCCCTCGGGTACTTCAATCTGTCGTTGTTCGGGCATGTTTACTCACCTTGAGATCCATCGAGATTGATGCCTCGAACCGCGAGTAGAACCATGAGCGCACTCGAGCACACGATTGCTGAATCAGCGATATTGAAGACCGGAAAATTTGGGAACGCGATCCAGTCGATCACGTAGCCGCGAAGGAAACCAGGCTCGCGGAAAAGGCGATCGAGCAGGTTTCCAATGGCGCCGCCAAGCAGTCCACCGAGCGCGATAGCCCACCAGAGATTTCCAAGATTGCGAGAGGTCCTAATGATGACGACGGCCACGGCCACCGCGATTGCGGTGAACACGAACGTGTAGCTCGTGCCGACACTAAATGCAGCACCCGGATTGCGCAGGAACGTGAGCTGGAGCCATGTACCTAGTACCTCGACGGGTGGCTGGCCCTGAAGATGAGTGACAGCAAGATACTTGGTGAATTGATCAAGCATGACCACACACGCAGCCACACCAAAAGTAACGGTGGTCAGTCGCCCATTGCGCACGCGCGTGCTCTGTTCACTCACAAGAAGGCAGCGTACGTGGTCGAGCAGCGGAATCATGCATCGCCATGGACGATCAAGACCCTGCCGAGGTTAGCGACGCTCTTCCAACTGCTTACAACTCACGCACAGCGTGGCGCGCGGGAATGCTTGGAGACGAAGTTTGCCAATCGGATTACCGCAATGCTCACAGCTGCCGTACGTCCCATCGGTGAGTTTTGCTAGCGCCTGCTCATTTTGGAAAAGCAGATCGCGGGCATTGTTCGCCAGCGACATTTCGTGTTCACGCTCGAACGTCTTGGTGCCTGCGTCGGCCTGATCGTCACCGGCTCCGTCGCCGGAGTCGCGAAGGAGATCGGCGATACCTTCTTCGGCCTCACTGATCTGCCCGATGAGACGTGCGATCTCCAAATCGAGTTCTTTCTTGACCTCTGCGAGCTCTTTGGCTGTCCAAGGAGATTCGTCTTCGCGAACCGCAGGGCGCTTGGCAACTGGCTTAGCTGCAACCGGCTTAACCACAACTGGTGAGACGGCGACCGGGGCCGCGGGGGCCGCAGCCTTCTTGGCGGGCGCGGCCTTTTTCGCCGGTGCAGCAGCCTTGGCGGGCGCGGCCTTCTTGGCGGGCGCGGCCTTCTTGGCGGGCGCAGCCTTCTTCGCCGGCGCGGCCTTCTTGGCGGACGCGGCCTTCTTCGCCGGTGCAGCAACCTTGGCGGGCGCGGCCTTTGTCGACGCGGCGGCCTTAGCCGGGGCTGCCTTCTTCGCAGGCGTGGTTTTCTTGGCCGGCGCAGTAACCTTCGCCGCGGTGGCCTTCTTTTGGGCGGCCATGACAACTCCTGACATTTCACCACGTGCCGTGTGCCCGACACAGTAACTAGGTTCAGATCTACGGCCGCACATCGTCTAGAAATCCGGACATATCACCAAACTACGCCCCCGTGGGATCTCCATGGGAGTGGTCGAATGCTAAGAGTCACCTGGCTAATGATCAAACCGGCGCGCCGCATTTACGGGCGAAAACATTCAGTTGTACCTAAATGGGGTGTAATCCGCGCGTGTTTTGAACTGCAATGTCGGTCAAACGTCGCGAACAATCCCCCTGCCTTGATGAAAACGACAGCTGATTCGTAGATTTCTAGAACCTTCCGACGGGGCGCTAGGCTATGTATCACGTCAGATGAGGCAATGACGGGGACACACTGCTCTGCAAGCAGCCGTAAGCGATCCGGGGACGGTGTAAGCCCGGAGGAGATGCGCAGAGTCGCTATCACCCCAGCAGCTGCCAGAAGATCCGGAGTCACTCCGGGGTAGACCTGGTCGTCTGAGGTACGCGAGTGGGATGAACATATGTTCGTCCAAGGAGGGTGGTACCGCGGGTTTCCGACCGTCAAAGGATCGGTTGCTCGTCCCTTCGTCAACGTGCTGCTTTACACGTGCACCTGAGACGACGGAGGCAAGATGTACCGCCCTGTTCCACCACAGTTGGATCTACGTTCGATGGATTACCAGATCCTCGACTTCTGGCGCGAGAATGATGTGTTCGCCACCTCCCTGGCCGCCACCGAGGGCCGGCCGATGTGGGTGTTCAACGAGGGTCCGCCAACCGCCAACGGTAAGCCGGGAACCCATCACGTCGAAGCCCGCGTATTCAAGGACGTATTCCCGCGCTATCGGACGATGAAGGGCTATCACGTCCCGCGCAAAGCTGGTTGGGATTGCCATGGACTTCCAGTCGAGCTAGCCGTTGAAAAAGAACTCGGTTTCTCGGGCAAGAAGGACATCGAGGCTTACGGAATTGCCGAGTTCAACCAAAAGTGCCGGGATTCAGTGCTGCGCCATGTTGACGAGTTCGCGGCCCTGACAGAGCGCATGGGCTACTGGGTCGACATGAACGACGCCTACTGGACCATGGACCCGGCGTACGTCGAAAGTGTGTGGTGGTCACTGGCACAGATCTTCAAGAAGGGTCTACTCGTTCAAGACCACCGAGTTACTCCTTACTGTCCGCGCTGTGGAACGGGTCTTTCAGACCACGAGCTTGCTCAGGGTTACGAAACCGTCGTCGACCCATCGGTGTATGTGCGCTTTCCGCTAGCGTCTGGTGACCTCGCTGATCGATACCCCGGCATTGCGATGGTCGTCTGGACAACTACGCCGTGGACGCTGATCTCCAACACCGCCTGTGCGGTGAACCCTGAGGTGACGTACGCCGTCGTACGAGCGGCTAACGGTGAAATCGTCATCGTCGCGGACGCTCTACGCGAGCAGGTTGTCGGCGAGGATTCGCAAGTCTTAGAAACATTCATCGGCGCCACCCTGGTCGGCACCTCATACGTGCGCCCATTCGACGGAGTTGAATTCCCCGAGACCGACGCGCCCGTACACACAGTGCTCGCAGCAGATTTCGTCACGACCGAGGATGGTTCGGGGATCGTTCACGAGGCACCAGCATTCGGCGCGGAGGACTTAGCGCTATGCCGTCGCTACGGCTTGCCCGTTGTTAATCCACTTCGACCCGATGGCACTTTCGAGACCGACGTTCCCCTCGTCGGCGGATTGTTCTTTAAGAAGGCCGATGAGGTCATCGTCAACGATCTCGGTGAGCGCGGTCTGCTCTACCGTCACTTGCCTTACGAGCACTCGTATCCGCACTGCTGGCGATGCCACACGCCGCTGGTCTATTACGCACAGCCGTCGTGGTACATCCGCACAACGGAAATCAAGGACGCCCTGCTGCGCGAAAACGAGGCCACCAATTGGCATCCCAACACCATTAAGCGGGGACGTTACGGTGACTGGCTCAACAACAATATCGATTGGGCGTTGTCGCGAAGTCGATACTGGGGTACTCCCCTGCCGCTGTGGCGTTGCGATGAAGGGCACATCACCTGCATCGAATCACGAGCCGATCTGGGTGCGCGCGTCGGAGCAGATCTATCCGACCTCGATCCGCACCGTCCGTTCGTCGATGAGGTCACCTTCGATTGTCCTGAGTGCGGACTGACCGCGACACGCGTGCCAGAAGTGATTGACGCTTGGTACGACAGCGGCGCAATGCCCTTCGCCCAGTTCGGATATCCGCATCAGGGTCAAGAGGAATTCGCTAACCGCTACCCAGCGGACTTCATCTGCGAAGCGATCGATCAAACCCGCGGCTGGTTCTACACACTCATGGCCGTTGGCACTCTTGTCTTCGATGCATCCTCGTACAAGACGGTGCTGTGCCTCGGGCACATCTTGGACGAAGAAGGCCGCAAGATGAGCAAGCACCTAGGCAATGTCCTGGAGCCAATTCCGCTGATGGACGATCACGGCGCCGATGCAGTTCGCTGGTTCATGCTTGCTGGTGGTTCGCCCTGGCAGGCACGTCGCGTCGGGCATAGCACCATCCAAGAGGTCGTGCGCAAAACTCTGCTCACGTACTGGAATGTCGTGAGTTTCCAGGCGCTCTACGCACGTGAATCTGATTTCGAACCAGGCGCTGTGGAGGCTCCTGCATTCGCTGATCGCCCCGTGCTCGACCAGTGGGCGTTATCGCAAGCTCATCGGCTCGCCCGTGATGTTGACGAGGCACTCGAGGCGTACGACACCCAGCGCGCCGGAAAAATTCTTTCCGCCTACATCGATGACCTGTCGAATTGGTATGTACGTCGCTCACGTCGTCGTTTCTGGGCCGGCGACGTGTCAGCTCTGTCGACTCTGCACGAGTGTCTATCGATCGTCACCTTGGTGATGGCTCCGTTCACTCCGTTCATCACCGAGCAGGTGTGGCAGGACCTTTTCGCATCAACGGATCCATACCTTGCTAAATCAGTGCATTTAGCCTCGTGGCCGAGCGTCGACGAGACACTCATCAGTGACGAACTCACAGAGAACATGGCGTTGGCACGACGACTCGTCGAACTTGGCCGGGCAGCCCGGGCCACCTCTGGGGTTAAGACCCGCCAGCCACTCGGGCGAGCACTTGTGGCTGCCCAAGGCTGGGATCGATTGCCACCTGAACTTCGTGCCGAAGTATCTGACGAACTTAACTGCGGAGAGCTTCTCTCACTAAGCGGCACACAGGCCGATCTCGTCGACGTGAACGTCAAGGCAAACTACCGAGCCCTCGGTAAGCGGTTCGGAAAGAACACCCCCACTGTTGCCGACGCCATTGCTGCGGCCGACGCTTCAGAGCTGGTGGTCGCGTTGCGAGATGGTTCAGCCACCGTTGTGGTTGATGGTGAATCGGTGAGTGTGAGTGACGAAGAAGTCATCATCACTGAAACTCCACGAAGTGGGTGGGCGGTGGCCAGCGATTCTGGTGAAACCATCGCCTTAGACCTCAACGTAACCCCCGAACTACGTCGCGCTGGCCTGGCGCGGGAGATGGTTCGTTTGATCCAAGATGCCCGCAAGAGTTCGGGTTTTGAGGTGTCCGATCGAATCAGCTGTTGGTGGACTGCCACCGATGAAGATCTAGCCGAATCACTCACCGAACATGGCCAGATGATCGCCAGCGAGGTGCTGGCAACTTCATTCGAATCTGGTTCAGTACCTACCTCTCTCGACACAGACACCACCGTGACCGATGACGAGTTCGGACTCGTCATTACGGTGCGACGCAAGACCTAACGAGAGTGTTTAGGTAAGAAGGCCGCTCAACCTTGTGGTTGAGCGGCCTTCTTAATGGACGGTCGAGGTGATTAACCCTGTGCCGGCGGGTTGTAGCCCGGGGGCGGGGTGAACGGGTTCGGCGCGGCCGGCGGTGGTGGTGTCAAGGTCGGAGCAGCCGGCGGACCAACACGCGGTGGGTTCACCGGAGCTGGGGCAGGAGGCGCGACCTGAGGAGCTGCTGCCTGCGCAGGGGCAGGTGCATGTGGTGCCGATGGTGAGACTGGGGCTGCCGCTGGAGCTTCGGATCGACCATCGAGATCACGCAAGGCCGTTTCATAGTGCTGACGCAACCGCGTGCGGTACTCGCGCTCGAATGCGCGCAATTCCTCAACGCGACGCTCAAGTGCTGTGCGGTCGATCTGGCCTTGACGCTCAAGTTCGACGACCTTGACCCGAGCCGAATTGACGAGATCATCGGCCTCGATCTTCGCGCGCATCGAGTGTTCCTCAGCGGTGCGCTGGGCAAGTGCCAACATGGCAACTGCTTGCTCATTGATGTTCTGCACAGGAGCAGCTGGCGCCACCTGCACGACTGGGGCCGCGACGGGCGGCGGCGGCGGTGCTTGCACAGGTGCAGCAACAACTCGCGCTGCACCCTGCTCTGCGGCAGCTAGACGGCCGCGCAGCTCGGCATTTTCACGCTGAAGTGCACCGAGTTCGAGTTCGACCTGGTCGAGGAAAGCATCCACCTCGTCCATTTCGTAACCACTCTTACGCTTGGCGGTCGAGAACTGCTTGTTACGTACGTCCTCTGGGGTCAAGGCCATCAGAATCACACCTTGTCGCTGTTGTTCGATTGACATGTACTTTGAATAACACTACCGGCAAACATCCACGCAACGAGATCGTTGTGGAGTTCATCGACCAGAAACCTAACTGCCGATGAACAACCAGTGCCGACTCGCTCTTAGCACCCGGACCGCGACCTGGCTGGACGCCCCCACCCGAACATCATTCTAGGCCTAGAAGCGCGAAACTACGTTGATCAAGACCTGAACACCGATCAACACGATCAAAAACGCGAGATCGAAAGAGATGTTCCCGATTCGCAAAGGCGGAATTACCTTGCGTAGCGCCTTGATCGGCGGATCGGTGACGGTGTAAATGGCTTCGACGACAACGAGAACAGCACCCTTTGGGCGCCAGTCGCGGGCAAAGATCACTACATAGTCAAGGACAAGCCGGGCAATCAAGATGACCAAGTAGATGGTCAGGATCGTCCCAAGCGTGCTTCCAACAATGGACGTACCGAGAGTCACGAGGTCATCCAATGTCCGACGAGGTCACAGCGTGGTCGAGATTAGCTTTGGTTGAAGAAACCATCTTGTGCGAGTTTACGGGCCTCGGCCGCGACGTCGACGTTAGCCGGCGAAAGCAGGAAGACCTTGTTCGTAACGCGCTCAATGGTTCCACGCAGTCCGAAAACTAGACCGGCGGCGAAGTCGACGATGCGCTTTGCGTCGATGTCATCCATCTCGGTGAGATTCATGATGACCGGGACATTCTCCCTGAACTCTTCACCAATACGGCGGGCGTCGTTGTAGGAACGCGGGTGCAGGGTGGTGATGCGGTAGGCATCACCGGTGCCCATCGCGTCGACCTCATTGTCAAACACAAACTCGCGTGCCACAGAGGTGTTGCTGCTGTAGGAACGAGTGTCGACGCTACTTGAACGCGGCTCGCCGGAACGAGGGTCAAGTGTGCGAACGGACGATGAAGTGGTGGCTCGCTGCTCCGGACGCGGCTCACGAACAGCCGTCGTCGACGACGATGCTGAACGCGGCTGCGCGTAACTCGTGCGCTGCTCGTCATACTCAACATCGTCAAGATAATCGGCCTCGTCCTCGACCAGTCCGAGATACACAGCCATCTTGCGCATGGTGCTCATATCGCACTCCCTTTAGTCCTCGCTTAGTCGATACGTTACCCGACGAGAGGGCGTCGTCCGAGTACCGCGGTGCCTATTCGAATGTGTGTCGTTCCTGCACAAACCGCCTGTTCTAGGTCCTGCGACATGCCCGCGGACATGACGAGCACCTCAGGGCATCGGTCCTTGAGGCTGGAGTACAAAGTGTAAAGACGATCGAAGGCGAGCCTGGCATCAGCTCCCAACGGGGCCACCGCCATCAGGCCAGTGAGCCGAAGTGACGCCGATGACAGGATTTCATCTGCCAGTGCGTCGATATCGACTGGTGCGGCACCGCCTCGATGCGGTTCTGGAGGCTCCTGTAGATCAACCTGAATCAATGCGTCGATCTTTCGCCCAGCCTCGACCGCTCCCCGGTCCAGTGCGCTGACTAGTTCCATACGGTCAATCGATTCGACCACGTCCGCGTAGAGTGCGACGGCCTTGCATTTGTTCCGTTGCAATTGCCCAATGAAATGCCAACGCAGATCTAGCTGGCTCAGCTCGGACGACTTCACCACTGCTTCTTGATGACGATTTTCTGCAACGTCGACGATCCCTAGCGACGCAAGCAACGCGACGTCTTCGGCGGGCCAGGTCTTAGTCACGACGACTAGGTTTACCGAGCCAGGGTCGCGACCGGCCAGCTGCTCAGCCGATGCAATGCGAGCCCGAACATCAGCAAGATTCGCTACAAGCTCATCCCGTCGATCCCACTCTCCGCCCTCGGTAGTTGCGGGGCTCACATCAGTCATGTCATCCCCGTCTCATGAGGTAGCTAGATCGGAAATCGTTCGGTTCGTAATCGCGATCATGGCTCCATGCCGGCCCGTAGTTTGGTCGCGTCTATAGGAGAACAGGTTCTGATCTTCGAATGTGCAACCACCCCATGATGACGTGCGCACCCCGACTTCACGAAGTTGCTGGATTACCCCGCGACGTATGTCCAGCCCGAGAGTGCCGTCATCGCGAACCACCCCCGCATCCGATGCACGTCGAATCGTCATCTCGAATCGCTCACGATCCACCTCATAGCAATGGCCGCAGACACTTGGCCCGACGATCGCTGAGATCTGATCGATACTCGCGCCGAGATCGCACATCGCTTCGACAGTGTTAGCTACGACATTGGCCTCAATTCCCCGCCAGCCCGAATGCGCAACAGCGATCACACCAGCGATGCCATCACCGAGAACCACTGGCGAACAGTCAGCCCCAACGACGAGAAGTGCTCGATCAACTGCCGTTGAAACCATGGCGTCGACATTCGGGATCGGAGACAGGCTTGATGGTGTCACGATGCCGACGGCGTTTCCGTGCACGGGTGCCATCGCTACAACTGCGTCTACGTCGACACCAATGAGCTCGCCGACCTTGGCACGATTGCGACGAACAGCGTCCGGATCATCGCCCACGTGCTCGGCGAGATTGAGCGAATCGAAAGGCGCAACACTGTCACCATTCGAACGGTCGGTGAAGGCCCAACGAATGTTGGCACCGAAACTTCCTTCAGCAATGGCCATGGCAGTCCAATCATGCCTGACCTGCGTGCAACACACGAGGTAGGGCAATCCCCGTAAAAAAGACGAGTCCCCTACCCGCAGGATCACTGCCGGTAGGGGACTCTCGTTAGATCACTTCAAGAAATCGGGCACGTCGAGATCGTCGTCCATGTTGTCGTCGAAGACGACTCGGCGTGGTTCGCGCTTGAGTTCTTCCTCGACGATGGACGGCCCAGACGATGGAATGGTTGCCGGAGCACCAGGGTCTGCGGTGGCTCGTGCTGCATCAACAGCGAGCGGCGTTGAGTCAACATCGCTACGGGTGATTGGCCGGGCGGTTGCGCGACGGGCCGGCGGTGCACCACCGTCGAATCCTGCGGCAATGACCGTCACACGTACCTCATCGCCGAGAGTGTCATCGATGACAGCTCCGAAGATGATGTTTGCATCGGGGTGAGCCGAATCAGCAACAAGCTTCGCTGCCTCGTTGATCTCAAATAGACCCAAGTCGCTGCCACCTGACACCGACAGCAGGACTCCGTGTGCACCATCGATGCTCGCCTCTAGCAGCGGGCTAGATATTGCGCCCTGGGCCGCTGCCACAGCTCGATCATCACCACGTGCCGAGCCGATTCCCATCAGGGCACTTCCCGCCCCTGACATCACGCTCTTCACATCGGCAAAGTCGAGGTTGATCAGGCCTGGCGTGGTGATCAGGTCGGTGATTCCGCTAACACCCTGAAGGAGCACCTGATCTGCCTGCCGGAATGCGTCCAACATAGAGATGGTGCGATCAGAAAGTGACAGGAGTCGATCATTCGGAATGACGATGAGCGTGTCGACTTCAGCACGCAGCGCATCTACTCCGTTGTCGGCCTGATTCCCGCGACGCTTACCCTCGAAACCGAATGGTCGCGTGACGACGCCGATGGTCAACGCACCTAGTTCGCGGGCAATGCTCGCTACCACAGGTGCGCCACCCGTACCGGTGCCACCGCCTTCGCCGGCAGTAACGAAGACCATGTCTGCGCCCTTGAGAACCTCGGCGATGTCCTCGCGGTGGTCCTCAGCGGCCAGCCGGCCAACCTCAGGATCCGCGCCGGCACCAAGCCCACGAGTCCGTTCACGACCAATGTCGAGCTTGACGTCAGCGTCACTCATCAAGAGTGCCTGCGCGTCGGTGTTCACCGCGATGAACTCAACACCCTTGAGGCCAACCTCAATCATGCGGTTGACAGCGTTGACGCCACCACCGCCGATGCCGACGACCTTGATCACTGCCAAATAATTCTGCGGAGCCGCCATGGCTATCGCCTTTCATTTCAGGGGTTTTGACCCTGTCCGACAACCCTAAGCCTCTACTTGAGGAATAGAGTTATGTCATCCTGTTGTCGCGAGGACCCTAGAGGTAATCACCGCAATTGTGCAACCCGCTAGTAGAGATCAAGCGCGAAACAACAGGCTTCATCGTCGCTGTCCATCTTGCCCACACCGACGTGCCAACCTGCTAGCCGTTCGTCGTGGTGAGCGCCGGAGCCGTTCCCCGCGTGGTCGGAAGGTCTGGAGCACTGACGTCGTAAAACCGCGCATTGAGGTGCAGCAGAGCAGACAGCACGGTGTACTTGCGGTCACTGTCCTGGGCACTTCCCCATTGCACATACGACTGATTGGCGAGCTTCAAGATCACGTTGTCACGTGACGTGGCAGTGGCTCGAGCCACCTGCCGACGGAACTCGGGCGGTAGGGCAGCAATCACCGCGACTCCAGCCTTGACCCGATTGTTATCCCGAGCGATCAGGATCGGCATGCCAGCCGGCACCTTTGCCATCGAATCAAAGGTCGTCGCTGTCGCATCAATAAAGGCGAACGCCTTTGCAGCAGGCACCACTGCGATCGGGGTTCGCTCCCCCACCACGATCACCAACACGTTCGGCCAGCCGCGCCGAACCTCAACGGATTGAACCCACGGCAGCGCACCAACCCGCTGAGTAATGCCGGGCACATCAACCCGCGCTAGTTGAGTCCCCGGTGCAACAGCTGCGGCTTGGCGCACCGCATCAGCACTCACATGAACAGCCCCTAGAACTCGTTCCTCGTGGACAGTCAGAAACGACGAGAAGTAGACAACATAGAAGCCGGCTACGACAGCGGCCACTACGCCCGACAGAATCACCCATTTACGCCATGCCGTGGACGGCGGCGCCTCGGTGAATCGTTCTGCCTTGTCAATGACGGTCACAACGACGCCGCCTCGCGAAGACGCAACAGATCGAGAACTTCCGTGCCAATCATCGCGATATCACCGGCGCCCAACGTCATCACAACATCACCGGGATTCGCACGATCTGCTAGGTGCTGAGCCACTCGGCTCCAGGACGGCTCAAACACAACCTGCTCCGCGGGGAGCGGAACGTTGGACGCCATAGCCACCCCCGAAGCGCCGGGAATCGCTTCCTCACCCGGAGCAAACACTTCGAGCACAACCACCTGATCGGCTAGCCCGAGAGCCTGCCCAAATTCCTTTACGAACATCGCAGTTCGGTAGTAATGATGGGCCTGAAATGCGACCACAAGCTGGCTGTCACCGATCACCTCACGCATGGCCCGCAAGGTGGCCGCGATCTCGGTGGGATGGTGCGCATAATCGTCGAAAACTCGCACCCGATCGGCACTGCCCTTGTACTCAAAGCGACGACGAGTACCGCTGAATCCAGCTAGGCCCGCGCGCAAGTCCGTGGCGCTATAGCCCAGTCCAATGCCGGTCACGAGGGCAGCCGTTGCATTCAGTGCGTTATGTCGACCAGGCACGGCCAATTCGACAACCCCAAGGCGAACCCCGTGGGCGATGACATCAAAGCACCATCCGCGGTCACCAACGCCAAGTAGATCGACTCGGTAGTCGGCGTGATCGGCTTGTCCGTAGGTTCGTACATCCACGCCAGCCTCACGGGCCGAGGCGGCCAACTGGGCACCACCCTCGTCGTCAATGCAGACGGTGACAAAACCTCCACGACGGGAGATCGCGATGCTGAACTCGAGGAAAGCAGCTTCGATTGCGTCGAAGGTCTTCCAGTAGTCAAGGTGATCTGCCTCGACATTCGTCACGATCCCAGCGAATGCCGGAAGCGCCAAGAACGCGCCGTCACTTTCATCCGCTTCAGCAACGAACTCAAGTCCGGAACCTAGATAGGCGTTGCTGCCACCATCGTTGAGCTCACTTCCGATCGCGAAGGACGGGTCCGCCCCGCAAGCTTGAAGCGCGATGGTGAGCATGGATGTTGTCGTCGTTTTGCCGTGAGTTCCGGCGACCGCGATGCCACGGTATCCGTCCATGATTGCTGCTAGCGCATCGGCACGAGTGAGCACGGTCGCCCCACGTTCTCGGGCGGCCACAAGTTCTGGATTCGTAGCGGGGATCGCCGTGGAGATGATCAACGTATCAACGTCGAAGGCATGTTCTGGTGAATGTCCGATGTGAACGTCAATACCTAAAGCCGAGAGTGCGGCGACGCGTCGTGAGTCTTTCGCATCACAGCCGGTGACACTAACTCCGCGAGCGGCCAGGATGCGCGAGATTCCAGACATCCCAGCGCCACCAATGCCCATGACGTGAACACGTCCCAGACTGGTGAGGTTGCCCAGCGCCTCATTCATGTCATTCCCTATCTCGTCTGCGAACGATCGCTCGTGCCCGCGATTGCATCCAAAACCATTAGTCGTAGTCTCTCGTCCGCATCGCGCTGACCGTGGGAAGCGGCGGCAATCTCCATCTCGCGTCGCTGCTCAACATCGAGTAGAAGCGGACGGACGTTACCTTCGATCCACGCGCCATCGAGGAGCGAATCGTCAATGAGCAGCCCGCCGCCGGCGCCAACCACCGGAAGGGCATTCAAGCGCTGCTCACCATTTCCGATCGGAAGTGGAACGTACACAGCCGGTAAACCGACCGCGGCAAGTTCCGCACACGTCATCGCACCAGCGCGACACAGCGCAATGTCAGCGGCTGCGTACGCCAAATCCATACGGTCGATGTAGCGAACGCCCACGTACGGGGATTCACCCAATGTTCCGGTGGGGCGCTGATCGTCGTTGCGCTCGCCTGCTGAATGAAGAATTTGAACGCCGGCAGCAGTCAAAGATGGCGCGGCCGCCACGATGGCTGCATTAAGACTCCGAGCGCCCTGCGATCCACCAAACACGAACAGCGTTGGACAATCAGGATCTAAGCCAAAATGTTGACGCGCCTGTTCCCGCATCGACTTGCGATCCAACGTCGATATGGTGCGCCGGAGCGGGAGCCCAATGTGCTCGGCTCCAGGCAGTGCGCCGGGAACAGCAGAGGCAAGATGCGAAGTGAAGCGGGCACCAACTCGATTCGCTAATCCTGGGCGCGCATTCGCCTCATGGATCACGATCGGCACACGTCCACGCGCAGCAAGATACGCAGGAAGTGCGACGTACCCGCCAAAGCCGACAACGACATCCGCTTTGGTCTCGGCAAGAACCCGCTGCACGTCTCGAATTGATTGGCGCACCCGAGTAGGTAATCGAATCAGATCACCAGTTAGCCGCCGCGGCATCGGCGAAGCCGTGATGAGGTGCAGTTCATAGCCACGCTCAGGTACCAGGCGAGTCTCAAGACCCCGTTCAGTTCCAAGGGCCGACACGACAATCGACGGATCATGGCGAACAAGGCAATCAGCCAAATTCAGCGATGGCTCGATGTGTCCGGCCGTTCCACCGCCGGCTAGTAAGACGTGCATCAACTCACCGAACCGATGCCCTTGCTTTCACGAGCGGGGCGCCCTGCCTCGGCTCGGGCGAACGACATCAGCATTCCCAGAACAAACAGCGTTGGTACCAGGGACGATCCGCCATAGGACACCAGTGGCAGTGGCACACCGGTGATCGGGATGAGTCCGATCACCGCACCCAAATTCAAGAATACCTGGGTGAAGATCCACGCAACTGCCGCGGCGGTAGCGGTGCGGACGAAGGGATTCGTTGTCTGGCGCGCAAGCCGCAAGCCCGCGATTACGATTGTGGTGAACAATCCAATGACCAGTAACGATCCGAAAAGCCCAAGTTCTTCACCAACCACGGCGTAGATGAAATCCGTGTGAGATTCGGGAAGTCCAACCCACTTCTCACGTGATGCACCTAGCCCCATGCCAAACCAGCCGCCACTGCCCATTGCCGCACGGGCGTGAATCAGTTGGTAGCCCCCAGCAAGTGGAAACTGTTCGGGATGCAACCACGCCTCGTAGCGCCGTTGACGGTATCCCGTGCCGCCGGTGCTCTGAACAGCTACCAGAGCCAGAACACCAACTGTCCCTATGGCGAAGAGGCGCATCGGCGCACCATTGACGAGTAATACCGCGCCAACCATCGGAACGATGATCATGGCCGTGCCAAAATCACCCTCGGCAAGAACTAACAGCACCAGCAAAATTCCCACCGGAACAACCGGCACGAGCAGGTGTTTCCACTGATGAAGGAGGGCTTGCTTGCGACACATCAGATCGCCGGCCCACAGCACAAATGCGAGCTTGGCAAATTCACTTGGCTGGAATCGGAATGGTCCAAACAAGACGATCCAATTCTTCTGACCACCCACCGCGTGGCCTTTGAAAAGCACGAATAGCAACGCCAGGACCGCGAAAAGCATCAGCGGATAAGCAAGTTTGCGGTACGTGCTCACCGGCATTCTCGAGGCAGCGAACATGGCGATGACGCCAACGATCGCGAACATGACCTGCCTAAACCACAGAGTGTACGCCGAGCCAGTCTCGTTGTAGCTGACGATTGTCGAGGCAGATAAAACCATGGCAAGGCCGAGAAGTAGCAGCAGAATCGTCGAGCCAAGAAGGAGGTAATAGGTCGTCATCGGATGTTCGCGTCGATGTGTCGTCTCCGCGCGAGGCGCTCTCAGAGTTTGGGTCACGAGAGCACCAAGCGATTAATGGAATCGGCGAATGCATCACCGCGGTGCGCGTAGTCGCGAAACATATCCCACGATGCGCACCCGGGCGCCAACAGGACGGTATCGCCGGCAGTTGCCATGGCCGCAGCGGCCAGCACGACATCGTCCATTGCACCAGTGTCCGTCCGCAGAACCTCCGCAATGGGGACATCCGGGGCGTGTCGCACGAACGCCTCACGGATCTTTTCGCGGTCCACACCGAGTAGCACAACCCCACGCATCCGCGAACCCGTTAACTGGACCAACTCGTCGAATTCCTGTCCTTTGGCCATCCCGCCGGCGATCCAGACGACCGATTCGTAGGCGAGCAAAGACGTCTGTGCGGCATGGCAGTTGGTGGCCTTGGAATCATCAACCCAGCGGATCCCGTCGTGGTCAGCAACGGTCGCGATTCGATGCCCGGCAGCTTGAAAACTCGTCAGACCTTCCGCAACAGCAGTGGCGGGAACCCCGTACGCGCGCGCAAGTGCGGCAGCAGCCAATGCGTTAGCAACGTTGTGAGGGGCAAACGGCTTGACCAACTCGACAGATCCAAGTTCGAGGGCGGCGTCAGCGCGGTTTTCGATGAAGGCTCTGTCGACGAGAATATCTTCGACAACCCCCATCATGGAACGACCCGGCATTCCGAGGGTGAACCCGATGGCGCGACAACCTTCCACAACATCAGCTTCCTCGACCATCTTTTCGGTCTCGGGATCTTGAACGTTGTAGACAGCAGCAATCTGGGTGTTGCTGTAGATGCGAGCTTTTGCAGTGCGGTACGCATCGTACGAACCAAACAGGTCTACGTGATCAGGAGCCAGATTGAGGCATACCGATGCAACGGGGCTGGCTGAGTGAAGGAACGGTAGCTGAGGGGCGCCAACTTCAACAGCAAAAACATCAAAACCGTTCGGGTCCATCACTGCGTCGACGAGCGATACACCAATGTTTCCAACAGATGCCGTCCGGAGACCGGCGGCACGAAGAATGGATTCGAGCATCAGCGTCGTGGTGGTTTTACCGTTTGTCCCGGTGACCATCAGCCAGGCGGCTGGGTTCTCTCCGCGAAGTCTCCAAGCCAGTTCGAGTTCACCCCAGACGGGTACACCCTGCGTCTGTGCCGCGAGGATGATCGGCGCAGACGGAGGTAAGCCTGGGGAGACGACGAGTACATCAGCTTCCTGCGGCAAGGTGTCACCATCACCAAGCCTTACCGTCGCGCCAACGACCCCAAGGACGTCGGCGCGTTCACGTTGCCGCTCACCATCGGCTGCATCGACAACCGTGACGCGGGCACCGAGGTGCACTAACTGATCTGCACATGCGAACCCGGCAACACCGATACCCGCGACGACAGCATGGATTGCCGACCAGTCGGAAAATCGGTTGAACTCTGAAACATCAACCTGTGTCACTGACGAACCCACTCGGCATAAAACAGACCTACGCCGGCGGCGACAAACAATCCTTGAATGATCCAAAAACGAACGACAATCTGAATCTCCGGCCAACCGAGCATCTCGAAGTGGTGATGTAGCGGCGCCATCCTAAACATGCGCTTACCAGTGAGTTTGAAGCTGCCAACTTGGCCGATAACCGAGAGCGCGACGATCACAAAGAGTCC
>JBAXUN010000026.1:0-24132 GCA_037129655.1 Actinomycetes bacterium
GCAGCAGCACAACCACCGAGTACACCACTGTCCAGTAGAACCACATCTACTCGACTGCTGGCTACGTAATCCGCCAGTTCAGACGCGGTGCGCAGCGCCGCAACTACGTCGACATCGGCGACCAATGACAAGGCAAACGTCACACCCGCACTGAAAAGTGGCGCGCGATCTACGACAACCACGCGAACGTCTGAGGTGAACTCACTCACGCAGGCATCATGTCACGGCATGGCGCCTGCGAAGCGAGTTCACCTCAGATAGTTCGGGTACTTCACACGAAGCGTTACACGGTTCTAGGTGTAACTGCTTTCAAACAAACTACGAAGCCACATCCTCCTGCGCTGATTCGAGTTCGAGCCGCAGGAGGCCGTAGTTGTAACCACGACGCTTATAGACGACCGTTGGCTGATCGGTGGCAACATCTAGGAACAAGAAGAAATCGTGTCCAACGAGTTCCATGGAATGTAGCGCGTCCGCAACTGTCATTGCCGTACTCGGGTGAGTCTTGTCGCGGACCAAAATTGGCCCGTCTTCGTACACGACATCCGACTCGTCAAAATCCAAGACCGTCGCATCCGTCGGAGGCTGGTCGGCGCTTGGTTCGATTGCGCTCGACCCAAGTGTGGGCGGCGCCGTCATTGCTGCGGTCAGCTTGACGTGCTTGGCATGCTTGCTGTGCTTTCGATCAGCAGCCCTGCGCAATCTCTCCTCGAGCCGCGAGTACGCGAGATCAAACGCGGTGAACTTATCTGGCGCAGTAGCCTCAGCTCGAATGACCGGGCCCTTGGCCGCAATCGTGAGTTCAACTTCAAACATATGGTCCGCCTGACGCGGATTCGATTCCTTTGAGACCTCAACGTCGATGCGAGTGACGTGTATGCCGAATTTTTCTATTCGACCGATCTTGTGCAGGACATGCTCCCGAAACTTCTGGGACACCTCGATGTGGCGGCCGTGGATGACAATTTCGGCGGGTGCGTGCATGGTGCTCATTAAGCATCACCTTCCTGCATCTAGTGCGGTGTACATACGCGTCGCTAATCGACGCACATGAGTAACTCTCCTTCTTCCCCCGTACATTGACTGCTACGTTCTTGCATCGAACGAATTGCGTCGGACATTACTGAAATGCGTGACACCCGATCGGCCGACCTGGTTTTCGACCCCACATTCGCCTGCTGAGGGTCTCGCCGCACCCGGGCGGGTATCACGCGACTACTCCCCTTCTCCCAGATTTCCATGTAAATGTACGTGGAGTCGAGGCAGGACTTACTTCTAAACCGCACCGTGATCGAGCGACAAAGAGTCGCCTTACGTGGACCGCTTTGCCTGCGGCTGGCATCGGCTTGCTCCCGAGCGGCTCCGACAACCGGAACCGCATCGGGGGCGCAACCACGGACCCGAACGGGTGTCACGAGACCAACGTATCCCCGTCGACGACGATTTGCCGGTTACTGTGCCAACCTGATTCACCCATTTGCTTTCATCCCCGAGACGTGGGCTGGTCAGAGCCGGCGATCACGCCCGCTCCGAGCACGTTAAGTCCCTCACCTGACAGGCACTTGTAGGCAGAGGTGAGCGTCGCACCCGTGGTCACCACATCGTCCACAATGACGACGTGAACGCCAGCGGGTGTCCGTCCCCGAACTGTGAAGGCGTTTTTCATGTTCGAAAGGCGCTGGTCACGACTCAACCCAATGTGGTCACGATGCCCTTCGCGCATCATCAGAATCCGTTGCGAATGAATCTGCAGCCCGGAATGACGCAAGAGGCCTGCGGCACTATTGGCTAGATCAGCTACTGGATCTGAATCTCGCAGACGAACGGACGCCGCTGTTGACGCGATCGGGACCAGCAGCACGGGACGACGGTGGCCGGCTTGCGCCACGTCCACACTCAGTAGCAGGTGCGCAATCGAACGAGCGAGAAGCCGAGCCAAGATCGAACGTAAACTCCACTCGCCGCGATCTTTGTACCCAATGATGAGTTGTGAAATCGGTGGCTCGTAAACCATTGCGCGAGCCACGGACAGGTTTCGGAAATCTACACAATCGAGTTGAACGTCAAGACCGGCCACACAGCCTGCGCACACCGGTCCGCGCCCTTGGTGGCAACTAGTACAGGCACCCGCCAAGAATTGCGCCACGCCAAACTGTCGGATTTTCGTCATCACCGAGAAACTAGAGCGCAGTTAAGAACGGGTATCGGATCACAAATGCAACAGCGGTGGACAACAACCCGTTGCAACATCGCTGTGGATTACGACTTTGAGAGCCGCCGGAATCCCCTACAGCACGCACAGTTGCGCACGCCGACGAATCACCCTGGATAGGCAGGGTCCACGGCCGTGCCAACACTGGTCCAGGTGTTACCCACGCTGCGATACAGCGATCCCCCGGCGCCGATCAATGTACTCATCGATGGGGCGGTGGCGATGCTGACTGCACCATCGGGAACCGACACGCTACTCACCCGCGCCGTGCCCACCGCAATGTATGCCACCTGTAGTGACGATGCTCCCGTCGTTCCGAGTACAGCCAGGGTTCCACTGTCACTCCACGCTAGATCAACCGCATCGGTGAGAACGGACTCAATTCTGATCGGCTCTGAAACGCGAACAACGTCTGCTGATCGCTCAACTCGAGCAACCATCGGCTCAACTCGCGTACCACGTCGCACTAGCAAGCCGGCTCGAGTTCCGTCGCGTGAGATCGATACGGCGAGTAGATCGGCATCGCGGACACCGGCAGGAAGTCCACCAATAGCTATCCGGCCGGCAACTCCCGCCCGAATCAACACAAGCCCGTTGCCACGATCAACAAGCCAGATGTCTCCAACTGAATCCCAGGACGGCCTTGACAGTTCGGCACCTGCGTAGCGCTTCACCCCTCGCTGAGCACCTCCATATCTGGCCGTCCATAGCGATCTGCGGTCAAGACTCAGGCCAGCAATTTGCGTCGCCCCGAAGTCGACGGCCGGTGACACGATCACCGGCTTAACCTGCCCAAGGACGTCGAGCTTGTTGTCAGCGGCAACCGAGACGAGGCCTCGATCGGTCACAGCAATCGCACCCTTGACGGCAGGATCCGGGTTGTACTCATTCCAACTCGAAACAGACTGGACGGACGACTGCCCAGGAACCACAACCGGCTGACCACCAACCGTTAGTCGGAAGGAACCTATTGACGGTACTTGACGCAGGGTCCACGCCACTTGAGCGGAAAGGGCCTTGCGGGTGGCATCATCGGCCTGCAACACCTCACTACTCAAGGCAACCTGAGCAACACCATCAACGACAGGAACCGAGTCGAGAGCCAGCCGGGTACCTTCTGGAAATCCGGTACGCACTGATGGTGCGATCCACGACGTTGGTCCGGCCAAGAGTCCGCGCACCAACTGCGTTGCCATACCGGCACTGGACACCGGGATGGTGACCGGAGCCGGTACGAGGGTGCCAAAGTCACGTGTGAAGTAGTAGAGGTCCAAGGCTCGAAACCCACGATCAATATCGCCAGGGCCGAGCACAAGTCCCGCGGGTACCGATGACAGCCGCCACTCTCCGTCGACTTTGGTCAGACCGTATGAGTCCTCCAGTTTGACCCCGGGGTTGGCAACTGCGTACTGACCTGTCGAATCAATCGATCCCATCAGATTGCCTTGGACTTCGACAGAGTCACTGTTCGAGGTATAGGTCAGACCGCTCTTGTCGTACACCGCTACGCCGGCGCCCGGATCCCACAAGGCCGCTGCCTTGCCCGTCAAGTATTCACGCGCCACGACGTACGCCCCATCTGCAGAGGCAGATGCTTCTTGAAAACCCCGGACGAGATCTTCCGGCGACATCCCTGAAACAGGTGGGCGCGCGATAACCCGGATGAACTGGTCCTGACCGGCCACTGCAATTTCCGGCCCCTGTTCAATCGGTCCGGACGTGGGAACTCCGCTACAGGCCGTCAGACCCACACATATCAGCAGCAGGAAGCAAACACGCTTCATGGCGCTATCCCTTCACGACGAGGCGCCCGATACGGCGTCGCCAGCGACGCGTGCACACGAGGACCAGCGTCAACCG
Source organism: Actinomycetes bacterium (assembly GCA_037129655.1). Taxonomy (GTDB): domain Bacteria; phylum Actinomycetota; class Actinomycetes; order S36-B12; family CAIYMF01; genus Longivirga. Next base: position 4,073 of record JBAXUN010000026.1, read on the forward strand.
GGACGAGAGGCAGTGGAGACGTGGCGAATGCTCCGCCAGACTTCAGCGGCAGCGTCATGCGGAAGGCTGCTCCATCACCAGGTTCACCCCAGGCGTCAAGCCAGCCGCCATGTAGGCGAACATCCTCAAGGGCAATCGAGAGCCCTAATCCAGTTCCGCCAACAGACCGCGCCCGCGATGGATCCGCGCGCCAGAACCGGTTGAACACCAATGAAGATTCACCAGGTCGGAGCCCCACACCATGATCTCTCACCGTGATCGCCATCGCCGTTCCATCAGATCCGAGGGTGACGTCAATTGGTCGTCCCTCCCCGTGCTCGACGGCGTTGAGCACCAGATTTCTCAACACGCGATCTATCCGGCGTGAATCCAACTCCACGATGATGAGGTCGTCAGGTCGACTCACCCGAATCTCGGTGTTCTTGGCTGTCGCAAACGGGGCAGCTGATTCGACTGCTCGATCAACGAGTGTGCGGGCGTCGATTCCCTCGGGGTCCAGGGTTGCCGCACCCGCATCGAAACGACTGATTTCCAATAAGTCTGCAAGCAGTGCCTCGAAGCGATCGAGTTGTGTTTGCAGGAGTTCTGAACTGCGGGCCATGGCTGGATCAAACTCGTCACGGTTCTCGTACATGACGTCCGCGGCCATTCGAACCGTCGTAAGCGGCGTGCGGAGTTCATGTGACACGTCCGAGACAAACCGCTGCTGCACCCGGGAAAGTTCTTCGAGACGGGTGATCTTGTCCTGCAGGTTGCTAGCCATTGCGTTAAATGATGTGGCCAAAAGTGCAAGGTCGTCCTCACCGCGCACGCTCATCCGTTCAGTTAACTGTCCGGCTGAGAACTTCTCCGCAGTGCGAGCCGCCATCCGAACCGGTGACACCACCTGACGAGTCACAACATAGGCAATACCGCCGAGTGTCAAAACAAGCAGTGCCCCAACCAAAAACACCGTTCGTTGAACCAAGTCCAACGTCGCCTGCTCTTGGTTTAATGGAAACAAGTAGTAAAGCTCGTACTTACCAACACCGGGGATGCTCAGCGGCGCACCAACTGCTAGACCCGGGGACGAATGGTTGTCGAGGTAGCGGATTTCGGTGTACGTCCACGCCTGCCGCTGATTGTCCTGCACACTGCTGCGCAGGTCATTGGGCACGCTGTCCTCACTGATCAGATTGGTCCCACGCTCTGGTTCGTCGCCAGTTTTAGGCGGGGATGCCAGCAGCAGGACGTCATAGAGCCCCGGTGAGCCAGCGCGCTGCGCGAGTGCGGCAGTAACGGTATCTACGAGTCGACTCGCCGACGGAGTCGTGGGGCCAGTGTCGGCAGCATCGAGCAGTCGCTGCGACTCTGCAGCGCCGCTACCGGCTTCGACAACCGATGCGCGAACTTTCGCGTCCAAAACACCTGAGTAAATGCGTTGAAGAAGGAGCGCCCCAATGAGTCCCACCACGATCAGCGAAAGAGCGAGCGTGGTGGCCACTACCCGAAGCGAAACCGACGTGCGCCACGCGTGACGCAGCGGTCGCACTAGGGGATCAACGGTATCTGCGAGTTGAGACCAAACGCTCATGGGCACGTTTACGAAGGGCCGGCTTTGTAACCAACACCGCGAACAGTTGCGACAATCTGCGGATTCTCCGGATCATGTTCGATCTTCGATCGCAACCGTTGAACGTGCACATTCACCAAACGGGTGTCGGCCGCGTGCCGGTAACCCCAGACATCTTGAAGAAGTACTTCGCGAGAAAAAACCTGCTTGGGCCGACGGGCAAGGGCAACGAGAAGGTCGAATTCGAGCGGGGTCAGAAAGATCTGCTCCTCATCCCGACGAACTACGTGCCCCGCGACATCGATCTCCAGATCACCGATCCGCAGATTCTCCTCTGCCGGCTCATCATTGCGTCGCAACCGCGTGCGGACTCGTGCCACTAACTCTTTGGGCTTGAAGGGCTTTACGACGTAATCGTCAGCACCACTTTCTAATCCCAGGACAACATCGATCGTGTCTGTCTTGGCCGTGAGCATCACGATGGGCACGCCACTTTCAGCCCGAATCGATCGACAGACGTCAATCCCGTCACGGCCGGGCAACATGAGATCAAGGAGAACAAGATCTGGGCGAGTCTCTCTAAAGACGGCCAGCGCACGCGCTCCATCACCACAGAAGACCGGTTCAAAGCCTTCTGTTCGCAACACAATTCCGAGCATCTCGGACAGCGCTACGTCGTCGTCTACGACAAGTACTCGACCCTTCACACCGTACATATTCCCACCGTCTCGGCTTTACGTCTGCTGAGTGCGCGATTCCATCGCCGCTTTCGGCGCAGAATTGGTTTCTTCCCGCACAAAATTGACGACGAATCGGTCACCCCCAAGGTTCCCCAGCCTTTTGAGGTTAGAGGCCAGAGCTGGTCAAGGGCCATTGATGGCCGCGCGAAGCATGCCTACGTAATGGGATTGTCCTGCTGGCTTCACATGAATTCCGTCCTGATACAACCAGTTTCGATGACCGGTGGCGATCGATGCCCAGTCAGCCACTCTGACATTGCCTTTGGAGAACTTGGCGGCAGCGGTCTCGATGGCGTCATTTGACCGGTTGACCCAACGCCGTTGCGCATGAATAGTGACGAGCACGACTCGCGCCCGATCCTTAAGCAGGTTGAGGATCTCGACCAGATGAGCTTCATCAATCGTGCCATTGGTACCCGTGTGAATCACGACCACCTTTCCAAGCCGGCCAGCAGCAATGCGCGCTTTGATTCGGTTGAACACCGTCTCAGATTGTCGGCTCACCCGGGCATCGACAACGGCGCGCGGAAAGGCTGCCTTGACCGCATTGGCGGTACCCAACAGAACTGAATCGCCGATGAGCGTCATTGACAGCGAGGTGCGGTCGACCGGCTTACCGGTAGGCGATGGCGACGCCGACGGCGCCCGTGACGTCGAAGCCGCTGCACTTGGGTTCGACGACGGCTTTTGTGAGGCAGCCGGAGACGGTGTCGGAAGGGGTATCAGGCTTTCGTCCCCCATCTCAGTGACCCCACCGAGGGCCTCTTCGAACGTGGGTGTACTTGCTCGACCAAGTCCGACGCCCAAGGTCAGTACGACTGCAATCGCCGCAGTGCTTGCCACCGCACCGCGGATGAGGAGCGCATTAGAGCCACGTTCGCGCCAGCTTTGCCAGATTCGTTCAATGGCTCCGTTGCGAATTGGCATCTCGAGGTATCGATACGACGCCTCAGCGACGACGAACGTCAGCGCGAACCGAGCCGCCTGAACTTGCCAACCCGTGGCATCTACGTCAATCCCCGGGCGCAGGACCATGAAGATCGGCCAATGCCACAGGTACAGCCCATAGGAGCGCTCACCGATGTACTTCAACGGTTGACGACCCATAGCAGTGGCAAACCACGTGCCGTTGATAGCAGCAGCGGCGATAACGATGGCGCAAACAACACCAAGGACGAGGAACCCTCCACGGAACAGGAAGACCGAATCAGGTCCGACGTACACCAAAATTCCGAGCAGCAGTATCAGGCCGACAACTCCAGCCGAACTCATGACCTGGCGTCCACGATCGGTGAGCACCCGCGATACCTGACCAGGTACCCACAAAGTCGCCAGCGCAGCACCCACCAGCAGCGTCATGGCGTGAGTGTCAGAGCCGAAGTAGACCCGACTTGTGTCCGTCGCCTGCGGGATATCCCGAGCAATGGAGATGGCCGCCATCACAACCGTCGAGACAAGGGCACCACCGATTGCACCCCAGCGAACCCCGCGGACCTTCCATAATCGCCACAGTCCGTACATCAGCACCGGCCAGACGAAGTAGAACTGCTCCTCGACCGCCAACGACCACAAATGCTGAAGCAGCGGGGGGCGTCCGGTTTCGTCAAAGTACGAGGTGCCGCGGAAGATGTACCACCAGTTCGTCACATAGAAGAAGGCGGCAACCGCATCCTCACGGACTCGCTCTGCGGCATCCTGCGCGAACAGCATTGCAAGTGCCGCGGTGACTAACAAAGTCGCCAATAGAGCAGGCAGCAATCGGCGAGCTCGTCGAATATAGAACCGTGTGAAATTGATGCCACCGCTCGCGCGAAGCTCAGCGAGTAGGAGTGAGGTGATCAGATAGCCAGACAGAGTGAAAAAGACGTCCACGCCAAGAAAGCCACCGGCTAACCAGGTGTTGTCCGCATGGAAGATCAGCACGCCGAGAACTGCAATAGCCCTCACACCGTCTAACCCCGGCATATGAACCCATGAGGCCCTGCGCGGGCGCGCCATGGATGTCGCCTCGGCAACGACGGTCACCGCTCACCCCCGGACTCCTGCACAGTCGCCGACGCACACCCAGATCCGCAAGTCACGGCTAGCCAGGCCCACCATGTGGGAGTTGTGCTGATACCAGAGTACGACGGAGATCAGACCGAAGCCGTTCCCCCACTGCTTATCTGGATCACGAGCCGAACCACACCGCGCCGGTAAGAAGCCCGATTACGGGGATGAGGTTGTTGATTCCGTGCGCCAGCATTGAGGCCCCGACCCGGCCAGTCTTGGCGCGCAAAAATGACAGCACCAAACCAATCGTCAAAAGTAAGGGAAAGCGGATCGGTTCAAGGTGAATAGCCGCAAAGGCAGCAGCCGAAATGACCGTCGCGATCGGAACCGGCGGCCAACCACGTTGTTCACTGAACTTGGCCATCGCGGTGAAGGTCAGACCACGAAAACACAGCTCTTCCATAAACGGTGCGCCAAAAACCGCTAGGAACGCGAAAAGAAACACCACCCAGCGTGGAACATTTGCCGAGGTGATGGCGTCACCGGCAGCTGAATCAAACGGGCCGGTGAAGTGCTCGGTGATCAGCGCGACCAACGATCCAAGAGTTAAGCAAGCACCTGCGCCCAGAACTCCCCAGCGGATGTCATCTCGGATAAACGCCAGACCGACATCGAGCCGCGGACCATTACCACGGAGCCTCGTAGCAATCCATGGCCACAGGCCGAACCCCACCCACGGGGTGATGAGGCCGGAAAGAATAACCACGATCCCATTTTTTGGTGCGCCCGACGCCAACTCAACCCCGACGATAACGCTCGGCACGACGATGCTCAGCGCGATCGCGATGATCGCATCGGGCATTCCCCAAAGCTGCTTGCGTAATCGGTGGCCAGCTTCAACTGCCTCAACATACGGTGCCGCCGCCCCGCGGTAGAGGGCAGGAAACTCCATGCTCTCTACCGCGGAGGAATCAGACTCCCCCATCTGACTCACTTTGCAGCCGTCATAACCATCGCTTAGTACCGGTACTGATCTGACTTGTATGGTCCAGCCACATCAACACCGAGGTACTCGGCCTGCTTCTTACTCAGTTCGGTGAGGCGAACACCCAGCGCATCAAGATGCAGGCGAGCCACCAGTTCGTCGAGGTGCTTAGGCAGCACGTGCACGCCGAGTGGGTACTCATCGAGCTTGGTGAACAGCTCGATTTGTGCCAACACCTGATTGGTGAACGAGTTACTCATGACGAAAGATGGATGACCCGTCGCATTACCCAGGTTGAGCAAACGACCTTCAGACAACACGATGATTGAGTGCCCGTCGGGGAATACCCATTCGTCAACCTGTGGCTTAATCGTTGTGCGCTTGATGCCGGGAACGGCTGCCAAGCCGGCCATATCGATTTCGTTATCGAAGTGGCCGATGTTGCCCAAGATTGCCTGGTGCTTCATCGAGTGCATGTGCTCGACCGTTACAACGTCGTAGCAACCTGTTGCCGAAATGACCAGATCAGCGCGACCGATCACATCTTCGAGTCGGGAAACCTCGTATCCGTCCATCGCGGCCTGAAGTGCACAGATTGGGTCGATTTCAGTGACGATGACACGTGCACCTTGGCCGCGCAGTGACTCTGCCGAGCCCTTACCGACATCGCCATAGCCGCAGACGACTGCGACCTTGCCGCCGATGAGAACATCCGTGGCGCGGTTGATACCGTCAACGAGCGAGTGACGACAGCCGTACTTGTTATCGAACTTGCTCTTGGTTACCGAGTCATTGACGTTGATGGCCGTGAACAGAAGGTCACCAACCTTGTGCATCTCATAGAGACGGTGCACGCCGGTCGTGGTTTCTTCCGTAACACCCTTAATTCCAGCGGCAATGTTGGTCCAACGCTGTGCGTCCTGCGTGAGCGACCGCGCCAGACAGCCCAGGATGACGGCGTACTCTTCCGAGTCAGTCGCATCTGGGGTAGGCACTACACCAGCCAGTTCAAACTCACGACCCTTGTGAACGAGCAGAGTGGCATCGCCACCATCGTCAAGAATCATGTTGGGGCCGCCACCATCTGGCCACATCAGGATCTGCTCGGTACACCACCAGTACTCTTCAAGGGTTTCACCCTTCCATGCGTACACCGGCACGCCCGCGGGTGATTCGACCGAACCGGTCTGACCAACCACAACAGCAGCCGCAGCGTGATCCTGCGTCGAGAAGATGTTGCATGATGCCCAGCGCACGTCGGCGCCGAGCACAGTGAGGGTCTCAATAAGCACTGCTGTCTGAACAGTCATGTGCAGCGAACCGGTGATACGAGCGCCAGTCAGTGGCTTGGACTCACCGTACTGAGCGCGCATCGCCATCAGGCCGGGCATCTCGTGCTCGGCTAGGCGGATCTCGTTGCGACCAAACTCAGCTAGAGAGAGGTCAGCAACCTTGTAATCGATGGACATCGAACTCCGATCTAAACTCCGGAAACCCGGCTGCATCGTTAATCCATGCGAGGCCTCGCTGGCTAACGACCTGTCAATGCGGGTGAATTCACCGCAGGGCGCTCATATTCTTTCACCATTAGCCATTTTCGGCGAATGGTGCCTTCATGCGCCGCGATCAATATCCGGTTCGATGAAAATGTACGTGGCTTCCGGGACTGCGGCGCGAATGTTTACTTCCGCTTCATTGATCGCATCGGCGAGATCAGCCGCGCTCTGGTGCGGATCAGTGGCGATCTTGGCAGCGACGAGAAGTTCGTCCGGGCCGACATGCAAGGTACGCAGGTGGATCACCCTGTTCACCATCGGCTGCGCCGCTAGCGCCTGTCGAATTGCCTCAGTTTGTTCTGGAACTGCACTCTCACCAACGAGCATCGAGGACATCTCAACGGCTAGGAAGATGGCGATGATTAGGAGGAGCAAACCAATGGCTAACGCACCAACACCGTCCCAGCGACCATCACCAGTAGCGACGGCCATCGCGACACCAAAGAGCGCGAACAGGAGCCCCACCAGAGCACCCGCATCCTCGAGCAGGACAACCGGAAGTTCGGGTTGACGGGCGTCACGGACAAACCTAAAGAGGCTCCTCTGCCCACGGGAGCGATTGGCTTCCTTAATGGCCGTTCGAAATGAGAAGGCCTCTAGAACGATGGCGATGCCCAAGACCACGAATGCGATCGTCGGATCACTCAAGGGTTCCGGGGCATGAATCTTGTGCCAACCCTCGTAAACGCTAAACAGGCCACCAAGCAGGAACAAGATGATCGACACAACGAAGGCGTACACATACCGCCTTCGCCCGTATCCAAACTGATGCTCCTCATCAGCTGCCCGCTTCGATCTTTTACCGCCGACTAGTAGCAGCAGCTGGTTTCCCGAATCAGCAACCGAATGGATCGCTTCAGAGAGCATCGATGACGAACCTGTCATGCCCCACGCGATGAACTTGGTGATCGCGATACCCGTGTTAGCGATCAGTGCCGCAACAACTGCCTTCGTGCCACCTTCGGTACTCAAGAAATACGATCCTTTAACTCCATGATGGGTGATATCGGAGTCGGGTCGACCCCCGCAACGATCGCTGTGTAAACCGAGACCCAATCAATGACACCGACCACCGACGCAAATCTCACGACCTGGTGACCCTCGACACTTCTAATGATATCGACGCCGATACCTCTGCTGCGCGCTATGCCGGCGGAGATATCCGCGCGCCGACCATCTTGGGAATGCTCCCCCGAATCACGAATCACTACTAAACGCAGGGCTGTCGGGGAAGCACCATCGACGTCGGGGTCGTGGAAAATGTCGGTGCTCTGAGAAGCGAATGCGCCATCGAAGGTGACGACCTGGTTGTGGTTGACTTCAGGAAATCCCCCACTGACGACGGGTAGTTTCGCGTTTTCATTGAGCTGGCACGCCATGCGATAGGCCGCGACCGAACCCACACCACCCGTACCCCAGACCATGGGCAGGCTCGGGGCAAGTGACTGCGCCAGCAACTTTGCACGGTTGTCATCGGTAGGCGACGCGGGGCCACACTCGACGGCAATCTCGTCCAAGTGATCAGCTGACTGTGCGAGCACGGGGGATGGAAAGGAAGCTAGCCCCAGTGCATCTGCGATCAGAAGGAGCGGAGTGAGCATGAGCCAAAGTGCAGCTCGCGGCATGAGCCCGCCAGGCGCCACCGGCACGTAGGACGCGCTCGGCGCAGAGAGAATCAATGAGTGAAGCGGTGCGTTAACCGAGCCGACACCAATCATTCGCGCACCACGAGCGATTGCCTGCGCAGCAACTCCGAGCGTCTCTTCAGTTTTACCTGAACAGGAAACCGCAATCACCAGATCAAGGGGTCCAACCCACCCGGGCAACGTGTAACCCCGAAGTGTCGAAATCGGAACCGAACATCCAGGTCCGCACAGGGCCGCGAGTGCGTCACCGCTGATACCTGATCCACCCATACCAACCACAAGGACAGCTCTCGGCCGTCCATCTGCAACCGCCGAGCTGATCCACGATGGCTCCCACAGACCTACAGATCTACGAATCTGGGCACCGGCATCGGCCGTAGCCCGCAGCATTTCACTGGGATCAGCTGCCTCGACGGCGTCTACATCATCGAGGGACACCTCAGGCAGGTAACTCATCTCTGCTCACCCACTGGCCTTCCGATGCCGCGCGGACCAGGGGTGGCATCGTCGATCAACATCACCGGAATACCATCGCGAATCGGAAAAGTCGTCTCGCACGCAATACATTCAACGCAGGTCTCATGAACTCGAACAGGTGAGTGATTCGAACATGGACACGCGAGTACGTCCACGAGGTGCGCGTCTAAGGACATTAGATGCCACCCTGGATGACGGTCAGCGCTTCATCGCGCACTCTGGCCATGGTTTGCTCATCCGGCCCCTCAGCATTGAGCCGCAGCAACGGCTCAGTATTGCTAGGCCGCACGTTGAACCACCAGATTCGACCCGAATCGGTCTGACCCGTGACCGTCAATCCGTCTAGCTCATCCAACTCAACCCCAGGCCGGTCAACATAGGTTCGCTTGATTTCAGCAATCACGCCCGCCTGATCCTTCACGGTCGTGTTGATTTCACCTGACGGGACGTACCGAATGAACTCTGCGAGCAGCCCTGACAAAACCACGCCCGGCTGCGTTTCACCAAGTGCGGCCAGCGTGTGCAATGCGGCCAACATGCCCGAATCGGCTCGCCAGAAATCGCGGAAATAGAAATGCCCAGAGTGTTCGCCACCAAAGATGGCACCGGTCTCGGCCATTCTGGCTTTGATGAAGGAGTGACCGACTCGGGTGCGCACCGCGACCCCACCGTGCTCACGAACAATCTCGGGAACCGATGCGCTGGTAATCAAGTTGTGGATGATCGTCGAACCGGGTTCACGGGCCAGTTCCCGCACGGCAATCAGCCCGGTAATCGTGGAAGGGTCGACAATGTCGCCCTTCTCGTCAACGACGAAGCAACGGTCCGCATCCCCATCGAAGGCAAGGCCGATATCAGCCTTATGTTCAAGCACCGCACGTTGAAGATCGCGCATGTTGTCAGGATCGATGGGATTGGCCTCGTGATTGGGAAAATTGCCATCGAGTTCGAAGAAGAGAGGGTGGATAGTCAGCGGCAGACCGGAAAGAACTGCCGGGACAGTAAATCCCCCCATGCCGTTTCCCGCATCAACGACAACTGTCAGCGGACGAATCGCTCGGAGATCAACGAGCCCATGAAGAAAGGCTGCGTAGTCGGCAAGAAGGTCCCGCTCGGATACCTCACCCGCTGGGGTCACCGCGACAGGCAATCCGTCGACAGACCATTGCTCAACCAGAGACCTGATCTCGCGTAGTCCAGAATCCTGACCCACTGGGGATGCACCAACCCGGCATAACTTAATGCCGTTGTACTTCGCCGGATTATGACTCGCGGTGAACATCGCACCGGGCAAGCCAAGTGACCCGGCCGCGTAGTAAAGCTCATCAGTCGAAGCCAAGCCGATGTCAATAACATCTACACCGAGGCCAGTGACTCCTTGCGCGAATGCAGCTACAAGTTCAGGCCCGGAGGGACGCATGTCTCGTCCAACGACGACCGCACCTGGACCACCTTGGGAACGCGATGCGCCCACGACCGTGGCAAATGCCGCACCAACCAGACGGGCCACGTCTGCGTCGAGATCGTCGGGGAATACGCCGCGAACGTCATACGCCTTGATGAGCCGGTCTAAACGATCAGAAGTAATCACACCTTTACCCTACTGGTACAAAAGGCGACTCGACATGACCGTCAGGCTTGGTTAGGCCTCTGAACGAAGGACCCGCAGGTGTCCCCGGCGGCCAACCTCAGTAGCGCCGATCACCTCGCGTTGACGCGGTCGGGCTGCCTCACGAACTGCGTCGGCTAAGGCCTCCAGGTCGTCATGGGATGGCCGAAGAGCATCAGGATCGGGAGTGAGGCGGACAACCTCCCACCCGCGGGGTGCCGTCATGCGGTCGCTGTGCGCCGAACACAGGTCATAGCAATGTGGCTCGGCATAGGTAGCCAATGGCCCTACGACTGCCGTTTGATCGGCATAGACATAGGTCAAGGTGGCCACTGCCGTGCGGGTGCACGAGGGCTTGGAACAACGACGGGCTGGGCTCACAGGTCTGACCATATGACCCGCAACCGACTGCAGCGGTGATCGGCACGCCGGTGGATCTATTCGATCTCACTGTGAACCGAGCACAGCCGAACCCGGAGCCCCCTCCACCGGGGGCACGAGCGTCGTCGCTCTCGTTGACAGCAGCGGGGCTAGACCAAGTAGCGGCCCATTGCCCCCGAGTTCGGTCACGGACCGCGTCACGTAAATCGGACCACCCGACACTGGGGTGACAACAACAATCGAGGTTGCCTTGGCCGTCGTGACAGGGATCCTGACGTCTGCCAACGAGCCTGCCTTCACGGTAACGGTCTTCGTCCATGTCGCTGCCGGAGCACCGGTAACGAAAAGCTCGAGTTTGACGATCGCTTGGGCAGTTGGTGCAGAAATCCCAAGTTCGTGAATGACATTCGGACCGGCAAGACCCGCGATCAGCCCTGGGCTCACAAGTGCTGGAGTAGCAGCCTCTCGATCCCCCTCGCGCAGTTGATCTTTGACCCCCGTGGTGATGATCACCCCGGCGACGACATCTCGGTCCGCCTTAATGACCAGTCCGCCGGCTGCGCCGGCAAGCACGGTGGTTAAGTCCAACGTCGTAACTCGACCCGCCGTCAACTCAACTGCATCAAATCCAACCGGCGTGATTGATCCTTGTGCAGTTAGAAGATTCACATGGGCAGTCGCATCTGATGACGGAGCTATCAGCACTAACCGTGCTGCTGCCACCGCCTTGGGAACCATGGGAATTACTAGGGATCGTCCCGCAGCCGTTGGAGACATTATCGAGACACCTTGCGGAACTAATCCACGTGAGTCGAATTCCAACGCTGACGTAGCGACGCGACCTGCCGTGGCGATGACATGCACTGCAGTCACAGACTGGCTTGGAGCGAGATCAGACAGTTGGAGACGTAAGGTGCTCGCCGCGGGAACGGCAATTCCCGAAGCGCCAGGGGAGTTGACCAGGCCATCGGGTCCGTAGATCACGAGATCCACCTGGGCAGGTCGGTCGTCGTTATTGGCCAACAAGATCGTCGTTAGCCGGCCGATCGTGGCCCCGCCACCAATCAACCAGGTATCGGTCACGGACCGACTACATGGTGCAATCGCCAAGCCTCGGCTAGATCCAATCCCAGATCTGATTACCTGATCAGCACCAAATCCAGTTGCATAACTTCCAATGGCCCCGGCCATCTGCGCCGGACCTGACTTACCGCGGAACACCCGTTGAACTAACTCCCCGGGGGATGCGATCACCAGCGGATCGGTCTTGCCACCGACCTTGACCAAGTTGGCCAAACTAGCTGTACCTGTCGTCACGGTGGATAGCGGCGCGACAGCCGCGGTGATAGCCGAAGCCAGTTCGTCCGTAGCGGTCGTGACCGGACACACCAATTCACTCGATGCAACCGGCTCGACCGTTGGAACCGCCGGCGTTTCGGACGTGCCTCGGTTGGCGACCGTGCCGACAACAGCGAGGAACACCAAGCTTCCCAGCGCAATCAAGGCAACACCTCGACGACTACGCATGGTCAGAGGTTCTGAGATCCGGGGCTCGCGCGCGGGTCGCTTTGGTCGGTCGGCCGCAGACGTAGCATTGCCGGACCGAACCCGAACCACGCGAGAGGGCGAACCCGATTCCTTTGACACGGTTTGGGTGTTAGCTGAGTCATCCACCTGAGACGACACCACTTCAGGTGTCGAAAAGTCAGCCTTGGTGGTGCGTAACTCGTCATCATCGAAGGGCAGTTTGGCGGACGTTGTCGGGAGGTCCTGTGCGTCAAAGGCCGGCGTCGTGTCGTCACTCATGACCGTCCACCTCCTGAGGTTCTTCAATGAGCGCAGGATTATCAATCTCAGGATCTTCGGGCACGGGTGTAGATATCTCGGGCACCGGTGTAACTACCTCAGGCTTGGCCTTGCGAGCAGGTACACCACGCGTCGCCGCACCGTGAGATTTCACCGGTGCAGGCCCTACATCAAGCAGTGCCGCCTGGCCCGGCGCTTCGTCATCGAGCAGATCCTCATCATCGTCTTGTTCACCTCGACGTGAAGGCAACGCAAACAGCACGACGAGTCCGATGGCGAGAAGTTCGAGCGTCAGCCAAACCCGCCTGGATGAACCGTCAAAGGAAATGCTTGCCGCAGTTCGGGTTTGGGGCAGCGACACCTGCTGGATGCTCGGATCTGTTTGTGATGTCAGTCCAGCAAGTGGCACTGGCGCAGCAGAAACACGATCACCGGCAATGGTCCACCGCCAACGGTCGTCATACGTCTCAGACATTAGAAGTTGTCGACCCGACGCACCCTTGGCGATAGCTGAATTCACGGCGGTTGTATCGCGCGGATCGTCACTTGTGGTCGGAACTTGCAAAGAGCGTCGTACTGCAACTGAACCCGGATTCGCCGAATTCGACGGCTCAAGCGCTTGCACTCTCGACGCGGTCGTAACAACCTGCCACAGCGCCTCGGCATTTCGCGATGAAACCCGTCGCAGCCCCCGCTCGCTGTCCAGCGCGTCTACGAGAGAGTCGTTCTTACCGGCGTCCGTGACAAGCACGTAGCGAATCCCGTGGTTTGCCAGACCATCGACTTCATCTGCACCAAGACCAGCCGCCATCCGCCCAATGATGAGGTCGAGTTGCGACGAGACCCATGCTGGTGGGGCGACATCAACATCACTCAGCATCGGCTCAGCCACACTGAGCAGATCGTAGTGAATGCGACCGCTATCACGAGCTAGAACAACTGTCCGCGGCCGATAAGGCGTGTGCATCTCGGCGGCAACGAAGGCCGGGAGTACATCTCGCGCTCCACGATAGAGCGGACCTTCGACTCCGACGACGATTCGTATCAGCGCATAAGCCGGTCCAACCAACAAGAGCAGCGCCAACGCTCCCGCAACAACTTGGCGAATGCCGAAATCATCACCCGTGAAAAGGGCTGGAACTCGTTGTGCCGCAATAGAAATCGCAACGATCAACGCTCCTCCCCACAGCGCAGTTGTTGCTCCTGGCCACGATTGCAGGGGTGAGGAGAACGCATCCGGGGTGACGCGAAGGATCAACTGAACAACAGCGAACACTAAGCCGATGAAGCCAATCGCCCACAGAGTTGCGATGACCCGACGAGGACCTGGCACCAACAGTGCTGCCAAACCGGCAAGAACAAAGCCCACCCCGAACACGATGGACGACGATCCTGGTCCGCCCGGACGCAACAAAATGACGTCGAGAGCATTGAGATGCGCATCCGTGGGTCCAACGAGACCGGGTTCGAGCCACAGCAGTGCGGGATCGCGAAGAAGTCGAATGGCCCAGGGAACCATGAGCCCAAATGACAGCAGGGTGGCCGTCCACAACTTCACCCGCGCAGAACGATCTCGCACCAACGTCGCCGTGGCCACCGCAGCGACAACGACGCCGACCAACCACAGCATTGGTACGAAGGCAATCAACACCAGCAATAGCAACGTCGATGCGAAAACCCGCCTCCACGTGGCCGGTCGACCAAGACCGACGAGGGGCGCACATACGTATGCGACCCACGGCATCAGGACGATGGCGACGGCCGAGCCGATCCGGCCGCCGGAGACTGCACCAGTAACCGCCGGCAGCGTCGCGTACGCAATGGCTGCCCAGACCCGAGCCCACCATGTGTCAAGGAGCCGCCGTGATGCGAAGTACATCGACAGTCCAGCCATGGGAATGCACAACAGCAAAATGACATCAACGGCGACGGACGCCGAGCCGCGCATCGCGCCGGCCACGACCGTTAAGCCCAGAAGCCACGTCGGGGCATCGGCCGCCGATCCCGTACCTACTTGGTGCCAGGCATCGGTGAACGTCGCCCACAAATCGCCAGCACCAGGCGGTGCCGGTAGCAGTGCACCGCCGCGCAGCACTCCTGCGCCCAGTAGCGCTCGTTCACCGGTGAGCGCTACGACCAGAAGGATTAGTCCGACCAAGGTCCCCGGTTGGCGCAGGAATCGTTGGACACGTGATGGACGCCGATCGTCTGAGTACCAGCCGTCAGGATCATCTGACGTCGATTCAAGAACGGAACGGCCAGAATCATCGGTTTCGCGACCGGCCAACAGGTCCGCACCGCGCTCCCACACGATGCGTGCTTGCATTCCGCGCGGTGCCAAGAGGGCACGCACGTCCGACTCGGGAACCGCCGACGGCATCGCCGCAGCTTGCGCAACCCGAGCACGCGATTTGCGCAAGCCGCCACGATCTCGGACGGCGTCGCGGAAAGCACCCCATTCGTCCCGCGCTTGATCTGGCGCCTTGCCTATAAGTAACACCAAGGCTCGAGCCAGTGAGCCAATGAGTAGTCGAGCCGTGACAAACAGCCCGCGTAGACCTGAGGCATGGGCGCGCATGAGGTGAATG
Organism: Actinomycetes bacterium; assembly: GCA_037129655.1. Lineage (GTDB taxonomy): Bacteria > Actinomycetota > Actinomycetes > S36-B12 > CAIYMF01 > Longivirga. The sequence goes on from JBAXUN010000026.1 coordinate 19,405, forward strand.
GAGGCCGATCGATCAATGCGGCCCGGTCGATCAGGATACTTCGGCGAACCCGCTTGTATCTCGCGCCGTCCATGTGTGGCAGCTTCACGGTGATGAATGATCGCGTCGCTGGTGACGATCACGCGGTATCCGGCTCTTCGCGCCCGCCAGCACAAGTCGATGTCGTCACGGAAGAAGGCCAATGCCGGGTCAAATCCGTCCAGTGCATCCCACACGTCCCGGCGGATAAGCATTCCAGCACTGCTGACCGCCATGACGTCGTGGCGCCCATCATGCTGACCCTGATCAAGCTCTCGACGCTCTAGTCCGTCGACCTGGTTACCCGATCGCGCGACGGTGACGCCGACAGAAACTAGCTGATCTTGGTTGTTCCAGCCCCGAATCTTCGGGCCGAGGATATCGGCGCTTAGCTCGATGTCGGCCGATAAAAGCAGACCTTCGAGTGCATCGGGCTCAGGTGCGCAATCATCATGAAGAATCCACAGCCATTGCACGGTCGCTTGAGGCGCCACGTCGACCTCTGGCTCTAACTCACCTGTTCCATCGAGTGCGCCCATCGCTTGCGCGGTTGCCCCCAAGCCGTCAAGGACGATCCGCGCGAGTACCTCCTCATCGGGTCGACCGGCACACTCGACCCCGAGCGCAACAGCAGCGCCGAAGCCCAGAGCAGCGTCGGCGCTCACGACCTCGTCAATAACTCCATCCACTTGCGCGCGCCGCAGAATATCTGCGGTGTCATCGGTACTTCCCGTGTCCACAGCGACAATGCGGTCGGGTCGGTACGGCAAACCCCCGAGGGCTAGCAGAGTGGCTTTGAGCCACCGCGAGCCGTTGTGGGCGATGACCACCGTGGTGACGTGGTGCGGACGCCGAGGTACATCTAGCGCCTCATCATTGGGATCGGTGTCTAGGTACGTTGCAAAATCATCGAGCCCTTCGACGGGCTCGATCTGCTGGTCAAACGACGACTCCGGACTGGTGGCGGGGTCATGATCCACGCGTGACTCGTCACCCGCTGTGGCGGGTCGTGGGTCACCCGCATAATCGGCTAACCCCGCTGGGAAATCACTAGACATGACTTCAGCACCCTATGCGATCTGACCGCATCGGTGGACTCGATGGGGATGGGTATCCCCATCGATCAAGCCGGGCACTGGCAGACTCAGCCAGCAGCCTTCTTCATCCGACGGCGCTCACGCTCAGAAAGTCCGCCCCAAATGCCGAACCGCTCGTCATTTTCGAGAGCGTATTCCAAGCACTCAACGCGTACTTCACAGGTGGTACACACTTTCTTGGCTTCGCGGGTGGAGCCGCCCTTCTCTGGGAAGAACGCCTCCGGATCGGTCTGTGCGCACAATGCTCGTTCTTGCCATCCAAGTTCTTCGACCTCAGACAGCGGTAGAACGGTTATTTGGCTCACGCCGGTACCTCCTCAACCTGGAACGCCACCGACATTGCTGCGGATTTGTTCCTTCGTGTTCCTGCTTAGCTTGTCTCAACAAGCACCCGTAGAAACAAATTACATCGGTGTAATGCCTCGGAGTCAACCCCTGAGCAAAAATTGGACGATCACTCAATGCTTTCGACCGTCACTCTCCGTAACACTGGCCCGCGCGTGTTCAAGATGGCAGGATTCAGCGCGTGACTGACGCGCCAGCAACCACCAGTTCGCCGCTAGCGACCACCCTCGGAGCCGGCGCTACCGAACCCGGATCAATCGTGCTGCTCGCCGGCGGGATCGGCGGGGCGAGGTTCATCCGAGGGCTCAAAACTCTGATAGCCGAACGCGGGTGGCGCACCGAGGTGACCGTCATCGTGAACAACGGTGACGACATCAGAATCCATGGTCTGCAGATTTGTCCGGATCTCGACTCGATCATGTACACACTTGGCGATGGAATCAGCAAGGAACGCGGCTGGGGACGAGAGGGCGAAAGCTTCACAGTCAAAGACGAACTCACCGGTTATGGCATCGGGCCCGAGTGGTTCGGCCTCGGCGATAAGGACCTGGCCACACATCTAGTACGCACGCAGATGCTGGCTGCCGGCTATCGACTCTCGGCTGTGACACAAGCACTCTGCCAACGGTGGCAGCCCGGCGTCGAGCTCATACCCGTAACCGACGACCGAGTTGAAACCCACGTGGTCATCGACGCAGATGAGCCAGGCACCCAACAGGCAATTCACTTTCAAGAATGGTGGATCAAGTACCGGGCCGGTGTCCCTGCTCGTGAATTCGTTCTCGTCGGTGCACAGGATGCTGCCCCGGCTCCCGGAGTGCTCGAGGCCATCGCCGAAGCCGATGTGATCTTGTTTCCACCATCAAATCCGGTGGTCTCGATCGGCACGATTTTGTCTATCCCTGGAATCCGCGAAGCGATCCAATCAGCTCCGGCACCCGTGGTCGGGTTATCCCCGATCGTCGGCAATGCGCCGGTACGCGGTATGGCCGACGCATGTCTCACGGCCATCGGAGTTGAGACTTCGGCAACTGCCGTCGCCCTGCACTATGGCCCGCGGCGCTCTATGTCCGGCGAACCAGGCGAGGGCGTAATCGACGGCTGGTTGGTCGATGACGCTGCTGATCCTTCGAGTGTGGAGGAGTTGACCGGTTCCGGAATAGTTGCCCGCGCCGTACCCCTCATGATGAGTGATGTTGAAGCCACCGCCGCGATGGCGGCCGCGGCACTCATGTTCGCCGCCGACCTGAGGGTCACAGCGCCATGACTGGGCTCATGATCGTAGGCGTCGACGGCCTACCGGAAATCACCGCTGGTGACGATCTTGCAGGACTCATCCTTGGGGCTCACACGAGTGTTGACTGGCCTGATGCCAGTAGTGGACTCCGCGATGGCGACATCGTCGTGGTGACCAGCAAAATTGTAAGCAAAGCCGAGGGCCGCATGGTTCACGCTGACTCGCGCGATGACGCGATCACCGACGAGACGGTACGCATCGTGGCGACGAAGACGACCCCGCGCGGGCAAACCCGAATCGTCGAGACTCGACATGGCTTGATCATGGCCGCGGCCGGGGTCGATGCCTCAAACACTCCCAACGGCACCGTGCTGCTGTTACCGCTCGACCCAGATGCGAGTGCCCGCGCAATTCGCGCAGAACTCCAACGTGCAACTGGCTTTTCACTCGGCGTCGTGATCACTGACACGCTCGGGCGGGCGTGGCGAGACGGTCTGACCGACTCGGCTATCGGCGCTGCCGGTGTGGCCGTTTTCGACGACTATCGCGGGCGGGTCGATACCCAGGGCCGCCCGCTTGAGATGACAGTGACGGCGATTGCCGACGAAGTCGCGTCAGCCGCGGATTTGGTTACCGGGAAAATCACTGGCCAACCGGTTGCGATCGTTCGTGGGCTTGAGGCATACGTAACGGCAGAGGATGGGGCCGGTGCCCGCGCCCTGATTCGCGGCCAGTTCGACGACCTTTTCTGGCTGGGAACTGCAGAGGCGATCGAGATGGGTCGCCAACAGGGTCAGCGCGACGCGGTGTCGCAGCGCCGAACAGTTCGCCAGTTCACCGATCAGCCGGTTCCCGCCGACATCATCGAGCAGGGCGTCGCGGCCGCAATCACTGCGCCGAGTCCCCACCACACCACACCGTGGCGCTTCGTGGTGATTGACAATCCAACCGTGCGTAACGAGCTCTTCGACGCAATGGCCGACCAATGGCGCTCTGATCTCACAGAGCACGATTCGTATGACGAGACCTCTGTCAGCAAGAGGCTCAAGAGGGGCCTCGTTCTTCGAGAAGCGCCGACCGTCGTTTTGCCATTTCTTGCACTGGACGGCGCGGCCCACCACTACCCCGATGCCGACAGGCAAGGCTACGAGCGCGATCTTTTCCTCGTTGCTGGCGGCGCCGCAGTGCAGAACTTCCTTGTGGCAGTGGCTGCCCACGGAGTTGGAACCGCATGGATTTCATCCACTATTTTCTGCGCCGACGTCGTTCGCTCGGTTCTTGAACTCCCTGCAGATTGGCAGCCACTCGGCGGCATCGCGGTCGGATACGCAGCCGATGGCCCACGCGAGCGGCCACCACGTACCGTCGACGATCATCTGATCTGGCGCTGAACGAACACCTACAAATCACAGGATCGACGGCGCTTCGTCTACCGCCACACAATCATGCCCCCGCCGAGCACCCCGCGGTACAGCCTGCAACGCTATGACCATGAGTGAGTTATCTGGAGTACTCGCAACGATTGGTGCCCGCTACGACCACACCGCGGTCGCCGGGCCGAATCTTGCTCCGCTTGTTGAGTTTTATCAGGATGTCCTGGGCGGAGTCTTCTCGCACGGAGAAGTCCTCCCAATTGGCGCGGTGGTGATGACGTTCACTATCGGTGGCGGCCGCATCGAGTTGATGGCACCAACACCTAACTCAACATTCTTCGACCGGTTTTTCGCATCAACCGCAGGACGAGGAGGGGTGCACCACATCACCTTCGCTGTCGATGACATCAACGCCGCGGTCACGGTGCTCTCAGAGCGTGGAATCGAAACCTTCGGACTTCACCACGACCCGGTCTGGTCCGAGGTATTCGTCCATCCGAGGGCTAATGGTGGTGTTCTCGTCCAGTTGGCCCAGGTCGGTGATATCGACTCAGTCGTACGCCGCGACAAGGACGGACTGATCGCAGCGGCACTCTGATCGGTTCGCATTGGTCTACAACTCGACCAGCACACTCATCAGCTGTGTCATCGCAAGGCT
>JBAXUN010000027.1:0-23934 GCA_037129655.1 Actinomycetes bacterium
AGTGGGGCTGCCTGCCAAGAGCGGAATCAGTGGCGCCCTTGTCACCGTGTCGCCAGGTAAGGGAGGGCTGGCCACCTTCTCGCCACCCCTAGACGAGACCGGAAACAGTGTGCGTGGGCAATTGGCCGCATGCGACCTTGCCCGCCAGCTCGGACTCGACATCCTCGCCTCGGCTGCCGTCAGCGGTGAATGATGCCAACCAGATCCATGTGTCGGATTTGCGTTAATTACGCCGATTAAGTTGATCCAACTGGGATGTTTTGGCGGTTTCGGGAACAAATCGGAGTCCGATAACGTCGTTACCAGCGAGATCAGCAGTACGTGGGTGCAGTCCGGCGGCGTCCGAGCGCTAGTCGGTGTACCGTCGAGGTGCTCGTCCACGTTCAGCCAAACCGGTGGAATCCGGCGGCGAGTTAAGTCAGGGAGGCACGGGGTACGCACCCCGCATCATGGACATCAAGAAGCTTCTGCGTGGGCCGGCGCTATGGATCGCGCTAGCCATCATTGCTGTGATCATTGGTAGTTCGGTCTTTGGTAACGTCTCAGGGCCCGAGGATGTGAACACCTCCCAGGTAGTGACAGCTATCACGGAAAACAAAGCCACTGAGGCTACGATCACCGACCGCGATCAGCGAATCCAAGTCACCTTGACTGATGGGTCCAAGATTCGTGCACAGTATGTCGATGGCCAGGGGGTCCAGCTCCAAAACTTGCTTCAAAGCAAGGTCGATAGTGGTTCCCTCAAGGGTGGCTACAACGTAGACGTTCCGCACGACAGCGTCCTGATGAGTCTGCTGTACACACTTCTTCCGATGGCACTTGTGCTCGGCCTGCTCTTCTTCTTCATGGGCCAGATGCAAGGCGGCGGAAACCGAATCATGAACTTCGGCAAGTCCCGCGCGAAGATGGTGTCCAAGGACATGCCAAAGACGACGTTCGCAGATGTCGCAGGTGCTGACGAGGCAGTTGAAGAACTCCAAGAAATCAAGGAGTTCCTGCAGGATCCGGCCAAGTTCCAGGCCGTCGGTGCGAAGATCCCTAAGGGTGTGTTGCTCTACGGTCAACCGGGTACCGGTAAAACTCTGCTTGCCCGTGCGGTAGCCGGTGAGGCTGGCGTGCCGTTCTACGCGATCTCCGGCTCGGACTTCGTCGAGATGTTTGTCGGTGTTGGTGCCAGCCGAGTGCGCGATCTTTTCGAACAGGCTAAGGCGAACGCACCAGCGATTGTTTTCGTTGATGAGATTGATGCTGTCGGACGTCACCGTGGGGCAGGTATGGGTGGTGGCCACGACGAGCGTGAGCAGACTCTCAACCAGCTGCTCGTTGAGATGGATGGCTTCGATGTAACCGGTGGCGTCATTCTCATTGCCGCGACGAACCGTCCTGACATTCTTGACCCAGCGCTCCTGCGTCCAGGTCGCTTCGACCGGCAGATTGCTGTTGGTGCACCTGACTTGGTCGGCCGCGAGCAGATCCTGCAGGTCCATGCCAAAGGTAAGCCGCTCGCTGACGACGTCGATCTCGTCGCAGTTGCTCGCCGCACCCCGGGTTTCACCGGTGCAGATTTGGCGAACGTGCTCAACGAGGCAGCACTTCTCACCGCGCGCAATGGTGGAAAACTCGTCGACAATGCATCACTCGACGAGGCGATCGATCGCGTAGTTGCAGGGCCACAGCGCCGTTCCCGCCTGATGAGTGAGCACGAGCGCAAGATCACTGCCTACCACGAAGGTGGACACGCACTGGTCGCTGCGGCGCTGCCCCATAACGATCCCGTGCACAAGATCACCATCTTGCCGCGTGGACGCGCCCTTGGTTACACGATGGTGCTGCCCGAGTCAGATAAGTACTCGCAGACCCGCGCGGAAATGCTCGACCAACTCGCGTACATGCTTGGTGGTCGTGCGGCTGAGGAACTGGTGTTCCACGACCCAACCACCGGTGCGAGCAACGACATCGAAAAGGCAACTGCGGTGGCCAGAGCGATGGTTACGCAGTACGGAATGACCGAGCGTCTTGGGGCAATCCGATACGGCCAAGAGCAGGGTGAAGTTTTCATGGGTCGTGACTACGGGAACACCCGCGACTACTCAGAAGATGTTGCTGCGGCCATCGACCAAGAGGTTCGTGGATTCATCGACGCTGCCCATCACGAGGCCTTCGAGATCCTTGTGGAGAACCGAGACGTCCTTGACGCACTCGTCGTTGAGTTGCTCGAAAAGGAAACTCTCAACAAGGAAGAGATCGCCACGATTTTCGAACCGCTCAATCGGCGCCCTATCCGTCCGGCGTGGACGGGCTCGTCGCGGCGTACGCCGAGTGACCGTGGCCCGGTTCAGTCTGCAAAGGAAGTTGCCGCTGTGTATGCAAACGGCAACGGGCATGCTGGTACCAACGGCCATGGGACGGTTGCAGATGCTCCGGCAGCGGGTGCGACCGAGAGCGGAGTTTAGTCGTGTCGAACCACGATGGTTCACGTTCGTCGATCAGTCCGGTGAGTGCAATCGATCAGGTGGAGATTCCGCCATTCGATTACCCACGTGCCGAGGCAGCCGTCCGCGAACTCCTGATTGCGGTTGGTGAAGATCCGGATCGTGATGGCCTCCTCGACACTCCTGCTCGAGTGGCTCGTTCCTACGCAGAAATTTTTGCCGGCCTTCGTCAGGACCCGCGTGAGGTTCTCAGCACAACGTTCGACCTCGTACATGACGAGATGATCCTGGTCAAAGACATCGAGGTCTACTCGACCTGTGAGCATCACCTCGTGCCCTTCCACGGGGTTGCCCACATCGGTTACATCCCCGGTACCAACGGCACGATCACTGGTCTATCGAAACTCGCTCGACTGGTTGACGTCTACGCAAAGCGGCCGCAGGTACAGGAACGGCTAACCACTCAGATCGCCGACGCCCTATCTGACATTTTGGCTCCGCGTGGTGCCATTGTCGTCATCGAGTGCGAACACCTGTGTATGTCGATGCGCGGTATTCGTAAGCCGGGGGCAAAGACGGTCACCAGTGCCGTGCGCGGACAACTGCGTGATTCGGCAACTCGCGCCGAAGCCATGAGTTTGATCCTCGGCGCACGATAGTTCACTACCCTGTTGACGTGATCCACTCACCTGTTCGACCCGATGGCCTGCCCCTGTCGCTTGCTCGCCTTGAGCGTTGTGCAGTGATGGGGATTATCAACGTCACCCCGGACTCATTCTCCGACGGTGGACGTTGGCTTGAATCAACCACGGCGATCGATCATGGCTTCGCGCTAATGGAAGATGGCGCTGACCTAGTGGATATCGGTGGTGAATCCACTCGGCCGGGAGCCGAGCGCATCCCTGCGGAAGAGGAATTGCGGCGGGTAATCCCGGTGGTTCGTGCACTTGCCCAAGAGGGAGTCCCGATCAGTATAGACACGATGCGCGCTTCGGTCGCAAGAGCCGCAGTCGAGGCCGGTGCGGCGATCGTGAACGACATCAGTGGCGGTGCGGCTGACGAGGCGATGTACGCGGTCGTCGCCGAGTGTGGGGTTCCCTACATTGCGATGCACTGGCGTGGATTTAGCAATGAGATGGAACAGCTCACTGACTATGACGATGTTGTCCGCAATGTCATCGACGAAATCATGGTGCGTGTGCATGCCGCTGAATCTGCGGGTATTGACCCGCGTCGGATCGTGATAGATCCAGGGTTGGGATTTGCCAAGAAGATGCACCATAACTGGGAAATCCTTCGGGCATTTGATCGTTTCACCGATGTGGGCTACCCCGTCCTGATCGGTGCTGCCCGCAAGAGGTTCCTCGGCGCCGTCCTGGACACCGATGGTGAGCCACGGGCAGTTGAGCAGCGCGATGCGGCGACCGATGCGGTCAGTGTTCTGTCGGCCGCGCACGGAGCCTGGTGTGTGCGCGTTCATACTCCTCGTGGAAGTCGAGATGCAGTGCAGGTTGTTGAAGCTTGGAAAGGTGGTGGCTTGGTGTGAACGTCGATCGCATTTGCGTCACTGGTATATCTGCCCATGGATTTCACGGCGTATTGGATTTCGAGCGACGTGATGGTCAGACCTTCATCGTCGATGTCGACCTTGGTGTGGATACTCGCGCGGCGGCGGAATCCGATGATCTGCATCAGACGGTTAACTATGCCGAAGTCGCTGCAGATGTTGTTTCAATCATCACGGGTGAGCCACACGATCTGATCGAGAAGGTGGCGCAGAGGATCGCTGATGCATGTCTGGCATATCCACTCGTCGACGATGTCATCGTCGTGGTGCACAAACCACAGGCTCCCGTGGGTGTTGAGTTCGGTGATGTAACCGTGCGAATCGAGCGAAGCCGTTGAGGCGCATTGCATTTGGCCTCGGCGCCAACCTCGGTGATCGGGTGGCCGCTCTTCAAGGTGCCGTCGACATCATCGCTCCAGAGCTCGAGGATGCAAAGGCTTCCCGCGTTTATGAAACCGCACCCGTCGGTGGTCCCGAGCAGCCAAGTTATGCGAACGCAGTGCTCATTGGGTGGACGGATCTGCCACCGATGGAACTTCTCGCCTTGGCGCACCGAGCCGAGCAGGAGTGGAGTCGCACTCGTGAAATTCGCTGGGGCCCACGGACACTGGATGTTGACGTCTTGGACATTGAGGGTGTTGTAAGTGAGGACCCGATACTCACACTTCCGCATCCGCGTGCCGTTGAGCGCGCGTTTGTGGTTGTTCCCTGGCTCGAAATTGAACCCGCTGCGGTGCTTGCCGATTCCACCGTTCTTTCGGAACTCGCAGATGTGGTTTCTCAACAACGTGACACTGAAATCATTCGCGCACGTAGTGACGTCGTGCTGGTGATTACGTCGTGAGCCCAACCAAGATTTCGTCGCTGCTGACGTATGCGCTTGTGTCGGGTGCAGTTGGCTTCGCAACGGCAAAGATCTTTGACGTACTGGCTAACCGAAATCTGCCACTGTCGTGGAGCCTTCCGGCACTCGTAGGCATATTGGCGCTATCAATCTGGTTATGGACGCGGGGGCTTACCTCGCGTCTGCACGGCCGTCCGGGGACCAAACCGATCGATCCACTTGTGGTGGCGCGCTCGGTGGCCATTGCGATGGCTACCTCGCGCACCGGTGCTTTGGTTGGTGGATTTGTCGTAGGCGTCATCGCCGCCCTGCTCGGTGGCTGGGACGTCCCGTATGTCCGCGAGCAAATCCTGGCCGGCGCCGTGACGGCAGTGATGTCGTTGCTAGCGGTCTTGGCTGGTTTGGGTCTGGAGAGGGCCTGTCGCGTTCCGCCGGACTCCGCTGCCCCATCGTCCATGGAAAGGCTCTAGGGTCTGACTATGACCGATCACCAGAACACTGCCCCGCAGGACTCACTTGAAGATATGACGTACGGGGAACTGCGCGATCTTGCTTTCTCGATTGCCGAGCACCGTCTAGATATCGGGTTTTTCATTGACCTGATGTCGCACACCAACGCAATCGCTTCGGTTGCTGACGAGGGTGGATCACTTGGCGATATCAGCGGAAGCCTCTTAGAGACGATTCACGCAGCGAGGCAGATCTTCGGCGGTGAGTCACTTGGCGAGCAGGAGCCGCTGTTCCGGGCTCGATACATCGAGTACATCCGCGAACACCGCCGTTCCTGATCTGAACCGGGCTCGCGGTCGCGCGTAGATCCGTGAAACGCTTAGCGGTTAAATCTGGCACCAGCCCGAAGTCCACCTTGGGGTGACTCATCTAGCCAGACTGAGCCGCCACTTGCCTGTGCGAGTGCGGATACGACCGCTAGGCCCAAGCCGGATCCGCCATCGTCCTGGCGACCACGCCAAAAGCGGTCAAAGGCTCGAACTCGATTCTCCGGGGAAAGCCCTGGCCCGGCGTCATCTACCGTGATTTGAACATAGTGAGTCGCTGGGGTGACGGTAACGACAATCCGGGAACCATCGGGTACAACTTCGAGGGCGTTGTCGATGTAGTTGTCGAGAATCTGTTCGGCAGCAGACGGCACGGCGAAAGCCACGGCGACAGGTGGTGCGGTGAGGTCGATGCCGATAGCGCGTTCGGCTGCAAGCGATTCCCAAGATTCGATGCGCTCGCGAGCAATTGCACTGATGTCGACTGGAGTCGGCGTACTCTTTCGGCCATCTGCGCGAGCAAGCATCAACAGTCCGTCTACGAGCCTTTGCAGCCGATCAATCTCGTTACGTGCTGCATCAACCTGATCGACGGCAGGGTCGTCTTCGTCCATGAGTTCTGCAGCGCGATCCATCCGAAGGCGCAGTGCAGTCAAGGGGGTTCTGAGTTGATGTGACGCGTCACCGGCGAAATCCCGTTGCCGTTCTACCAGACCCTGGACGCGCTCAGCCATGATGTTGAAACTCGCTGCAAGATCTGCGATTTCTCCACCACCGGAGTCTTCAACTCGAGCGTTCAAGTCGCCATCGGCGATTGATTCGGCAGTGTCCCTCAGTCGTCTAATCCGCCGAGTGATGGCGGTGCTAACGACGAGGGCAATGAGAGCTGCGGATATCAAACTGATAAGGCCAGCCATCCACAGTGACCTAATCGAGCTGTTGATCTGAGCGTTCAACTCGCTGGACGGATATGTCAGGCGAACCGCGCCGAGGATTTGCGGTCCGACCCTGGTCGGTACAGCAACATAGATCAGTGGTTCACCGAGGGTGCTTGACGAACGCTCGCCACTGACGGTGCGTCCCTGGAGCGCCTCGGTGACCTCGGGGCGCTCTGCGTTGGAAAAGTTCTGCCCGATGTCTGATGAGACAGAGGCGGCGACCGCAGTCCCTTGTGCATCAACGACAATGACGCGGGGCCCATTCACCGTGGAGTAGGCCGTGACTGCCTCGTCCAGTGCGACTTTGGCTACCGGGCTTGGTCGCTCGAGATACTCGACCGAGTAACCGGCGAGTGTGAACGCATCGTTTTGCAGTCCGGCAATCCGGGCGTTCAGTTCCTTATCCCGGACAAATGTGGACAGTGGAATGTTCTGGACCAGGAGCACCAGTGTGGTGAAGCCGACCAGGATAAGGACCAGACGCCATCTCATGGCGAGTAACCCATGCGGTGCCTACTCGGGAAATCCGAGCCGGAAACCCACACCGCGAACAGCCTCGATCCAGCCTGAGTCGCCAAGCTTCTTACGAATTGCAGCCACGTGAGCATCAACAGTCTTGGTGGCTCCGTACCAGTGGCCCTCCCAGACGTGTTCCAGAATCTCCGTCCGGCGACGTACTGCCCCGGGATCCTCAGCCAAATATGCCAAGACATCAAACTCCTTGGCGGTCAATGCGATTTCTTCACCGTCAATGTGGACCCGCTGTGACCGTCGATCGATCGACAAGCGGCCAATTTCCTGAACGGCACTCGTCGGCGGTGCTGCTGGCGTTGGTTGGCTACGACGAACTACTGCCCTGATCCGCGCGGACAATTCGCGCATTCCGTATGGCTTGACCAAGTAATCGTCAGCACCAAGTTCAAGGGCGATCACCCGGTCCGCCTCGTCGTCACGTGCCGACACAACGATGATTGGGGTTTCGCTCGTTGTACGAATCCGCCGACAAACCTCTTGGCCATCCATGTCTGGCAGGCCAAGATCGAGAAGGATCACATCGAGCGAACTCATGAGGCGGGCAGCTTCCAACGCGGCGGCGCCCGTCACGACGTGATCGACCGAATGTCCGAGGGCCGCCAAGCCGTCGATGGCCGACGATGCGACGGACCGGTCGTCTTCGACTAAAAGGATGTGCACCCTCCCATTGTGTCCTGTCTTTGCCCGTTGTGCGTGCACTGTGTGCAGGCCGCAGGCGTTGCGGTCGCGTTTCTTGTCCATTCCTTGGACAATTCAAGGAGCAATGGAGTGTGTACTACGAGTTACGATAAGGGAAGGAGGAAGACGTGAAAAGGCAAATCGGTGCGGTCACCGCACTATCAGTGGTTGGTGTGCTTGCGTTATCAGGAACCGCGGCAGCGATGAACGTGCGAATGCTCAACGCGGCCCCCACTGTTTCCTCCTTTGGCGCCGCCGAGGCTTTTGTCAGTCTCGATGAGCAGCCCACAACGACGCCAAGTCCGACTGAAACCGTCGAGAGCTCAGCACCGGCTAATCCACAACCGAGTGGGTCAAGTGTGACGCCGTCGCCGAGCGATGAAGCCACGGACTCGGCACCGGCAACGGGTATCACCCCGCGGCCGTCGAACGAGCAGGCAGATCAGACTGACGATTCGAATTCGCGTCCAGTCGCGAGCTCTACCGGCATCGCAAAGCCAAGCCGCAGTGCAAGTCCGACGCACGCTGCCACGCACTCGCACAAGCCAAGTCCATCTCGTACTCCTCGCCCATCGCATACGCCCAAGTCGAGCCACAGCGCTCGACCTAAGCCGTCCGAGACGCGGGAGCATGATTCCTCGAATTCGTCGAGCAACCCGACGCCCTCGCGTAGCCATCACTCTGGTCATGGCGGCGAGGCGCACAGTAGTTCTGGTAGCAGCGGCTCCGGAGGCGACGGTTCGTCCGGTAACGGCGGCCAGGGCCAACCGCGCGACGACTAGTAACTAAGAGTTACACTTTCGTCACAGATTGTCTCATCCGTGACGAAACACCCGACGAACGAATAGGCTTGCCCAATGTTCGGCTCAGATTCCTCTCGCCACTCCCGCGCCCGCGGTCGTGGTAAGGCGGCGTCCCTCGACGACGTCCTCGCCGAGTTATCCCATGTCCGCGGACAAAGTTACGTCGATGGGCTCGAGGTTGTTCGTCTCGGCGCACTGGTTACCGGACTCAGCGACCACATTGGTCGCTTGGGCCAGGATTTGCAGGCTGCGCGTGCGGAGGCTCTTGCATTGCGTCTCATGCCAACGACCGTCGATCCTCGAATCGAAGAAATGGCTCGTGAGATTCTGGCGCTACGCGACTTGATTGCGTCCCAGCAGTCGTCAATCGTTGAAATGACCTCGAGGGTTGGCGATCTGCTGATTCAAGTTGCCAGCGCCGCTCCACGCGAGCCAATCGCACCGGTGGCCCCGCCTGCTCGCCAAGAGGTGCCCGTCACGGTGATGGCAGCTACTCGTGCAGTCGGGTCGCCGACGTACGACGATGCCTTCCGATCTGAGCCGTCAGCCCATGCACCTGCATCGTTCGCTGCTGACTCGGAGCCGGACCGCAGTGGCGTCGACAACTACGCCTTCGCTGTAGCCCCATCGACATCGGCCGCTCCCGCGGAGCCGACGGGCGATTTCGATGATGCAACTCTGCGTCGACTGCGCCTGATCCGTCAGGCGTTTGAAAACTAGATCGCCGCTTTATCGGTCTGTATCGCCGGTCACCAGAAACAGTGAGCCAATGATCGGTGCGAGGTTGGCGGTCGACTCTCCCACGAGTACATCGCTAAGCAGCGCGGTATGTGCAAATGATGGAGTGCGCAACTTCACCCTCCACGGTGTTTTTTCGCCCTGTGAGGCAACAAGATAACCGCCAATCCCCAGCGGTGTTTCAGTCCACCCGTAATGAATTCCTTCAGGCGCCCGTAGGGTTTTAGGCAATGTGACGTTGATCGGGCCCTCCAGTGTCTGGAGTCGTTCTACACAAGCCTCAATGAGATCTACCGCTACCGATACCTGTTCACGGATCACGGTGAGGCGGGCTAGTACGTCTGAGTCGTTGCGGGTAACGACCCGCATTACGTCGGTTAGCTCGCCGTAAGCCGCGTATGGCTGGTCGCGACGTAGATCTACATCGCTACCGGACGCCCGAGCGACTGGACCGCTCGCACCATGGATGTTGATTAACTCGCTGCTGATGATGCCGAGCCCGCTGAGGCGTTGTCTGTTGGTCTCAGCGTCCAAGTAGGGTGCGATGAGCCCGGCCTGCTCGCGCATGGCTCTCACGAATGAGGTCATGTCGTCTAGCCAGCCCGGTGGTACGTCCTCGCGCAATCCACCGATCTGGGCATACATCGGATGAACCCGGCCACCCGTGAGAGCTTCAAGGAGTTCTTGCGCTCTCTCACGGTGTTCAGGTGGCAAACGTGTTGGCAGCCGCACTTCTCCGGATCCTGCTTCAATGCCAGAGTCGTCCATCCCGCCAAAAGGAAAATGATCCAAGAAGTGCAGGTGACTAATGATCCGAGTCAGTTCAGCAACAAGCGTTCTCAGCCACTGTGCACGTTCGGGAACGTCGAGTCCCAGCATCGCTTCAACGGCGATCGCATATCCAAGTTCGCCTGAGAATGCTCCGAGCCAGTCGTGTCGGTTGGCTAGTGCGAGTCCCTGGCGGTAATCCCGTGACTCAAGGAGCTTCTCAGCTCCACGGTGCATGTACCCGATGTCTGTCGTCGAGCTGACGATGACATCGTCGTCCACTTCGAGATGTAGTCGGATCAGTCCATGTGCAGATGGATGATGGCCGCTGAGGTTAAGGGTGGCAACAGGTACGTCGGCCCCGTCGCTCAGCGCTCCTGAACCAATGTCAACAATGAGTTTCATACGCGCAGCCACAGGGGCATGTTGTCAGATAGCTCTGGCCATGCCTATTCACGGTGGGTTGTTCGACGTATGCGTTGCTGCTCCCACGAGTGTGACTAGGCTGGCTTGACGGTGTGAGCAACTTCGGTGGCGGCTAACAAGACGTTGGAGGGATGGCAAGGTCAGATGAGCGATGTACCCCCCGATACTCGGCCGGGCCCACCTCGATTGCGCGTCGGTGTTGTTGGAACGGGCCGCGTGGGCGCCGTTCTCGGTGCGGCTTTGGCAAGGGCAGGTCATCATGTGGTGGCGGCCTACGCGGTGTCGGATCTTTCGCGACTTCGGGCCGAGGCATTACTTCCCGCTGTTCCGCTGGTGGCCCTCGACGACGTTTTGGCGCAATCAGATCTCACCTTGCTGACGGTTCCCGATGATGCGCTCGCGGGTCTTGTTGCGGGTCTGGTTGAGGCGGGCTCGATCAAGCCGGGAAAGTTTCTAGCCCATGCCAGTGGCCGGTATGGCTTCGGTGTCCTCGAACCAGCGATGCGAGTTGGAGCTCTGCCACTGGCCTTGCACCCGGTCATGACGTTCACCGGGACGAGTGTTGATCTGGCCCGCCTTGACGGCACGCCGTTTGGAGTCACTGCTCCCGATGAACTGCGTCCCGTCGCTGAATCTCTCGTGGTTGAAATGGGCGGTGAACCGGTATGGATTGCCGAGGACAGTCGAACGCGATACCACGCCGCCCTCGCCCATGGGTCGAATCATCTGATGACCCTTGTTGGGCAGACTCTGGACGTCCTGACCTCGGCCGGAGTGGAAGATCCGGCCCGACTCATCGCGCCTTTGCTATCGGCCTCACTCGACAACTCGCTTCGCTACGGTGATCACGTTCTCACCGGTCCGGTCGCACGCGGTGACGCACGTACCGTGGCAGCTCACATCGAGGCCCTCGGCGAAGTTTCCGCGCAGGCGCAATCTACGTACGTCGCGTTAGCGCGGGCGACGGCGGATCGAGCGTTAGCGGCCGGCGTGCTACGTCCCGAGGCGGCAGAATCACTACTTGATGTGTTGTCAGGAAGGAACAGTCGATGAGTCAGGCACCCCTCGTGGCCAACACGCGCGTCGCCCTCGACGCCGTCCTTGATTCGCTAGAAGCGGGGGTCGTTCACGCAGTAGTGCCGACGATGGGTGCTTTACACGAAGGGCACGCCACGTTGATCCGTGCCGCCCGCCAACACGTTGGTGCAGCCGGGTTGGTAACGGTCACTATCTTTGTTAATCCGACTCAGTTTTCTGCGAATGAGGATTTTGATCGGTACCCGCGCACGCTCCAAGCCGATATCGATCTGTGCGCGGCGTCGGGCGCTGATGTTGTGTTTGCCCCCGCTGTTTCTGAGGTTTATCCCACTGGTGCCACCGAGGTGACGGTTCATCCGGGGCCACTCGGAGATGTACTCGAGGGTGCAGTGCGGCCGGGTCATTTCCAGGGTGTGCTCACCGTGGTCAACAAGTTGTTCAATCTAACCTGCGCCGACGTGGGGTTCTTTGGAGAGAAGGATTACCAGCAACTCATCCTCATTCGTCACATGGTGCGTGACTTGAGCATGTCCGTCGAGGTGGTGGGTGTGCCTACAGTTCGAGAGCCGGATGGGTTGGCAATGTCGAGTCGCAATCGGTATCTCGACTCTGCCGACCGAGGGCAAGCTGAACTGGTCCCTCGCGCCATCAGTGCTGGTAGTGCAGTGGCGCAGCGCGGCGGGAGTAGTGATGACGTCATCGCCGAGGTGCAGCGGTTCTTTGATCCACATCTCATCGAAGTCGACTACGTCGTCGTTACTGACCCCGAACTCGGACCCGCACCCGTTGCGGGTGAAGGGCGCCTCGTGGTTGCAGTCAGAGTCGGATCCGTCAGACTTCTCGATAATTCGCCAATTCAGTTGGGAGCCCCCGCGTGACGATTCACCTGCCGTCGAGGTTGTCGGCGCCGAGCCCTGGTTGGACGCTTGAGACAGATGTTGTCGTTATCGGTTCAGGTGTCGCGGGCCTAACAACCGCTCTTCATGCCCGCGCCGCGGGGCATCGCGTATTGCTGGTGACGAAGGCCAATGTGGACGAAGGGTCTACGCGCTGGGCTCAGGGCGGTATCGCCGCGGCACTTGCTGAGGATGATTCACCACTCGACCACGAGCGTGACACGCTCGTAGCTGGTGCAGGTCTGTGCGATCCCGAGGCAGTGCACGTACTTGTCACGCAAGGCCCGCAGGCAGTGCGGCGACTGATCGACATGGGTGCGCAATTCGATACCGATGAGACCGGCGATATCGCGCTAACGCGTGAAGGTGGCCACTTGCGTGATCGCATCGCACACGCTGGCGGCGATGCCACCGGCAAAGAGATTTCGCGCGCCTTGGTCGCTGCGGTTTCTGGGCGGTCGGGTATTGAGGTCATCGAAAACGCACTTGGGCTCGATATCTTCCGTGACCAATTTGGCGGAGTTCAAGGGTTAACCCTGCACGTCATTGGTGAAGGTCAGCGCGACGGTGTTGGTGCGGTGCTGGCTCCGGCCGTTGTCTTGGCAACCGGTGGAATTGGCCAAGTCTTTAGCATGTCGACGAACCCATCTGTGGCGACTGGGGATGGGGTGGCGATGGGTCTTCGCGCCGGTGCGTCGGTCGCTGACTTGGAGTTCGTGCAATTCCATCCGACAGTTCTGTACACCGGTACGGGTGCTTCTGGTCAGCAACCGCTGATCTCCGAGGCGGTGCGTGGCGAGGGTGCGGTGCTACGCGATGGTGCCGGTGAACGGTTCATGGTTGGCGAGCATGAACTCGCTGATTTGGCGCCGCGCGATGTCGTGGCTAAGGCCATCATGCGACGCATGCGAGAAACCAGTTCAAAGCACATGTGGTTGGACGCGCGTGATTTCGGCCAAGAGAAGTGGGAACGTCGATTCCCAACGATCCTTGCATCATTGCGTGAGTATGGGATCGACCCCACCGTCGACTTGATTCCGGTTGCGCCCGCTCAGCACTACGCGTCAGGGGGAATCAGAACTGATAGCCATGGACGATCCAATGTTCGTGGGCTCTTCGCTGTTGGCGAGGTTGCTTGCACTGGCGTACATGGCGCAAACCGATTGGCATCGAATTCACTGCTTGAGGGGCTGGTATTTGCCGCGCGGATCGGTGATGTGTTGGCTGCAGGTATTCCCGAACGCCATGATCCGGTCGTACCGTCAGGTGAATCTGCGGTGCTTGCGGCAACTGCGCGCCGGTCACTTCAGGCCGCGATGACTGAAGGTGTTGGCGTCCTGCGATCGCGTGACTCAATGGCCACGACGCTCGGTGTTCTCAACGCCGTCGGCGAGACGACGTCGGACGATCCACACGTTCAGGCTTGGGAAACGACGAACCTACATGCTCTCGCCACCGTGCTGACTGCGAACGCCAAGATGCGCAAGGAGACGCGCGGATCGCATTGGCGAGAAGACTTTCCGCTGACTGACGACGCGGAATGGAAGGTACGTTTATCTAGTCACCTTGACCAAGATGGTGTCCTGGTAACAGGACGTGAATCGTTGACCATGAATGAAGAAATGCACTGGGGTACCCGATGAGCCTGACGGAATCTGTTGTTGAAAGCTTGCGCCTGGTCGGCCTTGATCCGCAGTACGTGCAGACCGTTGTTCAGCGCTCTATCGACGAGGACCTCGTCGGTGGGGTCGACGTGACTTCTCAGGCGACTGTGCCGGCTAACCAGCACTCCGTGATGGACCTCGTTGCGCGCGGAAGCGGAGTCGTGGCTGGGATCCCGGTGGCGGCGGCAGTATTCGACATTGTTTCTGCGGGATCAGCGAACGTTGAAATCGTTGCTGTTGACGGTGATCGAGTAAACCCGGGTGACGTGCTGGTTACCATTTCTGGCACGACGAGGGATCTGCTTCTGGGTGAGCGCACGGCGTTGAACCTGCTTTGCCACCTTTCTGGTGTGGCGACGGCCACCAGTCAATGGGCCGATGCCCTGGAGGGTTCGCAGGCCCGAGTGCGTGATACGCGCAAGACAACTCCAGGTCTTCGCATTCTTGAAAAGTACGCAGTTCGCTGTGGCGGTGGAGTTAATCACCGCATGTCGCTATCGGATGCCGCTTTAGTCAAGGACAACCACGTTGTCGCAGCGGGGGGAGTCGCGGAGGCGTTCGATGCCGTGCGCTCAATGTGGCCTGGGTTGTCCATCGAGGTTGAGGTTGATTCGCTCGAGGAGTTGATTGAAGTCCTCGA
Source organism: Actinomycetes bacterium (assembly GCA_037129655.1). GTDB lineage: Bacteria > Actinomycetota > Actinomycetes > S36-B12 > CAIYMF01 > Longivirga. The sequence continues at coordinate 14,743 of JBAXUN010000027.1, forward strand.
TGCGGGCGCAGATGTCGTAATGCTCGACAACTTTGTTCCAGACCAGATGCGCGTGGCCGTAGGGATTGCTGACGAGCACGCCCAAGAACATGCCCGTTCAAGAGTCATTCTGGAAGCGTCGGGCGGGCTGACTTTGCCTGATGCGAAAGCTGTCGGTGCAACGGGCGTCGATTACATTGCTGTTGGTGCGCTCACCCACTCGGCGAAGGTGTTGGATATCGGAGCTGATCTGCGACCGCTAACGTAGCGGTGATGGATGTTCATCGACTCCTGACCCTGATTTGCAGATAGGAAGAGATCCATGCTGCTAGCGATTGACGTCGGCAATACGAATACCGTCCTGGGTTTGTTTGACGGTGAAACCGTGGCTAGGTCGTACCGGGTCAAGACCGATGCTCGATCTACGGCCGATGAGATTCTGCTGACGTTCCGCGGCCTGCTTCAAGACGACCCGGCAGTGACGGGGATTTCTTTATGTTCAACGGTTCCTGCCGTTCTCAACGAAATGCGCACGATGCTGGACCGCTACTACCGCCATGTACCTCACGTCATTATCGAGCCAGGAGCCAAGACCGGCGTCGCTGTCCTCACGGACAATCCGAAGGAGGTTGGTGCAGATCGAATCGCAAATGTACTGGCCGCATTCACTCTCTACGGCGGTCCAAGTATCGTCGTTGACTTTGGTACCTCTACCAACTTCGATGTCATCTCCGAAAAGGGCGAGTTCCTAGGTGGTGCGCTAGCGCCGGGAGTAGAGATTTCCCTTGAAGCACTTGCGTCTAGGGCAGCCCAATTGCGCAAAGTTGAGTTTGTTGCCCCGCGAAGTGTCATTGGCAAAAACACGGTCGAAGCGCTGCAATCGGGTGCGCTCTATGGTTTCGCCGGCCAAGTCGATGGAATTGTTGATCGCATCATCGCCGAGCTCGGTGGACAGGTAACTGCAGTGATTGCCACGGGCGGCCTAGCCCCCGTGGTCATCCCCGAATCCAAGACTGTGACAGTTCATCGACCTGACCTGACGCTTCAGGGACTACGGCTGGTGTACGAGAAGAACGTCTAACCGGGGTGAGCCGAACCGGCCCACCCCGGTAATGGAGTCCGTACGACTGTTAGTTGAGCGGGCTCATCGAACACCCCTGCTTCTTACCAGCACTCCAATTCTGCTGGATCAGATAGTTTCGTGATCCGAGCGAGATATTGGCCTTTGCACCATTGACCTTGTAGACGTCCGGTCCGTACGTCCACGAACACTTGTCCGCATTTTCACTTCCGTCTCTGTCGTACCAGGCGTTGGCGTCCGGGTCACTGACGGTCTCGACGATCTCGTGCGCGAAAATACTGACCATCGCATCGGCGCCGGGATTTCCATTGGGGCTGACGGTTTGTGCGCTGCACTGCGTTAACCCCTGCGTTGTTGGGTCACCAACAAAAGCGAACTTGATATCTGTCTTTGATAGACGTGCGTGCGAGTGCCAACCGCAGTAAGACTTAGTGAAGCCGCTTCGTTCCACGACATCGGCACTAGTGATGACTGTGTAGATGCCGTGTTCGTCAATCGGCAGTGAGCCCTTCGTCAAAGCCGCACCGACGATGCGGCGGACATCGGTATCGGTAAGCCGCTTGCCATGTGAGTAGGCATCGGCAATCTCACCTGCGAATGTCAGATCGCCACTGACCGCGCTGAAGTCCATCTGCATGTAGGTCGCGTTGATGGCGTAGTACGGGCTTCCTCCGAGTGACTTAGCGAAGTCGGTGAGGATCTCGGTGGCAGAGTTGCCGTCCCAGGAGCCATACCAAATCAGGTAAAGATGCGTTTCGCCCGTCATCACTGGACCGCCGTGATAGGTAATCGGTTTAGGACGCTTCGGCCGTGAGACTCCCGATCGGCGACGGATCGGAAAGATCTTCTTGCGAAATGTTGGCCGCGGCTTGAAGGAATGTCGCGTCGAGAGGCTCGGATTGTGGTGGACGGTCGGTGCATTCGCCGTCGCCGTCGCCGTCGCCGTCGCCGTCGTAGGTGGCTGGGTGACGGCGGCTGCAGTTGGCGCAATAGCGGCGGAGATCGCCGAGATCAATGCAATAGCGACAAGAATCACGAAAGGTCTTCGTTCTGGCATGTAAACCTCCATCGGTGGGTGAGTGAGGTCAGAAACGTAAAAGGTTGCGGTCTCTGGGACCGGCAATCCACATCCCACGTCTGGCCGACCCGCTGGCCTGTGGAAGCGCGCTTAGGTGGGGATCAACGACCAGATGGGAGTGGTGAGTCTGGCGATTGTGTCGCCGGTCGCAACGGGATGGACGGGCACCGATAACCTGAGCGTCATGAACAACGAGCCCGAACCTACTCACGATGAGCTCGATGAGGATCTGCCCGAGCAGATTCGTGTGCGTCGTGACAAGCGGCAGCGACTGCTGGACTCTGGTCAAGATCCCTACCCGGTGGGCGTGGCGATCACGCACACGATCGAGCAAATTCGAGCCGCGTACGCCGACCTTGAAATTGATGTGGCAACCGGCGACTTTGTGAGTATCGCCGGACGGGTGATCTTCCAACGCAACACCGGAAAGCTGTGTTTCGCGACGTTGCGCGCAGGCGATGGTGCTGAGATTCAGGCGATGTTGTCGCTCGACAAGGTAGGGGATGGGCGGCTCGCTGACTGGAAGTCCGATGTGGACTTAGGTGATCACATCGCTATCCGTGGAGAGGTCATCACATCTCGTCGAGGCGAACTGAGTGTGCTTGCCAATACGTGGCAGATGGCGGCAAAGTCCTTGCGACCACTTCCGGTAGCGCACAAGCCGCTTGCCGAAGAAACGCGAGTGCGTCAGCGTTACGTCGACTTGATCGTGCGGCCCCAAGCGCGCGAAGTGGCGAAACTCCGAATCCGGACGGTCGCATCGCTGCGCGAGAGTTTGGCCGAACGAGGTTACGTTGAAGTCGAAACCCCGATGCTTCAAACACTTCATGGCGGTGCCACCGCACGTCCATTCGTAACGCACTCCAATGCATTCGATATCGATGTCTACTTGCGGATCGCCCCGGAACTTTTCCTCAAGCGCTGTGTGGTTGGTGGCATGGAGCGGGTGTTCGAGATCAACCGAAACTTCCGCAACGAAGGTGCGGATTCAACGCACTCACCGGAATTCGCGATGCTCGAGTTCTATCAGGCGTATGCGGATTACCGAGATGTCGCCCGAACTACTCGGGAGTTGATTCAGGCTGCGGCTCTGGCTGCACACGGATCGTTGAGCTTTGTTCGGATGGACGGACAGGAGCGAGATTTCTCCGGTGAGTGGGACGAGGTGTACGTCTACCCCTCCGTCTCACAAGCCGTTGGACGTGAGATCACGCCACAAACTCCTATCGATGAACTCAAAGATTTGTGCGAGGCAGTCGGTATCAAACCGGAGAAGACGTGGGTTCCGGGTAAGTATGTCGAGGAACTTCTCGAGCATCATGTGGTCGCCAACTTCACGCGGCCAACGTTCGTGTACGACTACCCGGAGGACACTTCGCCGCTAGTACGTGCACATCGCGAGATCCCCGGTGTCGTTGAAAAGTGGGACCTGTACATCGATGGCGCCGAACAGGGCACGGGCTACTCAGAGTTGATCGACCCTGTTATGCAGCGAGAGCGGCTTGTTGCCCAATCGGCCTTGAAGGCCGGTGGTGATGTCGAGGCAATGCAGGTGGATGAAGACTTCCTGCGCGCACTTGAGTACGGAATGCCTCCGAGCGGTGGTGTTGGCGTTGGCATAGACCGACTCCTGATGAACCTAACGGGGCTCAACATTCGAGAGACGATCCTGTTCCCCCTGGTGAAGCCAGAATGACCGTCGTTTCTGATGCCGTCATTCGGCCCGCGCGAACATCGGATGTGAAGATCATCCGTGAACTCGTAGATATGTACGCCCCAGACCGACGTTTGTTGTCCAAAGCAACCGTCACGCTGTACGAAGATGTGCCGGAGTTCTTGGTTGTTGAGCATGATGGTGTTGCTATTGCCTGCGGAGCAGTGCATGTCATGTGGGAAGACTTAGCTGAGGTTAGAACCGTTGCGGTCGCGCCAGAGTTTCGTGGCAAGGGCGTTGGCAGTTTCTTACTCACCTCACTCATGGATCGCGCGCGAGACCTTGGGGTGAAGCGAGTCTTTTGTCTGACATTCGAGACTGAATTCTTTACTTCACATGGTTTCGTTGAAATCGAGGGCACCCCGGTGGATCACGTTGTCTTTGAACAACTACTCCAGTCGTATGACGAAGGCGTCGCGGAGTTCCTCGACCTCGAGCGAGTAAAGCCGAACACCCTTGGCAACATCCGAATGCTGCGAATCCTTTAACGTCGGACGCGCGCGTTATCAGCCGGTGTTGCGCAGGCCGGTGGCGATTCCATTGATCGTCACCATAAGTGCTCGTCGCAGCGTCGGGTCCAGCTCGACATCACGTGCGCGTTCGTCGCGAAGTCGCCTCAGCAACTGCACTTGTAGGAGTTGTAGCGGTAAGAGGTATTGATCGCGGGTCGCCAGAGTTGAAGCAAGTGATGGCTGAGATCCGAGAATCTTTCCCGTTCCAGTCAGGGCGAGAACCTCATCAACGGTTCGTTGGTGTTCATCCTTGATAACGTCGAAGAGGTGTTTGAGTTCGTCCGGTACAAGTTCGTCGACGTATTGACCTGCGACGGTGAGGTCAGTCTTAGCTAGGGTCATTTCGACGTTCGAGATGAAGTTGGAAAAGAAGTGCCATTCCTCATGCATCTCATGTAGCACTTGACCGAAGCCAGCCTCCCGGGCTGCTTTGAGCCCGGATCCAACACCAAACCAGCCGGGCACGATCTGCCGCGATTGTGTCCACCCGAAAACCCATGGAATCGCACGAAGTGCCTCGATCCCAGCATCGGCAGATGCGCGTCTGGCTGGTCGCGAACCCAAATGCATATCTGCGAGTTCCTCAACCGGGGTTGACATGGCGAAATAGCGCGGCAGGTCTGGATGATCGACAAGGGCACGATACGTAGATTGTGCCTGGGCTGAGATGTGATTCATGGCGTTATCCCAGCCATGTAGCCGATCCTGCGAAACGCGTGATTTTTGGTGCAGGACGGTGGCTTCCAACACTGCGGCGAGAAGTAGCTCCAGATTCTCTCGTGCCAATGCTGGCAATAGGTACTTGTCTGAGATCACCTCACCCTGTTCGGTCAGTTTCATCTCGCCATTGAGCACTCCCCAGGGTTGGGATAGCACCGCATCGTACGTCGGCCCGCCACCACGTCCGACGGTGCCGCCACGTCCATGGAAGAGCCGCAGCTGCACCCCGTGCTTGCGCGCAACATCACGTAGACGCCGCTGAGCAAGATGTATCTCCCACTGTGACGTGGTGATCCCCGCGTCCTTGTTTGAATCTGAGTAACCCAGCATCACCTCCTGCACGTCGCCGCGTGATTTGACGATGGAGCGGTAGTTCGGTTCATGTAAAAGTACGTCGAGGATTGTGTCTGCGTGGCGGAGTTCTTCGACGGTCTCCAGTAGGGGCACGAAACCGATTAGTGCGGTCCCTGAATGAATGTCGATGAGGCCGGCTTCTCGAGCCAGCACCACAGCGGCCAACACATCGTCGGCTCCCTGCGTCATGGAAATGATGTACGTATCGCAAACGTCTGCTCCGTGGCGCGCGATCGCCTCTCGAATAGCCTCAAAGGTTCGATACGTCCTTAAGTCATCTCCATCGAGGGGCGGCGGATTTGATGCTAGTGGGCGACGCGATCCGAGTTCGCGTGACAGAAGCGCGAAGCGGTGCTCGCGGGGCAAGTCTTCGTATCGCCAACCCTGTTCGCCAAGTCGATTGATCAAGCCAGCGACGGCGTGGTGATGTGCCGAGGCATGTTCACGAACATCGAGGGTGACAAGGGCCAAGCCGAAGGCGGCAATGTTACGGATGGCGCTGTCAACAAGGCCATGGGCTGCGAGATCCCCACGATTGGCGATCAGTGATGTTCGGATACACATGAGATCGTCCAGAAGTTCGCGGGTAGTTGCGTACTCGCGGCCCGGTCGGTGCGGCGTCGCGGCCGCTATACGAGATCTGGTGTTCAGCAGTTTGTGACGGATGCACGTGAGCTTCAATCGATACGGCTCCTCGGCATTGAGACGTTGATAGCGAGGATCGAGATCGCTGAGAACCGTTAGATCGCGGTCAAGTGAGGCCTTGAGCTCATCTGACGCTGGGTTGAGCCGCTCAGAAATCGACAGGTTCTCCAAGAGATCGTCGATAATCGGGAGCACATCCCTAACCGCGTGATCGCGAACCAAATCAACAACATCAGATGTCACCTCGGGTGTGACGAATGGGTTCCCATCGCGGTCGCCGCCGATCCACGATCCGAAGGACAGCGGCCGCGCATCAGGTGCGAGTGTGATTCCGATAGTCGAAAGGCCGTAACTCAACTCATCGAGCACTTCGGCGGCCGGCCCGCGCGCAAGGTCGTCAAGATAGAACAGGGCGTTGCGTGCCTCGTCGAGAACTTCGGGACTCTCAAGTCGCAATTCGTCGGTTTGCCAAAGAAGGTCGACGATTTCTGCGAGGTCGTTTTTCACGCGAGGATTCTCGAGTGAATTGCCGTTGCGCTCGGCCTCGTCTAGAAGATCGGCTATCGAGCGAAGTTTAAGTAGGACTGAGCGTCGGGCCGCTTCTGTTGGATGAGCGGTAAACACTGGCCGAGCGGCTAGTCGAGAGACGGCGCCCGAAACGTCAGCCTCGCTGACCTCATGTGCCTCAAGTGCTGAACCGATGCGGCCAACGGCACGGGTGATTGGATTGCCTGCGGTGCGCCTTGCTTGTCGTTGAACTCGGGACCGGTGTACCTGCTCGGCCACATTCGCCAAGTGAAAATACGTGGAGAAGGCGCGCGATAGTGCAATCGCGGTGGCCAGATCGACTTCGTCGAGAAGCTCGGACGTGGCCGATAGGTCAGTTCGGGCGAGTCCTCGAACTTGTTCGACAAGTCTGAGTAGATCTGGGGAATCCTGTCGCACCAGGGTGTCGCCTAGGAGTTCGCCAAGAATTCGGATGTCAGCGCGTAGCGCGGCCCTGTCTTCGAGAGCCATTGATTGCTCAGGGGAACGTGGGCTGGTTGAGGTATCTAGGGGCGGACTTTGGGTCATGACAGGGCGATCCGTCTCGTCGAAGAGTTCGCAGGACGGCGCGGCCGCGTTGACGCACCTCAGTGATCATACACTTGCTGAAGGAAAAAGTGATGTGGGTCACTTTCTTCGAGCGGTCTAATCCTACTCGAGGTTAATTCGCGCATATTGAAATGCTCATTTGGCGGTTTGATCATGTGTCAGTCAAAAGACCCGTCAAATGACGTATCAGGAACTTTCTAATGGGACGTAGTATTGAAACTGCAAACGTCGAGTGGTATTTGAATGGAGAACGTCATGGCACAAAAAGTACAGGTCACCTTGGTTGACGACCTCGACGGGGGTACGGCGCAGGAAACAATCTCATTCTCCATAGATGGCAATTACTATGAAATTGATCTATCCGCCGAGAATGCCAAGAAATTGCGTGAGGCTGTCGCTCGATTCGTCGACGCGGGCCGGCGAGTGACTGCTACGCGACGTGGGGCCCGCGCTAAGTCCGGAGGCCCGAATCCTGCCGCCATCCGTGATTGGGCGAGAAGCCAGGGAGTGCCGGTAAGCGAGCGTGGCCGCATCAGTGCAGATCTTCTGGCGCAATACCAAGCATCACGCGGCTAAAACGTTCGCGGACGTGATGTTCGCATACGTTCACTCACCGACGTTTTAGGGGTAGATGAGCTCGTGGGTGAACTCGTCGACCGGTTCGATATGTAAATCCCAAAAACGATCAGCAATAAGGTGGGGTTCAAAGCCGGGTTTTCCCACTAGGCCATTGATCACAATCGACCCAACGTGGATCCCTGTTCCAGCAAGATCGGTGGCTAGGCCCGCGACGAGATTACGTAACGCCGCCTTCGCCATTCCCAGCGCCGTGCTTTGTGGCCATGGCTTTAGGGCAAGCCCGCCTCCGGTGAAGAACACACTTCCAGCGCCCTTACCTCGCATTGCCGGACACACTTCCTGGGCGCAAATCAATGCACCTAGTGCGCCGATCTTGTAGGCCTCTACACAATCGTCAGCCGAAATGTCTTCGGGTCGGCCGGGCGGATTGCTCGAGGCATTGAAAAGCAAGACGTCGGGATCGCCGAGTTGTGCTCTGATCTGGGCAAATGCACCGCGAAGCGAGCTTTCGATGGCGATGTCAGCGACGAAGCCATTCGCAGTGATCCCGTCTGCACTCAATTCAGTGACATAGGAATCGAGCGCCTCGGCGCGGCGCGCAATCAGGGCCACCGTGAAGCCCTCTGACCCAAAACGGCGAGCGAGGGCTTGGCCCATTCCCGGGCCTGCGCCCACAACGACAGCGATCATGTGATCACCGTAGGGGATCGAACGTAGGGCCGGTATGACAGCCGGTTCACCGTGGGCGTAACCCGATCCGGAAGAGGAAATGTGCCTGAAGAGTTATCTCAGCAAGAGCCCCGGGAGATACCGGGCTAGGCTTGACTAACACCCGTCACTTGCGACGGTATGCGGTAGAGGAGTTGCGCATGTTCGAGAGGTTTACCGACCGGGCGCGTCGGGTTGTCGTTCTTGCCCAAGAAGAGGCACGAATGCTCAATCACAACTACATCGGAACCGAGCACATTCTGCTTGGTCTCATCCATGAGGGTGAGGGTGTGGCTGCCAAGGCGCTTGAGTCTTTGGGCATCTCCTTGGAGGCGGTGCGTCAGCAGGTCGAAGAGATTATTGGTCAGGGCCAACAGGCTCCGTCCGGTCATATCCCCTTCACACCTCGTGCGAAGAAGGTTCTCGAACTCTCCCTGCGTGAGGCACTCCAACTAGGTCACAACTACATCGGTACTGAGCACATTCTGCTTGGTCTCATCCGCGAGGGTGAGGGTGTGGCTGCACAGGTTTTGGTCAAGCTTGGTGCTGATCTCAACCGAGTGCGCCAGCAAGTGATTCAGTTGCTGTCGGGATACCAGGGCAAGGAGCCGGCGGCTGCCGGCGGCCCGGCTGAAGGCACTCCGTCGACGTCGCTGGTGTTGGACCAGTTCGGCCGCAACCTCACGCAGGCTGCACGTGAAGGCAAGCTCGATCCGGTTATCGGGCG
>JBAXUN010000028.1:0-23744 GCA_037129655.1 Actinomycetes bacterium
AGGCGAGGGTCATGTCCCACTCGCGAGTATTCAGAGTGGGAATGAGCCCGAGCCGGTAGGCGTAGGCTGCAGACATGAGCTTCGTTTACAACATTCTGCTGTTCTTGCACTTCATCGGTATGGCCATGTTGATCGGTGGTTTCTTAGCGCAAATGCGTGCGGTGCCGCGTCAGGTTACGCAATGGATGCGCGATGGTGCCCTGACGCAACTGCTGACGGGCATTGCGCTCGCTGGTTTGAGTGGCAGTGGAATAGGTACCGACGAGAACTTTTCACCAGCGGCGGTGGGTACGAAGCTTCTCATCGCTCTAATCGTGGCCGTTGCCTGCATCATGGGAATGCGTCAGCCAGCCGATAAGCAGCAGCCATGGTGGGCGGCGGCCGGTGGCCTGGCGATCATGAACGTTGTGGTTGCGGTGTTCTGGCTGAGCACAACAGCTACAACCGGTGGCTGGTTCGCATGGGATGGCCTCACACCGGCATGATCGAGACGAAGAATCCCTCAGCCAGTCGGCCTTCAGGTAAGCCTGCTTGCTCAGCCATCCGTGTGCTCCACATGCGCAGCATCCCCGGCAGATCCTCCATGTGGGCGGTCTGGGAATCATGGGCGCGTAGAGCGGCGACCTTCGTATCGAACATCTCGGTCATATCGACGTAGTGTTCGAGAGTGTGATGGCCCATCACCCACACTTCCGAGACTGACCAGGCGTCGAGCCCCTCATCGGTAAGTAACGACGGATGGGCGAACGGGTTGCGCGCATCGGGGTAGACGGACTGAATTGCAGCCTCACCGGCGGCTAGGTGGTCCGGGTGTGAGGCGGGGATGCGCTGCCAGTTGCGCTCTGGGCTCTGAATGAGCATTCGCCGCGGACGTACCTGACGGATCACGCGGCTGATATCGCGGCGGAGCCCGTGAGTGACGGTCAGTTCACCGTCTTTGTAGCCCAGGAAGCGCACGTCGGTGACCCCGCATGCAGCGGCGGCGGCCGTTTGCTCAGCGCGTCGGATGCGCGGAATTTCTGACCGCGGCACCGCCGGATCAAAGCCACCAGCGTCGCCGTCGGTGATGATGCAGTACGTGATCGCTACGCCTTGAGCAGCCCAGCCGGCCAAGGTGCCCGCGGCGCCAAAGTCCACATCATCCGGATGCGCAGTTACGACGAGGACTCGTTCAAGTTCAGCATCCGATATCACCGATGACACTCCTGTCCGATTTACCCCATTAAAGGGCAATTTAGCGAGAGACTAGTAATTAAAGTTACTCATGGGGCGAAAGTGACAGCGGCTTCGTGCCGATAGAAACCCTATGAGGTGGGTTAAGGATACGTCGCGTTCACTCACGTCACGAGCCGTCCTTAGTTGTGTTGCTGCGCTCGTGGCAACCGCCGTAGTGGGTGGGTCGACGTTCGCTCCAGCACATGCGTCTGGAACAACCACGCCTACCGCGTCACCAACGCCGACGCCAACGCCAACGCCGACACCAACCCCGACACCGGCGCCTGTTCCGCTGCCACCAGCCCCGAAAACCCCCACCTTCACCGCTGCCATCGATGGCGCACCCCAGTATCAGGCGCAGTCGATCTGTTCGCCGACGCCAAAAGCTGGCACAAAGAAGCTGGCAGCTCTGCTTCAAACCACCTATGGCCCGTTTTCCACGGACATCTCGCGTGCCTGTAATGACGGAGGGCTTAGCGAGCATAAAGAGGGTCGTGCCATCGACTGGATGGTCAATTACAAGGTGTCGGCGCAGCGCGCTCGCGCCGTGTCGTTCCTTAACTGGTTGCAGGCCACGGACAATTTCGGCAACACAAATGCGATGGCCAAGCGCCTAGGCATCATGTACATCGGCTGGAACAACCGCTTTTGGAGCGGTTACTCACCAGAAAAGGGATGGACGAATCTCAAGGGCTGCTTAACCGATCCGGCAAAGGCGGCAGCTTCCTACGACACCTACTGTCACCGCAACCACGTGCATCTGTCGTTGACGTGGGAAGGTGCCTCGGGCTTGACCTCGTTTTGGACGGGTCGAGCAGTGGCTTGGCAATGTCCGTCACCTTGGACGTCATCCCAGCCAGCACTGAAGTCTGCTGGTGATATCACTCCCATCTCTCCCGTACATGTCCTTGATACCCGCACCGGACTTGGCGTTGGCTCGCCGTGTCGGCTTAGCCAGAAGCAGTGGTCAAGTGACCAGCGGGACGCGGTTGTTCAGGTGGCCGGTCGCGGTGCAGTTCCTGCGGCGGGTGTTGCGGCCGTGGCGATTCGGGTGACTGGGCTGGCCGCCAGTGCGCTGAATCCGACGATCACGGTTCATGGCAACATGACCTCAACCGCAGTGCCCATCTTGACCGCGCTATCGACGGGCACCTACTTCGGCAGCGCTGTCGTTCCGGTGGCTAGTGACGGAACGATTCGGTTGTCGATTAATCGCGGTTCGGCAGATCTGCGCGTCGACGTCGTAGGTTATGCGCGTGCCACCACTCTGGCCGTTTCGGTCGGCTCGAAGCCAACGGGCACGGCGCATATCATCCCCGCGATACCGCTGTTTGATTCTGCTGCCGCACCGCTGAAGCCGAGCACATCGCGAACGATTCAACTTGCGGGCCAAAGCGATATCCCGACCAGCGGTATCACCGGCATGTACGTGACGTTAACGGTCGACCCGTCGACAACGCCGGGCAGCGTTCAGTTGATTTCCGCCTCAGGCAACCCGGTTGCTCAGGTGATCGCGATGCCGGGGATCAGCCGCAGTGTGAACGCACTCGTGCCGACCACTGACGGACGTGTCTCGATCAGAAACGTGGGAAGTGCAACTCTCACTGCCCGCATCACCGGACAGGGCTGGGTTTCGTCAGCCGCGTCTGGGAGCCGCGCATCGATGTTCCCGGCAGCGGTTACAGCCGTTGATACGACTGCGAATGTTGGCTTGAAGGGTGCGTGGACGACCGCAGCACCCCGCACCGTCTCAGTCGCCGGACACTTTGGCGTGCCCGTTGGGGCGAAAGCAGTCGTTCTATCGCTCAGTGCGCTCGGCGGTTCATCGGCCGATACGTTGAAACTCACCTCAAATGGAACGGTAGCGGGGGTTTCATTCCGTCCGCTCCTGCTTGCGCAGGACACCGTGGTTGTTCCGCTGCGAGCCGACGGCCGCGTTGACTTTGTGACCGCAAGCATCGGAACTGGGCTCACGGTTCGCGTTCTCGGCTTCGTTTCCTAGCCGCTCGCGCGACCTTCTTGCTCGCTAGTCCGGGTCATCGGTGCACTGTCGGGTAGTGCGCATAGACTCCGCATTGATGTCCACTCTTTTTGACGATCTCGGTCTGCCATATCCCGAGCAGCCGACTGCCAACGATCATGCCTCGGCGTCCCTCGGCGGGAATCCCATTGATCTGGTAGCGGATCTAAATCCGCAGCAGCGAGCCGCCGTTGAACACCGCGATAGTCCGCTCTTGATCGTTGCTGGCGCCGGCTCTGGAAAGACGCGCGTGCTCACCCGCCGAATCGCTCATCTTCTTGCCACCGGTGATTCTCGTCCTGGCGAGATCATGGCGATTACCTTCACCAACAAGGCTGCGGGCGAGATGCGCGAGCGCGTTGTCGAGCTCGTTGGTCCTCGCGCTCGCACAATGTGGGTCTCAACATTCCACTCCGCATGCGTGCGCATTCTGCGTAAAGAGGCCACTCGCCTGGGTATGACGAACTCGTTTTCGATCTACGACTCGACCGATTCGCAGCGGCTAATGACGTTGGTCTGTCGTGATCTGGACCTAGATCCCAAGCGCTATCCGCCGCGTGCCTTCAGCAACCAGGTGTCGAACCTGAAGAATGAACTGATCGACGACGAGACGTTCGCCAGCCAGGCCAGCAATCACCATGAGAAGACCTTGGCTGAGGCATATCGCGATTACCAGCGGCGCCTTCGTCGGGCCAATGCATTCGACTTTGACGATCTGATTTCGTCCACAGTCGCGCTCTTCCAACTTTTTCCTGATCTTGCTGAGCACTATCACCGCCGATTCCGGCATGTTCTGGTTGATGAGTACCAGGACACAAACCATGCGCAGTACGTTCTGGTCAATGAGCTAGTCGGTAAAGGGGACGGTGGGATTCCGCCCGCGCAGCTGTGCGTCGTCGGAGATGCCGACCAAAGTATTTACGCATTCCGCGGTGCGACGATTCGCAACATCGAAGAGTTCGAACGCGACTACGCCAATGCGACGACCATTCTCCTCGAGCAAAACTACCGATCTACGCAAACCATTCTCACTGCTGCGAATGCGGTGATCACCCGAAACACTGCGCGTCGCGTCAAGCGGCTTTGGACAGATGCCGGTGATGGTGAGCAAATCATTGGCTACGTTGCCGACAACGAGCATGACGAAGCGTCTTTCATCGCTCGCGAGATTGACCGGCTCTCCGATGACGAGGCAGTCCAGTCGCGCGATGTCGCGGTGTTCTACCGGACGAACGCGCAGTCCCGCTCACTAGAAGAAGTGTTCATCCGCGTTGGTTTGCCGTACAAGGTTGTTGGCGGTGTTCGCTTCTATGAGCGCAAGGAAATCCGCGACGCCCTCGGTTATCTGCGGGCGCTGGCTAATCCCGATGACGATATCTCGATCCGTCGGATCCTCAACACACCCCGACGGGGGATCGGTGATCGGGCCGAGGCTGCGATCGAAATGCTGGCCCAACGTGAACGGATCTCGTTCGGTAACGCGCTCGCGCGCGCGCAAGAAGCACCCCTGATGGCAGCAAGGTCACTGAGTGCGGTTCAAACCTTCGCCCAGATGATGTCTGATCTGCGCACTCTCGTGGAAGCCGGTTCAGGCCCAGCGACGATTCTCACTGCGGTGCTTGAACAAAGTGGGTATCTGGCTGAGTTGATGGCAAGTAGTGATCCGCAGGACGAGACGCGCGTTGAGAACCTTGCCGAACTTGAATCGGTCGCACGCGAGTTCGAGACCGATCAGCCAGAGGGCTCACTGACGGACTTCCTTGAGCGGGTGTCCTTGGTCGCGGATTCTGATGAGATCCCCGATGACGACGAACATGGTGGAGTGGTCACGTTGATGACCTTGCACACCGCGAAGGGTCTTGAATTCCCTGTCGTGTTCCTCACCGGTCTTGAAGATGGCGTTTTCCCGCACATGCGCTCACTTGGTGATACTCGCGAGCTGGAAGAAGAGCGTCGTCTGGCGTATGTCGGCATCACACGCGCACGTCAACGGCTGTACGTGTCGCGTGCTGTTGTTCGTTCGGCATGGGGTGCACCTTCGTATAACCCGCCGAGTCGATTCCTCGATGAGATCCCAAGCGAGCTTCTGCATTGGAATCGCGTCGATCCGGTTGGCTCCGGACGTAGTGCTGGTGGCGACAGTTTTGGATCGGCGCCCTCCTTGATGGCGGCAGCCTCGAGGCCAGGTGTGCGCAGCCCCGGCAACCGCGAGGTTGTGTCACTCTCCCCAGGGGACCGCGTCACACACGACAAATTTGGTCTTGGCACCGTTGTTTCCACCAGTGGCATGGGCGAGAAGGCTGAGGCAACGATCGACTTCGGCGGCGATGGTCCCAAGCGCCTGCTACTTCGCTACGCCCCGGTTGAAAAACTCTAGTCGAATCCCTGCCAAGCGTGATGTTCACCACGATGAGCCGTTTATGGTCGGTTGGGGATACCGCCGGTGATGGTGGCCTGAGTACCCTGAGCAGTATCGCGGCTGGTGGCAGGTCTTAAGCCGAAGCGCAAAACCGGTTGGCTTGTCGAAACGACGTGGGTGCAAGGAGATGGATATGGCTAGCGCACAAGCAGCGCCACGAGCGGCAGACGGTAGTCCGATCCGCGTGATTGTTGCCAAGCCCGGTCTCGATGGCCACGACCGTGGTGCGAAAGTTGTTGCTCGCGCGCTGCGCGATGCAGGTATCGAAGTGATCTACACCGGGCTGCATCAAACCCCCGAGAACATTGTGCGCACGGCGATTCAGGAAGATGCTGACGTCATCGGGTTGTCGGTTCTTTCCGGTGCTCACCTCACGCTCTTCGCTGACGTTCTTGCCCAACTTGCTTCGCACAACGCCTCTGACATCGTGGTTTTCGGTGGAGGCATCATCCCTGAGGACGACATTGTCGAACTTGAACAGATGGGCGTTGCCAAGATCTTCACTCCCGGTGCGACCACTGCGTCCATCGTCGACTGGGTAGTCGGTCGAGTCGGAGCCGGCGTTTAGCACTGCTCTGTCTAGCGTCACTGACAATTGGACCGTCCCGCAGCGTGGGAAGTTCGGTGTGATCCGTATCGCACCCTGGTCGTACCTGCTGACAAAGGGTGGGGTCGCTCTGTCACAGTAGGGGGGTGCGAGCGATGACCATGTTGACTTGCCTTCTCTGCCGTTGATTTCCTATCGAGTCAGGACGTGGCCGTGGATCTATACGAGTTCCAAGCCAAAGAACTGTTCGCACGCCACGGTGTGCCAACGACCAGTGGCATCGTGGTGCGCACCCCCGCACATGCCAAGGAGGCCGCTGAAGAACTCGGCTGTGCCGTTGTAGTGAAGGCGCAGGTGAAGACGGGTGGTCGGGGCAAGGCTGGCGGGGTGAAGCTCGCCGCTGATCCGCAGGAGGCTCTTGATCGAGCCACTGACATTCTCGGTCTCGATATCAAGGGTCACACCGTGCACCAGGTGCTGATTACTCCGGCGTCAGACATTGCCGAGGAGTATTACGTCTCGATTCTGCTTGATCGGTCGAATCGCACCTTTCTGGCAATGGCGAGCAAAGAGGGTGGTGTTGAGATCGAACAGCTTGCCGTTGAACGCCCAGAGGCACTTGCTCGGGTACATGTTGATCCACTCGTCGGTGTCGATCGCGCTAAGGCTGAAGAGATCGTCGACAGCGCCGGCTTCGATAGCTCAGTGCGCGATCAGGTGATCGAAGTTCTCGAACGTTTGTGGGACGTATTCATTAACGAAGATGCGACCCTAGTTGAAGTCAATCCACTAGTTAAGACGCCGGACGGGCAGGTCTTGGCTCTTGACGGCAAGGTGTCGCTCGACGAGAACGCGTCTTTCCGCCACGCAGATTTCGATTCGTTGGTGGACTCGGGTGAGACCGATCCCCTTGAGGTCGCCGCGAAGGAGCGGGGTCTGAACTACGTCAAGCTTTCTGGCTCGGTGGGAATCATCGGTAATGGCGCCGGGCTCGTTATGAGCACACTGGATGTTGTGGCCTACGCCGGTGAAGAGTTCGGCGGACAACGTCCGGCAAACTTCCTCGATATTGGCGGTGGCGCATCGGCACAGGTGATGGCCGATGGGCTTGAAATCATTCTGTCTGATGCCGAAGTTAAAGCAGTTTTCGTGAATGTCTTCGGTGGAATTACCGCCTGCGACTCTGTCGCTAACGGAATCTTGCAGGCCCTTGAACTTCTTGCTGGCAAGGGTGAGGCAGTTGCCAAGCCGCTGGTCGTTCGACTAGACGGCAACAATGCTGACCTTGGTCGCAGTATTTTGCGCGACGCAGGCAATCCGCTGGTGGAGATTGTCGACACCATGGACGAGGCTGCGCGTCGCGTAGCCGAACTCGCAGCTCAGGGAGCATGACGATGGCTATCTTCATCAATGAGAACTCCAAGATCCTCGTTCAGGGAATCACCGGATCTGAGGGTGGAAAGCATGCGCGTCGCATGCTCGCCTCAGGGACGAACATTGTCGCTGGCGTGACCCCCGGCAAGGGTGGGCAAACGGTTGATGCCGATGGCCGGATCATTCCCGTCTTTAGCAGTGTGGGCGATGCGGTAGCCCAGACCGGCGCCGACGTTTCGGTCATCTTCGTGCCGCCGAAGTTCACCAAGGGCGCGGTGTACGAAGCGGTGGATGCTGCGATTCCCCTCGTAATTGTTATTACTGAAGGCGTGCCGGTGCACGACAGTGCGGCTTTCTTTGCTTACGCACAGGAGAGCGGCACGACCCGACTCGTTGGCCCGAACTGCCCCGGCATCATCAGTCCTGGCAAGTCCAACGCAGGAATCATCCCCGGCAACATCACGCCGGCCGGACGGATCGGTTTGGTGAGTAAGTCGGGAACCCTTACGTACCAGATGATGTACGAACTTCGCGATCTTGGCTTCTCCACCTGCGTAGGTATCGGCGGGGATCCGATCATCGGTACGACGCACATCGACTGTCTGGAAGCTTTCGAAGCCGATCCGGAAACCGATGCGATCGTCATGATCGGTGAAATCGGTGGAGATGCTGAGGAGCGTGCCGCAGCATTCATTCAGGCACACGTAACGAAGCCTGTTGTCGGGTATGTGGCTGGCTTCACCGCGCCTGAGGGCAAGACGATGGGGCACGCTGGTGCGATCGTCTCAGGCTCGTCGGGAACAGCCGCGGCCAAGCAGGAAGCTTTGGAAGCAGCCGGAGTACGCGTCGGTAAGACGCCGAGCGAGACGGCCCGCTTGATGCGAGAGATCATCAGCGGCCGCTGAGCGGCCTTAGAGATCCTTGATGGCGGTGATCTCGCCGCGAGCGATTGCCGCGGTCAAGGTGGCGTAATCGCTAGCGTTGACATCGGCGTACTTTAAGGCGTACTCAGTGATTGCGTCTTCGAACTTCGTCCGCGCACCGAGGTACGAGGCGATGGCTATTCGGTCGCCCGATCGTGCATGTGCTCTGGCTAAGGTTTCGCCGCAGATGCGTCCGTAGAGGGCAAGTCCGTCCGGCAACATTCCGACGGGATCGATCGACCCTTTACCGTCACGTAGTTGACGGATGTAGAAGTCATGCTCCACGTCGTCGAGGGCTCTGGAAGATTGCCAGCCCAGGAAGATGTCGCTCGTGGCCTGCATGAACTGCTGTCCGTGGACTACGCGTTGTCCTTGATGCTTGAAGCGACTCTTGCCAGCGAAGCGTTCGAGCACCGAATCCTGAGCTTCCTTGGCTTGAAGTACCAGTGGGTCGCCTCCGTCAACGCCTTCGAAGAGCAGAAGCCAAGAACGAGTGCCCACACTTCCGACACCGACAACCTTTCGCGCCATATGGACGAGCCGAAACTGCTCGAGTAAATGGCGACGATCCCTTTGCAACGTGCTGCGATAGCCACGAATCATCGTGCGAATGTACGAGTACGTCGCTTCAACTACGTTGCTGTCTTGAAAATCCTCGATCGGTCGAACCAGCGGAGGTTGAGAAACAAAGCGTAATTGGCCGTCAACGAGCTCAGCCAGTTTTGACACCGCTTGAATACTGTCTTTCGTCCGTGCCTTTTCCAGTACTGACGACGTCGTAGTCATTCGTCTCGCATCGAGTGTTTGACGAACGGTGGTCAGAATCTCTTCAGCATCCAGATGCGAGTACCAGATCGCCAAGTTCCCGTTGGCGGCTAGGGTGCGCATGGCCTCGCGATAACCCAAGGCGCTGGCGCTGGCTGCGTCGCGAGTCTGTTTCTTGGTAAAGCCGTTGAGCTGGGCTGCGATAGCCACACTGGCGGCCATCCTCTTGACGTCCCACTCGAACGGTCCCGCATGAGTCTCGTCGAAGTCGTTGATGTCGAAGACCAAGCGTCGCTCAGGCGAGGCGTAGATGCCAAAGTTGTTGATGTGCGCATCACCGCAGAGTTGAACGGTTAGACCGCTATTGGCGTTTGCGGCCAAGTCAGAGGCCATTACTAACGCGCCACCGCGGAAGAACGTGAAATTCGATGCTGACATGCGGCCGTAGCGGATCGGCACGAGGTCCGGCACCCTTGAGGCATCCTGACTCTGTAAGAGGGTCAAGGCTCGGGGTCGGTCGTCTGTTGATAAATCAGCGAGTTGAGTGAGTGAAAGTTTCTTTCGAACGGCCTTACCCGTCGCAGCGCGCTCCTGCCGTGATGGATGAGGCACGGGCTTCAAGCGGCGGGTGGCTGCGATTGTCGACGTGGTCTCCGGGATCGGATCTGCCGCGGTCTCTAGGTCGGTCATGGAACGTCCAATCCTCGGCACGTGCACATACCAATCCTTCGACCCTACTCACGCAGGTGTGAAGTGTCTTGTTTCGCAATTGCCGGTGATGCAGGACTTGGCCCGTGTCGTTGCCCTAGTGAACTGGTGAGTCGATGCGACCATCGGTATGTGACGTCCACTATTGAACGGCCGCCCGCCAAGGGTGCGCCTCGCAGAGACAGCAGTGCGGCACGTCAAAACCAGCCGATCATGGCTGCGATTCCGGTAGCAGCGGTGAGTGCGGCGGCCTGGGCAGCGATATGTGGGCTGGCCGGGATTGGCATCTTCGTAACCATCGGCTGGGTGCTCAGTCCTCGGGCAGAGGATGGGTTAGGTGTCCCGATCGAATCGGCGGGTTTGCTGTGGCTTGTCAGTCATCACGCCGGGATTTCGGTTGGTGCGGTGACGATCACCCTCTTACCGATGGCACTGCTGGTGATTCCTCTAAGCCTGCTGCGGATCGCGGGTCGGTGGGCCGCTCGGATTACCTCGGTGCAGGGCTGGGTGGATCACGCACTTTTGGTTGTAGCTGGAACAACGGCTTACATGTTGATCGCGTTCGGTGTCAGCCAGTTGTGTGATCTCAATGGTGTGGCCAGTGTTTCGACTCCGATGACAGTGATCTCTTCGGGAATCATCGGGGCGCTCGGACTAGCTCTTGGGATTTTGGGGGCGAAGGGTGGGTGGCGCATGGTGTGGTCGCAGATTCCCGCCGACGTTCGACCGATACTGATCGCCGCCTCATCGATTGCTTGTGCACTGGTGAGCTTTTGTGCAGCTATCGGGATTATCGCCTTGCTAGCAAACTGGTCGACGGTTATCGGGTTGGGTAGCGCACTCGGTACTGGTCTCACAGACGTACTCGGCGTTTTGCTTGTGACGTGCGCCTACTTGCCGAATCTCATCGTCTGGGTACTTGGTTACATAAGTGGTGCCGGCGTGGTTATTGGCGGCGGTGCGACAGCGAGTGTGTTTTCAGTCAGCGGCGGGCTGTTGCCATCGGTCCCGGTACTTGCCGCGATTCCGTCGGAGCCTGGCCGGCTGGCTCCTTTGCTCCTTGTTCTGCCTGTGCTTGCCGGTGTCATCGGTGCGCTCATCCTTCATCGACGTTTTGTGTTCCAACTCCGTAACGAGGTTCTCGCACTGCTGTCGGCAAGTGCGCTTGTCTCCATGGCCGTCCTGGGCCTCGCGTGGCTTAGCGGCGGCAGCCTCGGTGCTGCGCGGCTTAGCTATCTAGGGCCAAAACCTTTCCTTACTGCGGTGGCGGTTTTTGTTTTGACTTCCGCGGGCGCGGTTGTCTGCGCGCTCATCACATATGTCGTGCCCACGCTTCGGGCGCAAGGTACGGGCGAGCAGTTGGCACCCTAGGATCGTCCTGACACCGTTTCGGCGAAAGGGCATCCGTGGACCAGCCACATCCAGACCAGCGCACGCGCTTTGTTGTTTTGGCGTCTGGTACCGGCACCCTTCTTCAATCACTGCTCGATGCAACTGCTGATCCTGGTTTTCCGGCCCAAGTTGTTGCCGTTGGTGCGGACTTACCGGATGCGATTGCTCTCGATCGCGCCACGAAGGCCGGGGTTCCAACCTTCGTTCTCCCTGTGGAAGATTTTCCATCACGAACGGCTTGGGATGACGCGCTAACCGCAGCAATCGCCGAGTGGAGTCCGGACTGGGTTTTTTGTGCTGGTTTCATGCGCATCCTTGGCTCAGCGACTCTTTCGCATTTCTCCAATCGCATCATCAACACTCATCCGGCGTTGCTCCCAGCCTTCCCTGGGGCCCATGCCGTGCGCGATGCACTCGTCTATGGGGTCCGCGTGACAGGTTGCACCATGCATCTGGTTGACGAAGGAGTCGACACCGGCCCGATCATTGCTCAGGCACCCGTTCACGTTGATGCCTCCGATGATGAGGCGAGCTTGCATGAGCGAATCAAAATGGCTGAGCGGTCATTGGTTGTTGGAACGATTGCTGCGATCGCGTCGCGCGGTTGCATTGTTGATGGAAGAAGGGCTTACATCCCGTGACAATGCGCGTGATTCGCCGGGCTCTTGTCTCGGTTTATGACAAGACAGGTTTGGACGAACTCGCACAGGCGCTGCACGCGGCCGACGTCGAAATCGTTTCAACGGGATCGACGGCCGCGCGCATCTCCGCGCTGGGCATTCCAGTAACGCAGGTTTCGGATCTGACTGAGTTTCCGGAGTGTCTCGATGGTCGGGTCAAGACGCTACATCCGAAGGTGCACGCTGGAATTCTTGCGGATTTGCGTCTTGACGATCACCAACGTCAACTCGACGACTTAGGTATTGCCCCGTTCGAACTTGTCGTGGTTAATCTATATCCATTCGTTGCCACTGTTGCCTCCGGCGCAACCCCGGACGAGTGCATCGAGCAGATCGACATTGGTGGTCCGTCGATGGTTCGCGGAGCAGCTAAAAACCATCCAAGCGTCGCGGTTGTCACCTCTCCGGCGAGATATCCAGATGTTCTCGAAGCGTTGCGTAGCGGTGGATTTACGTTAACTCAGCGCCAGGCCCTGGCTGCTGATGCCTTTATTCACACGGCAAACTACGACGTTGCAGTCGCTTCGTATCTCGGTAACGTGGTAGCACCGAGCGATGGTGGCACGGGCTTCCCTGCCTGGATTGGCGCAACGTGGGAGCGTGCGGAAGTTCTTCGCTATGGCGAGAATCCGCATCAGCAAGCAGCGCTCTACATCACCAACAACTCGCCAAATCCGGGCTTAGCTCAAGCCGAGCAGATTCATGGCAAGCAAATGTCGTATAACAACTTCGTCGATGCCGATGCTGCGCGGCGCGCGGCCTATGACCATGCCGAACCCGCCGTTGCCATCATCAAACATGCCAACCCGTGCGGTATCGCGATCGGCGTCGACATCGCTGAAGCGCATCGTATGGCCAATGACACCGATCCAGTTTCGGCGTTCGGCGGTGTGATTGCTGCCAATCGCACGGTGACCTTGGCGATGGCTGAGCAGGTTGCCGAAATCTTTACGGAGGTTGTTGTCGCGCCAGGGTTCGACGAGGATGCCAAAGAGTTGCTGCAGCAAAAGTCGAATCTGCGCCTCTTGGTTGCTCATGATGTTCAACCGCACGGGGGAATCGAGATCCGCCCGATCAGCGGCGGGGTACTGCTTCAATCTGTCGACAAGATCGATGCATCCGGTGACGATCCGGCTCAGTGGACGCTTGTGTGTGGCGAGCCCGCCGACGCCTCGACGTTGCGTGACCTGCAGTTTGCATGGCGCGCAGTGAGATCTGTGAAGTCGAATGCAGTTCTGCTCGCCAAGCATGGAGCAGCTGTCGGCGTTGGAATGGGACAGGTTAATCGTGTTGACTCAGCGCGGTTGGCCGTTGCTCGTGCCGGAGACGGCAGAAGTCGTGATGCGGTTGCCGCATCCGACGCATTCTTCCCATTTCCCGATGGCCTTGAAGTGCTTCTCGACGCGGGCATTAAGGCCGTCGTCCAGCCAGGTGGATCAGTGCGTGATCAGGAAGTAATAGCCTGCGCGGTCGCCGCGGGCGTCACGATGTACTTCACTGACACTCGCCACTTCTTTCATTAGGTTGGGGCACTTAACCAACAGGTTCCGCAAGGGATCTGGGCCAGATTTCCCGTTGTGATCGCCCGTAAGTATAGAGAAGGTGAGGCGTCGACATAATGACCGAGCGCCACACCGTCCACCCACCCGCACACCCCATTGCGATGTTGGCGGCCCTCGGTATCGGTGGTGTCATCGCCATTCAAAGTCGAATCAATGGCGAGTTTGGTCATGTACTCAACGACGGAATCTTCGCAGCGGTGCTCTCGTTCATCGTTGGGCTCTCCATCTTGGTTGTCATCATGGCGTTTCGACCACAGACCCGTCAGCATCTGTTCCACGACCTACCGAGTGCATTCGCCGATGGACGACTTAAGTGGTGGCAGTTCCTCGGTGGGCTTGGCGGTGCGACCGTTGTGGCGAGTCAGACCTTGACCGTCCCGCTACTCGGTGTTGCCCTGTTTACCGTTGCCCTTGTCGCTGGTATGACGGGTTCGTCGCTTCTCGTCGACTGGATGGGACTTGCGCCCGGTGGAAAGCGTGCCGTGACGGGGCCTCGGGTCGCGGGTGCGGTAGGCACCACATTGGCAGTGGCCCTAGCGGTGTCGGGACGTTTCTCGGGGGGCAACCTTGCGCTCTGGGCTCTCGTAGTGACTGTGATAGCTGGACTCGCCTCGTCATTCCAGCAAGCGGTGAATGCCCAAATCTCGGTTAAAACGAGGGATCCACTGGTGGCAACCTTCGTCAACTTCGTATGTGGGCTATTGGCGCTGCTAATTGCGCTGGGGCTTGAACACTCCGTTGAGCATCACGCCTGGACGATGCCCCCGGCTCCATGGCAACAACCGATTCTGTGGCTCGGCGGACCGGTTGGGTTGCTGTTTATCGTTACGGCGGCGTATTTCGTTGCCCCGCTTGGGGTTTTACTCTTCAGCCTGCTCAACATTGCCGGCCAATTGGTTGGTGCGCTCATCCTCGATCTGGTCGTTCCAACAGCGGGCACGTTGGTCGATACGCGGCTGGTGATCGGCATGTTTTTGACGTTGGTGGCAGTCGCCGTTGCGTCCTATCGTCGACCCGCGGCAAAACGGTGACCCTGCTGCAAGATTGGGCTACCCATTCGTGAGAGGATCCGCTGCGTGACCGCGATTATTCTTGATGGAAAAGCGACTGCTGCTGCAATTAAGGCCGAACTGGCTACCCGAGTGTCTGTGCTCAAGGAGCATGGCATTACCCCAGGACTTGGCACTGTGCTCGTGGGTGACGACCCGGGCAGCCAGTCGTACGTCGCCGGTAAGCACCGCGACTGCGCCGAGGTTGGCATTGCATCAGTGCGCGCTGATCTTCCAGCAGATGCATCGCAGGCGCAGGTGGACGAGGCCATCGCCACGTTGAACGCCGATCCGAGCTGCACCGGTTACATCGTCCAGCTGCCACTGCCAAAGGGTCTTGACGAGAGCCGCGCTCTCGAACTGATCGACCCCGAGAAGGACGCTGATGGCCTGCACCCGATGAGCCTTGGACGTCTGGTTCTGAACATTCCGGCACCGCTGCCCTGTACGCCGCGCGGCATTGTTGAGCTCCTTCGTCGTTACGACGTGAACATCAACGGTGCGGAGGTTGTTGTCGTTGGTCGCGGTGTCACAGTTGGTCGTCCGCTTGGACTCCTCCTGACCCGCCGGTCAGAAAACGCAACAGTCACGCTTTGCCACACGGGCACTAGGGATCTCACCGAGCACACTCGCCGGGCAGACATCATCGTTGCCGCCGCCGGTGTCGCACATCTGATTAAGCCGGACATGATCAAGCCAGGTGCGGCCGTTCTCGACGTCGGCATCACCCGCACGGATGCCGGCTTGGTCGGCGACATCGATCCGGCTTGTGCCGAGGTGGCGGGGCACATCGCCCCGATGCCAGGTGGAACTGGTCCGATGACTCGCGCGATGCTCATCATGAACGTGGTTGAGTCGGCGGAGCGCGCAGCCGGACTGGCCTAAGGCGATGGCGGGCATCCTGCGTCGAGAGTGGCCGCTCATCACGGTGCTCGGCCTAGTGATACTGGGCCTGGTTGTGGTGGTAAGCGGCCACTTCCGCAAGGGATGTGTCGTGATCGCGTTCGCGCTGTTTCTCGCGCTTTTCTTGCGGGTCTTGCTACCAGCAGATGGTGCGGGCTGGCTGGCGGTGCGAAGTAAGCGGGTCGACATCGTCGTGCTAGCGGTTCTGTCGTCCGCCACTACGGTGCTGTCGCTGTGGGTCCCACCGCCAAACAATTGACGACGGTCGTATACGCTTTGGTAAATGTCTTGACGTCGAGATACTTGTCATCTGCAGATCTCAGCTAGCAGGGCAGATCGAGGCATTGCAGGGTGAGGTAACGTCTCGCCCACATCGCAAAGGAGCTCAGGATGTCACGTACACCCGTCAACGTAACCATCACAGGTGCGGCAGGTCAGATCGGCTACGCACTCCTTTTCAGGATCGCCTCAGGCCATTTGCTCGGACCGGATGTTCCGGTACGGCTGCGGATGTTGGAGATCACCCCGGCTCTCAAAGCCGCTGAGGGCACCGCGATGGAGCTCGACGATTGTGCCTTCCCCTTGCTCGCCGGAATCGATATCACTGACGATGCCCGCGCTGCATTTGACGGTGTGAATGTGGCACTGCTCGTCGGCGCACGTCCGCGCACCGCCGGCATGGAACGTGGCGATCTGCTGTCTGCGAATGGTGGAATTTTCAAGCCGCAGGGTGAAGCCATCAATGCCGGTGCCGCTGATGATGTTCGCATTCTCGTAGTTGGCAACCCGGCCAATACCAACGCTCTTATCGCTGCATCACATGCACCGGACGTTCCGAAGAGCCGTTTCACCGCGATGACGCGTCTCGACCACAATCGCGCGCTTTCACAACTCGCGACGAAGACTGGCTCGACGGTCAGTGACATCAGCAAGTTGACGATCTGGGGTAACCACTCAGCAACTCAGTACCCGGATATCTTCCATGCCGAGATCAAGGGCGAAAACGCCGCTGCTGTCGTCAACGATCAGGACTGGATCGAATCGACGTTCATCCCAACGGTGGCCAAACGCGGTGCGGCCATCATCGAAGCTCGTGGCGCTTCGTCCGCAGCTTCGGCGGCCAATGCTGCTATCGACCACATCTACTCGTGGGTCAACGGCACTCCCGCTGGGGATTGGACGTCGGCGGGTATCGTCTCGGATGGCTCATACGGCGTTCCCGAAGGTCTGGTCTCGTCGTTCCCCGTCACCTCGGCTGGTGGCGACTGGGAGATTGTCCAGGGTCTTGAAATCGACGATTTCAGTCGTGCCCGGATTGACGCATCGGTTGCCGAACTAGTTGAAGAGCGCGATGCCGTTCGCGCACTCGATCTGATCTAAGGGAGTCCATCATGGCCAAGATCAAGGTGCTCAACCCGGTCGTCGAACTCGATGGCGATGAAATGACACGCATCATCTGGCAGTACATCAAGGACACCTTGATCCTGCCGTATCTCGAGGTCGACCTGAAGTACTACGACTTATCGATTGAGAATCGCGATGCCACGGACGATCAGGTCACGATCGATTCAGCCAACGCCATCAAGCAGTACGGGGTCGGCGTCAAGTGCGCGACGATTACCCCAGACGAAGCACGGGTTGCCGAGTTCGGCTTGAAGAAGATGTGGAAGTCGCCAAACGGCACCATTCGTAACATTCTCGGTGGCGTCATCTTCCGTGAGCCCATTGTGATCTCGAATGTTCCTCGACTTGTACCCGGCTGGACGAAGCCGATCATCATCGGCCGTCACGCATTCGGCGACCAGTACCGTGCTACTGATTTCGTTGTTCCGGGTCCGGGCAAATTGTCAGTCTCGTTCGTCCCCGAGGATGGCAGTGATCCAATCGAGATTGAGGTCTACGACTACCCCGGTGGTGGCGTGGCGATGGCTATGTTCAACCTTGACGAGTCGATCCGTGATTTCGCCCGCGCCTCAATGCGTTACGGGCTAGATCGGGGACTACCGGTTTACCTGTCCACGAAGAACACGATCCTCAAGGCGTACGACGGTCGGTTCAAGGATATTTTCGCGGAGATCTTTGACGCAGAGTTCAAAGATGATTTCGCTGCGGCGGGCATCACCTACGAGCACCGACTCATTGACGATATGGTCGCGGCTGCTTTGAAGTGGGAGGGCGGCTATGTCTGGGCGTGTAAGAACTACGACGGTGACGTTCAGAGTGACACCGTTGCTCAAGGCTTCGGCTCTCTTGGTCTGATGACCTCGGTGCTGATGACCCCCGATGGTGAGACCGTTGAGGCTGAGGCTGCGCACGGCACAGTTACCCGCCATTACCGTCAGCACCAGCAGGGGAAGCCGACGTCGACCAATCCGATTGCGTCGATTTTTGCGTGGACCCAAGGTCTCGCGGCTCGTGGTCGCATGGACTCAACGCCCGAGGTCACGGCATTCGCCGAAACGCTCGAGCGAGTATGTGTCGAGACGGTTGAAAGCGGCAAGATGACCAAGGATCTCGCCCTGTTAATCGGCCCGGATGCTTCGTGGCTGACGACAGAGGATTTCCTTGCGGCGATTGACGAAAACCTTCGTACGGCGATGGCCTAACGCCTGTGCTGACGATTGTTACCGCGAACGTAAACGGCGTACGAGCCGCGCAGCGTAGGGGTGGGATTACTTGGTTGTCGGAGGTAAACCCCGATGTGGTCTGCCTACAGGAAGTGCGTGCCAGTCGCGAGCAACTCGATGAGTCGCTCGCCGGTACATCGTTAGAGTCCTACCGAATTGCGCATGCGGAGAGTTCTGACAAGGGTCGTTCAGGTGTGGCCGTACTTACCAAGGCGGATCACAAGGCAGCTCGCGTGGGACTTGGTGTCGACGAGTTTTCCCAAGATGGTCGGTGGGTAGAGGTTGATCTCGTCACCGAGTCAGGTCCGCTAACCGTTGTGTCCGCATACGTTCACACCGGTGAAGCGACAGACGAGCCGCGGCAAGCGCAGAAGTATCGATTCATGGACGCCATGCACATACGTCTCGATGCACTCGCCCGCCGAAGTATGCGAAACAAGGGTGAGGCCGTCGTGTGTGGTGATTTCAATGTCGCCCACACCGAACACGACATTAAGAACTGGAAGGGCAATCGCGGCAAAGCCGGTTTCCTCGAGCAAGAGCGTGAGTACCTTGATCGTTGGCGAGATGAACTCGGATTGGTTGATCTAGGGCGGCTACACGGCGGCCCTGGGCCAGGCCCGTACACGTGGTGGTCGTGGCGTGGCCGCGGATTCGACACTGACGGAGGGTGGCGCATCGACTATGTGCTGGCAACCAAGCGACTTGCGAGCAGAGCCACGGGCGTTGAAGTAGGCAAGGCGCCGACGTACGCCGAACGGTGGAGCGATCACGCTCCCGTGACGGCGAGCTTCGATCACCCGTCGTTAGGCTAAGTGAGTCGAATATCTTGAACCCGTTCGCGAATATGCGCGGCGGTTGCGTCGTCAGGTGCGGACTGTGCTTCTAGTTCGGCAGCGACGCGACGCTGGTAGCGAGATACTTCCGCTGACCGGGTCGCGTCATCCCAGCCGAGAACCTCGCCCATAAGGCGAGATGCATGGCGGGCGGCCACCAGCCCGCGATCACCGGCCTCGAGGTAAAGCCTGGTGCGCCGGGTTAGTACGTCATCGACGTGCAAGGCGCCCTCATGAGTGGCGGCGTGAACGATCTCAACGGCCAAAGTGCCTGCACCGCCGGGCATTTCGGCGGCTAGTTCTGGATTGATCGCGATTGCATCTAGGAGCTCGATGGTGAGACGTCCGTATCGATGCGAGAGGCGATCGAGATGTGCATCATCGATGTTGCGGGCGCCGGCGTGATCGCGTACGGATGCGAAGACGTCCGAAGGCTCGGCGGCACCGATGAGCGGTACCTCGTTGGATGTTGATGCCGCTAGCTCGCCTAAATCGTCGGACAGCGCATTGACAGTGTCTTCGGCCATCACCCGATACGTGGTGTATTTGCCTCCGGCAATTGTGACCAGGCCCGGGATCGGACGCCTGATCGTGTGTTCGCGAGAGATCTCCGATTCGGACAGCCCCTCGGAATCCACCAACGGGCGAAGACCTGCATAAACGCCAATGACGTCATCCTCGGTGAGATGGGACGAAAGCGAGGCATTGGCCATATCGAGTAGATACGTCAGATCCGCGTGGGTGGCGACGGGGTGGCTCAGGCCCTCGTGCCAAAGGGTGTCAGTAGTTCCGATAATCCATGACCGGCCCCACGGAAGTACGAACAGCACGGAGGTGGGGGTCCGTGTGATGAGGGCAAGTGAGCCGTTAATGCGGTCGCGTGGGATGACGATATGGACGCCCTTACTGGGCCGCATCCTGATCGGCTCTTCAACCCCAGCCAATTCCTCAGTCACGCCGGCCCAGATTCCGGTGGCATTGACTACTACTCGCGCGGGCACGTGGAAGGTTTCGTTGGTGAGGGCGTCATGGACGATCGCGCCGGTAATCCGCTGATCGTTCGCTGTAAATTCCACAACTCGAGTTGACGCGGTGACTGCCGCTCCGTGTGCTGCCGCCGTCCGGGCGAGTTCGAGCGTGTGGCGTGCGTCGTCAACCTGAGCGTCGTGATACCTGATCGAGCCCGCTAGCGAGTCAGGCTTGAGATCTGGAAATGCCTTGAGGGAGGCCGATTTAGACAGATGGCTGTGTCGCGGGACGCTGGGTTGAAGACCGCCGAGTGTGTCGTAGAGCGTCAGCCCGGCGCCAACGTAGGGGCGTTCCCACACGCGATGCGAAAGTGGGTAGAGGAAGGGGAGAGGCTCAACGAGATGTGGTGCAAGTCTGTCCAGCAGTAGTGATCGTTCACGTAATGCCTCACGGACCAGCCCGAAGTTGAATTGTTCGAGATAACGCAGGCCGCCATGTACCAACTTACTTGAGCGGCTTGACGTGCCGGAGGCAAAATCCCGCTGTTCGACAAGGCCAACCTTTAGTCCGCGCAGTGCCGCGTCAAGTGCGACGCCATTGCCCGTTACACCGCCGCCAACAACCAACACGTCAACGCCCTCGCGGAGCTGCGCGATCGCGGTAACTCGAAAGGCGCGATCTAGCCGAACTGTGTCGTTCATGGTGTTCATCTTGCCGCTCGCGAGGGACTCTGACCCCGAGTTGCGGGTACGAGCCTAAAGAATCTCTAGTATCGAGGTATGGACGTAGAACATACCGGGGGCGCGACGTGAGCGAATTCCTGCTCAACCTTGGGGTCGTGCTGTTGTTCACGTTGGCCGCTGGCTTCTTCGTGGCTGCCGAAATCGCTCTGATTTCGCTGCGGGAAAGTCAGGTGCAACGAATCGTGGCTGAGCGCGGTAAACGCGGCCAGCAGCTCGCCGACCTCGTTGCTGATCCGAACCGGTTTCTGGCTGCGGTTCAAATCGCAGTCACGACGGCCGCATTCCTTTCGGCCGGCTTTGGTGCATCTCGAATGGCGCCGCAAGTTGCCCCGCTGCTGGAAAATCTCGGCCTCTCAAAGGAACTGGCCGACGGTATCGCCTTCGTGCTTGTCACCCTTTTGCTGGTGTACATCTCTCTCGTGCTCGGTGAGTTGACACCTAAGCGGATCGCGTTGCAACGGGCTGAATCTATAGCCGTGGCATGTGCCGGAATGGTTGATTGGCTGGCCCGCTTTGCGCGGCCTTTCATCTGGCTGTTGTCGAGATCGACCGATCTGATGGTGCGAGTTCTGGGCGGAGATCCCAACGCGAACAAGGAGGAGATCTCCGAAGCCGAGCTCCGTGGCATGTTGGCAAGCCAGACGTCGTTAACACCCGAAGAGCGTGAACTTATCGACGACGTGTTCGAGGCGGGTGAACGCGAAGTCCGCGAAATCATGGTGCCCCGAACTGAGGTGGAGTTTCTTGACTCTTCACTTCCTGCCTACAAGGCTGCGCGGCTGGTAATGGAACTGCCGCATTCGCGATACCCCGTCTTTGGTGAGTCCCAGGACGACGTCATCGGTTTCGTTCATATTCGTGACATTTTGAATCCAGACATCGCAGATCGAGGGATCAAGGTTGGCGATTTGGTTCGAGATGTTCTTTTGATTCCTGGTAGCAAACGGGTGCTCCCGACAATGTCGGAAATGCGTTCTACGGGTGCGCATCTTGCCATCGTGGTTGACGAATATGGCGGTACCGCCGGCATCGTCACGCTTGAGGATCTCGTCGAGGAACTCGTGGGCGATATTCGCGACGAGTATGACGTTGCTGAGCCGCCGCGCCACCCGTCGGGTGACATTGTCGTGGACGGGCTGCTCAACCTCGAGGACTTCGAAGAGAAAACCGGAATCGAGTTGCCCGAAGGTCCGTACGAGACTGTCGCTGGTTTCATTGTGGCCGAGTTTGGGGCGTTACCTGAGGTGGGCGTGAACGTGAACGTCGACGGGCACGTGCTGACGGTGGTTGAACTTGATGGGCGACGGGTCTCCCGCGTGCGAGTTGAACCGCAGGCTAACCCCGGTGACCCTGCCGAAGGCTCATCGGTGACAGAATCTCCCGCATGACTGATCTGGCCCGCGTGCTTTCTGGTATTCAGCCGACGGCTGGATCGTTCCAGCTTGGCAACTACCTCGGCGCGGTGCAGAACTGGGTATCTCTGCAGGACACGCACGATGCTTTGTACTGCATTGTCGACCTACACTCCATCACCGTTGAGCAAGACCCGGACGAGTTGCGCCGCAATACGCTTCTCGGTTACGCCCAACTTCTAGCCGCCGGGATAGATCCGACTCGAGCCACTATTTTCGTTCAGAGCCACGTGCCAGAGCATGCGCAACTGGGCTGGGTGCTCGAGTGCATCACCGGTTATGGCGAAGCTTCACGAATGACGCAGTTCAAGGACAAATCGTCCAAGGGCGACAGCGAGCGCGCCTCGGTCGGGCTATTCACTTACCCGATTTTGATGGCGGCAGATATTTTGCTCTATCAGGCAGATGAGGTGCCCGTTGGTGAGGATCAACGTCAGCATCTTGAACTGACTCGAGATTTAGCACAACGATTCAACACACGATTTGGGAAAACTTTCGTGGTCCCGAAGCCTCTGATCGTTAAGGAAACGGCGAAGATCCTTGATCTGCAGGATCCGACGTCGAAGATGAGTAAGTCGTCACCGAACGGGGCAGTGTTCTTGCTCGACGAACCGAAGACGATCGCAAAGCGACTTAAGTCTGCGGTGACCGACAGCGAAACAGAGATCCGGTATGACCCAACGGCAAAGCCGGGTGTTTCGAATCTGCTCACCATCGTCGCAGCGTTCAGTGGTCGCGATGTCCACTCGGTAGAAGCGGACTATGCCGGCAAGGGTTACGGTGCCCTGAAGACGGACGCCGCCGAGGTCGTAGTAAATTTCGCAGCGCCATTCGCCGAACGCGTGCGTGAATTGACCAGCGACCCAGCGGAACTTATTCGTTTGATGGAGCAGGGAGCAGCCAAAGCCCGCTCGGTTGCCGCGCCCACCCTGGCCTCGGCGTACGAGCGGCTCGGCCTGGTAAAGGGCAACGCCTAGTGGGCGGCTCGAACTTGTTGATTGGGGTTGCACTCGCAATCCCTGATCCCTGGGGTGCAGAGATAGAAGGTTGGCGCGAATCGTTTGGCGATCCGCAGGCTTCCTCGATCCCGGCGCACATCACACTGCTACCTCCCACTCGAATCTTGGAGTCCCAGATTCCGGATGTTCGAGTTCATCTCAGCCAAGCGGCAGCGGCCACAGCCCCGTTCGATGTTCAACTGCGCGGCGCGGGCACTTTTCGGCCAGTCTCGCCGGTAGTGTTTGTATCAGTATCGCAGGGGATATCTGCATGTGAGCAGCTAGAGGCGCGCATTCGCGTCGGTGTTCTGGATCGAGAGTTGGATTACCCCTACCACCCTCACGTAACGGTCGCACATGACGTGCCGAAATCTGTTCTGGATCAAGCGTTCCAGAGTTTGTCAGGGTTCACTGCGAGTTTCGTTGCGACGGAGTTTGCGCTGTATGTCCACGATGACAGCGGGATTTGGCAGGTGTTCGAGACGTTTCCGCTCGCTGGTGCACAAACCTGAACACTGCTACCGAACCGAATCGGTCGGCGCATCTTGGAGGGCATCGTGATTGCTGACATGACGTCCGGGTGCCCGAGCCGCTGAACGATT
>JBAXUN010000029.1:0-23018 GCA_037129655.1 Actinomycetes bacterium
ATGAGTGCCTTAGAGCTACCTACCGTCTCGCGAACACTGGTGATCGCGCCGCCGGTAGCGTGGGCCGCAACTGCCACGGCGAGCACGATGATCGACACAATCAGCACCTCAGAATTCGCGCGCAGTCAAACACTCAGTGCCCTGCTGGCGAGCCCGCCAAGTGACCTCCCGCGCACTCGACTCGACTACACAACGCGGGACATCAACGGCGAACTCACGCCCCGATATCTGACCGAAATTGCCTCTGCCCGAGCCGATTTGGCTCTCGTGCGATCAGTCGCTCCGGATGCGAACGCAGATTCGTCGGCCAGCCAAGAAGCTGCCCTGACGCGAGCCGAGTCAGCGCACTGGAGAACGGAGCCAGGAACTGGGGAGCGGCTACTCAAGGCGAGTCAGGATTCGATTCAAGATGTGATGAGCAAAATTCGAATTCTGTCGAATGCACCTGTCACTCTTCCTGGCGATCAAGGCGTCATACCCATCACGATTGCAAATGACTTGGATCGTCCCGCTCGGGTCGGGGTCCGGCTGAGTTCAACCCCATCAGTTCGTTTCCAAGCCGACGATGTTCCGACCGTCACCTTGCAGCCCGGACAGAAGCAAACCCTGGAAGTGACAGCCCGGGTTGCCGGGTCAGGGCCCGTTCTCGTAAACATTGGTCTGCTGACCCCGGAGGGGTTGGCGTTTGGTGAACCAATCACAACCCAGGTACGCAGCGCCGCATACGCACTTGCCGCGCAATGGGTCGTCATCGCCTTTTTCGCGGCTCTGGTATTGCTAATGATTCGTGGCGCACTTGCACGTCGCACACAGGAACGGGCACGGTAAAGGCATATGACGCCCACCCCGCCCACTGACGATACGCCTCACGGTGATGAGCTCGTTGACGAGCTATCCGAGGAGCTTGCCGGCGACCTCGTCACTGACGCACCCCCGGCAGTATCGGTGGCTGCCGGACAATCGCCCGGTACAACAACGGGGCGTAACAGCGCTCTTCAGTCGAGTGTGGTCATGGGAGCCGGAACAGTTCTGTCGCGCACAGGCGGCGTTCTACGCGGCATCGTGCTCGCGGCGGCGCTCGGCGCGGGCACTGTCGCTGACATGTTTAACCTCGGCAACACGTTGCCGAACGTCGTGTACATCTTGGTTATCGGCGGCGCACTCAACGCTGTGTTCATTCCTCAACTCGTTCGGCATATGAAGGATGACGCGGACAACGGTGACGGTTACGCGGATCGACTGATCACCCTTGTAGGACTTCTCCTGCTGGGGGTGACCATCCTTGCGGTGCTCTTCGCACCGTTCATCGTCAAGATTTACGCGAGCCCGCGCTACACCCCAGAACAGTTGGCTTTAGCGACAGCATTTGCACGCCTGTGTTTGCCACAGATCTTCTTCTACGGCGTGTACACGATGCTCTCGCAAGTCCTCAATGCTCGAGGGCATTTCGCCATGCCGATGTTCGCCCCGATCGTTAACAACATCGTCGCCATTTTCACTTTCGCGCTATTCATTTTCGTCGCTGGGCCTACAGCCGGATCTGATGGCACTCTTTCTTCGAGTGAGGTAACCCTTCTCGGTGTCGGCACAACTCTCGGAGTCGTGGCCCAAGCCCTCGTTCTGATCTTTGTTTTACGCAAAGTGGAATACGCCTACCATCCAACACTGAAGTTTCGGGGTGCTGGGCTCAACACTGCCGGATCACTTGCGTTCTGGACCATCGGGCTGGTGGCGGTCAACCAGGTCGCTTACGCAGTGATCGTTCGCCTCGCCACCGGGGTTAACGCAGTGTCCCAAAACGAGGGGTTCACCGCCGCGGGCTTGACCTCGTACACGAACGCACACTTGATGTTCATACTTCCCCATTCGGTAATCACCGTGTCGATCGTTGCAGCACTTTTGCCACGAATGAGTCGGGCTGCACATGATCTCGATTACCGAGATCTGGCAAACGATCTGTCCGCCGGTATGCGATCTGCCAGTGCGCTGATCGTCCCTTCTTCGATAGCGCTGATCGTGTTAGGCACTCAAGCCGGTGTCCTGTTATTCAACTACGGTCAAACCTCGACCGAATCAGCTCGCATCACCGGCACCCTCGCCTCAGTGTTCGCCCTAGGCCTACTGCCATTCACCCTCTACTACGTGATCCTGCGGGGTTGGTACGCCCTGGAAGAAACCCGGACCGCCTTCTGGATCACCGTGGTGTTGAACGTGCTGAATCTCGCCATTGCAGTTCCACTTTTTGAGATCTACTTCAGCCGCGATCCCGGACCCGCCTCGTTGGGATTGCTAGCCCTCGGATACGTGCTGGCGTATTGGATCACCGTGGTCGTTTCCTGGAAGGTCATCTCCAAAAAGCTCGGGGGACTTAACACGCGACGAACAGTGCGGTCCCTCGTGCGAATGGGTGTTGCGGGTGTGCTGATGCTCATTGTTATGCGAGGAGTTCAACTCCTCATCGTGGATCACCTACCTGGCGGCCCCCGAATCGCAGCGATGTTGGACATCGCAATTGTGGGTGCCCTCGGCGGGGTGGTGTATCTGTTTGCGGCGCGAAAGATGCGCATCGGTGAAGTGAACGATGTTGTCGGCATGATTCAGCGGCGATTGATTCGCTAGCCCTGATGGATACACATACGGCCCACCACTAAAGCCGATCACCCATCGACTCGATAAAGACCGAGTGGACGTAGTGGGACGGATGGGTGGCGGGCGATCGTCCGATCGCGGCGCAATCATAGTGACCAGCCTGACCAAATGGGTCGTGGCTATCGCCGTTTTGTGCATTGTTGCCTTTGACGGATTCTCGATAGTCACCGCATCGGTCCGCATTAATGATGACGCCGCAACCGCTGCCCGAATCGGAAATGAGACATATCAGAATTCGTCCTCACAGACAGCGGCCATCCGAGCTGTTGAATCATTCGTTCACACCACGAGCGACCGGCTCATTTCTGTGCGGGTACTAGACGGTTCACACCATTCGATTGAAGTGACACTCGGACGGACCGCACCGACAATTCTGGCGTCGGTCATTCCCCAATTCCGCTTGGGCACCCATCCCCAAGCCACGGTTATCGGCACCGACCCAATTACCTAGGCACGTGATCGGTCAATTAGACAATTGCAACTCAGCCGATCAGACGCGCATTCATATGAAATCCTGACCTACCATGGGATTTGTGACCACGTCTTCCCCAGCGCGGCAGAGTAAGAAGTCGCGCAGTGGGGCGATCCCAGCACCGGACACCCGGCTTCTTAACCGGTACCTCCTTGTCGACCGAGTGGGCGACGGAGGCGGCAGTTCACTGTGGCGAGCCTTTGATGAGCGATTGAAGCGACCTGTCAGTGTTCGGCTACTGCCATTGGACGACTCACGCTGCGATGAACTGCGTGAGCGAGCACAAGTGGCCGCTCGAGTATTCGATCGTCGAGCTATCCCAATCCTTGACGTCATCGACGATCGGAACAGCGGCCTGCTGGTGATCATCTCCGAATGGGTTGACTCATCCACACTGAGCGAATTCTTACTCGCACGTGGTGATTCAACGATGCCTCCCGTCGAGGCGGCAACGTTATCTCTCGAAGTTGCCCGCTACTTCGCCGCTGTTCATGCGGCCGGCCAAGCCCATGGTCATCTTCACCCGGATTCGGTCATGATTGGCCAGGACGGGGAAGTCCGCGTCCGTGGCCTCGGCGTCGAACGTGCTCTTTACGGCGTGTACCCCGAGACGAGTCCCGAACTGGCCGATGTCCATGCGGCCGGATCCGTTCTGTACGCAACCTTGACGAACAAGTGGCCAGAGCCGGAAACGGTGGATGGTCTACCCGGCGTTCCGATGGTTGAAAACCATGCGCCCTGGCCCGGTCGGGTCGTAGCCGATGTACCCGAGCCGCTCAATCAGATTTGTGCGCGGGCTTTGTTAACGACGCCAACCCCCAAGGGTTTAACTCCGTTCGACAGTGTCGATGAGATCGTTGAAGAGCTGACACACCTCGTAGCCTTACCGGGGACAAAACGTCGTCCCGTGCCGGCCGGCCGAACAATCGTTCGCATCGCGAGTGTGCTGATATTCACCGCCGCCGCCCTTGGCCTAGCCGTTCTCGGCGTAAGTTTGATGCTGGGTTTAGGAAGTGCGCCACTAGTTGTGCCGCGGCCGGACGTGCCCACAGCTGGCCCGAGCTCAAAGCCGACCACGGCGGTGTCCACAACTGAGCAACCCGTGACCGTTATCGGTGCATCGGATGTTGATCCATATGGCAACAACACCGAGAACCCTGACCAAGCCATCTTGGCTTTTGACGGTAATCCCACTACCGCATGGAAAACGGTCACTTACCGACGAGCAGATATGTCCGGCAAGCAGGGCGTCGGCCTGATGTTCGACCTTGGCAGCTCACAGCAGATATCGGCCATCCAACTAAATCTCGTTGGGACAGGCTCAAGTGTCACCGTTGGTGCGGGCAATGATCCGGCCTTAGCGCCTGAGAAATTCCCCGTCTTGGCGCAAGCCACGGCTGCAGGTACCGAACTTCGACTCCGTCTGCCAAAGCAGGTGCGGGCTCAGTACATCTTGGTTTGGTTCACTCAACTTCCGGCTGCCAGTTCCGGCGGATATCAGGGCGGAATCACCGACATTAAGGTCTTGAGTTAACTCGCCGCTGACCGTTGCATTCGCTTGCGAAGATATCTGAACCCAATCAAGCCACCGATGAGTACCAAGATGGCTAGGAGTATCGGCGCGATAATCGCCAGGACACTTGCCGCCAGCGCAACCGCATCCTCGACAAAACTTAGCGTCGGGCCGCCAACACCGGCTGTTCCTACATTGATGACCGGACGGCTGGCAGCCTTTACCCCGTGCACGGAGCCAGCGGCGATGATTCCGGCAGCGACACCGACCCACGGCGGTAGCGTAGTAAGGGCTCCCAAGGATCCGGCCGCCAAGAATGCGCCAGCTGCCGGCCGAACGACGGTCTGGATCACATCATTAACAGAGTCAACACCGGGGATCTTGTCAGCAAAGAATTCGACGCACAGCAACACGGCCAACACGGCCAAGATCGGTGTCAGGCCGAGTGAGTCAAATGGTGCTGGAACCGTGAGATGGCCGGTATGCACCAACAAGCCCACAACTAACAGCGGAATGTAGGCATTCAAGCCGGCCGCACCGGCGAGGCCAAGCCCCGTGAGTACGGCAGTTGTCATATCCACAACCACGAGCGTACGTCGATGGCAACGTCGATGCGTAGAGATGACATACCGACGTGTCGGGCCAATTTCGGCCGTAGGCTAAGGGCACTATGTCCGTCGAGCAGCCACCACAGCAATCGATGTCGGCCGACAGCACGTCCGTCACGTCCGATGCAGAACTCATGGCCGCACACGTTGCCGGCGATACCGCGGCCTTTGGCGAGCTAGTGCGTAGGCATCGCGACCGCTTGTGGGCCGTAGCGCTGCGGACAACCGGTGATCCGGAAGAGGCTGCAGATGCGCTCCAAGACGGGCTTATTTCTGCCTTTCGCAACGCCGCTAGCTTTCGAGGCGAGTCAGCTGTCACCACGTGGCTTCATCGCGTCGTGGTCAACGCCAGCCTTGATCGCCTCCGGCGACAAAAGGTCCGACCGACAGTTTCACTGCCTGACGAATCGCCTGACAGCGGGTTTCGTGGAATCGCCGATCCCCGCGACGATATCCACGACTTTGAGTTACGCCACGAAATCGAAAAGGCACTCGCCGCCCTGCCCGACGACCAACGGGCGGCCATCGTGCTGGTCGATGTGGAGGGTATGTCCGTAGCCGAGGCCGCAACGATCTTGGAGATTCCCGAGGGGACGGTCAAGAGCCGTTGTTCGCGCGGCCGAACTCGCCTAGCGGCATCTCTGGCGGGCCTACGGAACCCCGAGGCTGTTTCCCACGTCACAGGTGCAGAGCGAGAACCAACAATAGATAAACGATCAGCCAACGAAACACCGCCATCGACGCCGAGTATCAACGTCCCATCACCATCGCAGCAAGGGGAGGTGCCCAATGAACAATGATTCATTCGACGAGGACGTACCCCTTGGGTTGAGCTCCACGCCGATGGCAGATGCGGCAGATCAGGCGTGGATTTCGGGACTTTTGGCTTCGCTGCGACAGACCCCGGCGGAAATTCCGTCAGATATCGGCGCCCGACTTGATCAGGCTCTGGCAGCCGAACAACGTGAACCGGGCCGCCCGGGAACCTCTGAAGTGTCGAAACCAGTGCCCGCCCGCAACCGCAACACCCGCTGGTTAGCAGTTGCTGCCGCCGCCCTGGTGTTTGTCGGTGGTGCATCGATTTTCAGGCAAGCCACGTCAACTGACGGCTCCCAACCAGGGTCTTCAGTCGCCGCAGGCAACACCGCCACAGAATCGACGAGCCCGGTATCACCGGAAAGCTCGCTCGCATTGGCCAATCCGGACCCACAGCAGACCGCTTCGAACGGTCAGATCATCGTTGCAACTGATCAGGTTCTTACTAGGACGACCGTTGCCTCCGGCGTCTCGGCTTTACTCGCGACAAGCGCGCAGAAAGAACCTGCCCCCGCCGAGAACGTGCCGGCTACTTCCGCGGTGAACAGCGCAGGAACGGGCGCGGGTGCCGGTGGAGCGGCTGGATCGAGCGCTGGTGGAATGGATGTTTCGAGTACGGAGAACTCCACGTCTGCCGCGCCAGTTTCCGGGCCTGCACCAACACAATCGTTCGCCGGCAGCCCAGCGTGGAATGACTGTCTGGTGGCGATCGCGGGTGCAAACGCAGGTCCCGTGGATTCGGTGATCACCGGGATCGTGTTCGAGGGGCGGAATGCTGACATCCTCATTCGTCCCGTTCCTGGGGACGAACACCACCTAGATCTATGGGTAGTGGCCGCCGGCTGTACCTCGGTGAAATCAGTCGTGCTCGATCATCAAGTGATCCCTGCAACCGGTTAGGTTTTTACAGGCGACCCGCGATGGGGGCGGGAATGTAAAACCGCCTAAGATCGTTGCGGAGAAGCACGAAGACTCCACTGAGCCAACCGGTTCGCCAAAGAAAGGTTTCGTCGTGGGCGACGTACGTAACGTAATCATCATCGGATCTGGCCCGGCGGGTTACACCGCAGCCATTTACGCAGCACGCGCCCAGCTCGAACCGCTTTTGTTCGAAGGAGCCGTAACGGCCGGCGGAGCATTGATGAACACCACTGAGGTCGAGAACTTTCCTGGCTTCGAAGACGGTGTCATGGGTCCACAACTCATGGAGAACATCCGCGCACAGGCCGTGCGGTTTGGTGCCGAAATGATCACCGACGACATCGTTGAGATCGATACCAGCGGAGCGATCAAGACCATTAAGGACGGCTCCGGAAAGGTGTATCAGGCGCACAGTTTGATCCTTGCGATGGGCTCTGGCTACCGCGAAATTGGCTTGCCGAACGAGAAGCGCCTGTCCGGGCACGGAGTTTCGTGGTGCGCCACCTGCGACGGCTTCTTCTTCCGCGACCAGGACATCATCGTCGTCGGTGGTGGTGACTCTGCACTCGAAGAGGCCACCTTCCTGACTCGATTCGCCAACGTAACCCTCGTTCACCGTCGCGATTCGCTGCGCGCAAGCAAGATCATGCAGGATCGCGCAATGAACGATCCCAAGATCACGTTTGCATGGAACTCCGAAGTCATCGAAATCCTCGGTGAGGATCGCGTCAGTGGAGTCATCCTGCGTGACACCGTAACCGGCGATACCCGCGAGTTAGCTGTCACCGGAGTCTTCGTCGCAATCGGTCATGACCCGCGGTCCGAGCTCATCATTGGTCAGATAGATCTAGACGAGTCCGGTTATGTCCTGGTGAAGGACCGTAGTACGTGGACCAACGTCGACGGTGTCTTCGCCTGCGGCGATTTGGTCGACCACACCTACCGTCAAGCGATCACTGCTGCCGGGTCCGGTTGCTCGGCCGCACTCGACGCCGAACGTTGGCTGGCCTCCCGGGGCGTGTGACGGGTCCATACTGGACGTACATATCGAATATGTCGGTCCAAGCACGTAGGTTAGATCGTGACGAATAGCGAAGTAGTGAGAGAGGTACACACGATGGGGACATCAACAAAGATCGTTACCGACGCAACGTTCACCGACGATGTGCTCATGAGTGACAAGCCGGTACTCGTGGACTTCTGGGCTGAGTGGTGTGGGCCATGCAAGATGGTCGCTCCCGTTCTCGAAGAAATTGCCGCCGACAACGCCGATAAGTTGATTGTGGCCAAGCTCAATATTGATGAGAACCCGCAGATCGCTGCGAACGAACGCATCATGTCGATCCCGACGATGAACGTGTACAAGGGCGGACAGCTCGTTAAGCAGATTGTCGGAGCTAAGCCAAAGGCTGCACTCCTGGCCGATCTCGCTGAGTTCCTGTAGGTCGTATGTCTTCTCCGGCCTCACGGCGCGGGGATTCCGGAGCAGCTGTCGCGGAAATTCGCGACCGCTTACACCGCCTAGGACTCCTTCAAGAATCTGGCACCCCTTCAGATTCATCGCCTGCCATCTTCGACCATGCTGTCGACGAAGCAGTTCGCACCTTTCAGCAACGGCGCGGGCTCACTGTCGATGGCATCGTTGGTGTGCAAACCTTCAGACATCTCGAAGAGGCCCGATGGGAACTCGGCGATCGGATCTTGTCCTTCCGAGCGGGCTGGCTGATCTCAGGTGATGATGTCCGCGCATTGCAACAGCGACTTGCCCGTCTCGGCTTTCACTTCGATCGCATTGACGGAATTTTCGGCCCGCAAACCGATCGAGCCCTGCGCGAGTTCCAACGCAGCGTCGGAGTGAACTCTGACGGAACCTGCGGTCCCGAGACCTATCGAGCATTAGGGCGCCTCGCACGGACCATGAGTGGTGGGGCCGTAAGTTCTACAACCCTGCGCGAGCTCACAGCACTTGAATCCCTGTGCACTGGAGTGGCGAACAAGGTTGTCGTGATCGATCCGGGCCATGGCGGAACGGATGCTGGTCTAAGCAATGGCGAACTCACTGAATCGGTGGTGGCCGGTGATTTAGCCCGCCGCGTCGAGGGTCGATTAGCCGCCCTCGGCGTACAGGTGCTTCTCACGCGGGCCATCGATTCGACGCGAAGTAT
Organism: Actinomycetes bacterium; assembly: GCA_037129655.1. GTDB lineage: Bacteria > Actinomycetota > Actinomycetes > S36-B12 > CAIYMF01 > Longivirga. The sequence continues at coordinate 9,145 of JBAXUN010000029.1, forward strand.
GGACGAGAGTCAGCGGGCGGCATTCGCCAATCACATCAACGCTGACCTCGTACTATCGGTGCACGTTGACTCAGTAGACACCCCGCAGGCGGCCGGCTGCGCCAGTTTCTACTACGGCGATCGTCTCCAGGGCACGGGCTCACGCCTTGGAGCACGGTTTGCCGAAATGGTTCAAGAAGAGATCTGCGTGCGAACAGATCTCACTGATTGCCGAACCCATGCGATGAACTGGGACCTCTTACGCCTAACCCGCATGCCAGCAATTCGGATCGAGTGCGGCTATCTATCAAATCCCCGAGATGCGCAGAGGCTGAGCGACCCCGCTTTCCGCGATGCGGTGGCCGAAGGAATCGCCGGAGCGGTTGTGCGCTTTTTTGCCCCAGACCCACCCACCGACTAGAACGGCCCCCTTGTAGCCTTACGGTTAGTTCAGTTTGTGGCGCTGCGCTGTGCCGAGCTGCGGTCGCAGTTTCAAGATGCGATCCAACGCCGCCTCGACCACATCTTCCCGCCACGTTGAGGTCGACCTCAAATCCAGGCGCAGTCTGGGCGTGTTCAGATGTGCACGTACGGTACTAAACCCGACTGCGCGCAAGAACTCGGCCGGGACCATGCACACCGCGGACTTCTCGTGGGCCACGACTTCAATGGCGCGCACCTGTCTACGGACAAGATCAGCGGCCGCACTCTGCACCAAGATTCGTCCATACCCATGACCTCGGTAATTGGGATCAACAAACACCGTCCCTAGTCCTACCGCGTCAGGTGAAACGGGTGTCGTCGGAAAGGCAGCCAATCCTGGTAGGAACGCAGGTGGCGCATACGTGATGTATCCAATGGGCTGATCATCGACATAGATCACCTGGCCGCAGGATCCCCACTCCAACAGGGTTGACGACAGCCACTGCGCTTTCGCTTCGGCCGACGATCCATCACGCGAGACCCGAGAACTGCGAACCGGATCTAATTCCCATCGAGTGCACCCACGGCACGGGACCGGCAGGTCGTGAACGTTGTCTCGCGTAAGCGCCCTGACTTGACGCCCATTACCCATGAGTTACCGCCGATCGCGCGACCCTCATCGCACCTCCCGAGCGTTCATACGGCATCCTTAGAACAGTTCTACGGTACTTCGTCAGCGCCGCCGACGTACACGGGTACATCCTCTCGATCTTTTGGCGGTGAACTATGGCTCCAGATACACGCACGACGACGGTTGGAGCCATGGCCACACCAACTCGACTTGATCCGTGGCTTGATCAATACGCCGAGCGAACCCGTGGATTGTCGTCATCTGCCGTCCGGGCGCTGTTTGCGGTCGCCTCTCGTCCTGAAGTTGTGTCGCTTGCCGGTGGGATGCCCTTTGTCTCCGCGCTTCCCATGGATGCCATCGCCGACACCACCGCTCGGCTCATTCGTGAGCGCGGGAACGTGGCATTGCAATACGGATCCGGACAGGGCGATCCGGCGTTACGTGAGCAAATCCTCGAGGTCCTTGCGCCCGTCGGCGTCGAATCACATGCGGACGACATCATCGTCACTGCGGGCTCACAGATGGCCCTCGACTTGGTGGTTCGGGTCTTCTGTAATCCCGGCGATGTTGTCCTAGTCGAAGCACCGACGTACATCACCGCCCTGAGCGTGTTCTCGTCGTATCAGTGTGAAGTCATCCATGTTCCGATGGACGAATACGGGCTCAATCCCCATGCTCTTCGCGAGACAATCAGCAAGGTTCGAGCAGATGGTAAGCGGCTCAAACTTGTCTATTCGATTCCGTCATTCCAAAATCCCAGTGGTGTCACGCAGTCGCCGGCCCGACGCCAAGAAATCCTTGAGGTCGTTACCTCCGAAAACGTTCTCCTGCTTGAAGATGACCCGTACGGCCTGTTGAGCTTTGATGGATCGGTACCCCGCGCCATTCGCGCTGACGATTCTGAAGCCGTCATTTACTTGGGTACGTTCTCCAAGACGATCGCAGCTGGTTTACGAGTGGGATGGGCGGTTGCTCCGCACGGGGTGCGCGAGAAGCTCGTACTGGCCAATGAGACAGCGATGCTGTGTCCGAGCAATCTCACCCAAATGATCATCACCGATTACCTTTCCACCTCACCATGGCTGGACCAGGTGAAAGTCTTTCGTGAGCTTTATCGCGAACGTCGCGACGCACTCGTCGAATCCCTCGCAGAGCACATGCCAAGCGGTACCACCTGGACGGTACCAACTGGAGGGTTCTACTCCTGGATAGATCTACCCCCTGGGGTGGATTCGACGGCCATGCTGCCGCGGGCAGTTGCAGCTCGCGTCGCCTACGTCCCAGGGACAGGTTTCTTTGCCGATGGTCAAGGTCGACATTCCTTGAGGCTGTCCTACTGCTACCCCGAGCCAGATCGCATCGCCGAAGGTGTCCGTCGACTCGCCGAGGTCGTGCACGCTGAGCTCGACATGATCGAACTTTTCGGGGCTGACGTCGCAAACCCACACGCGAGCAGGCCAATCGCTCCCACCTCGGATATGGCTTAGGAGTTGGTCACGATAGACGTCGGCCCCATCATCATCCTAGCGGGTGGACTCTCACCGGAACGCGATGTTTCTCTGCGTTCAGGGCGTCGCGTTGCCGATGCCCTGCGTCGTCGTGAAATCGACGTTGAGGTACTGGACATCGACGACACGCTTGCCGAGAGACTCACCAAGGACCAACCGGCGTGCGTGATTCCGCTGGTACACGGGGCAGTCGGTGAGGACGGAACCCTTCACGAAGTACTCGCCAACCTCGGCACTGCATACGTTGGTTCCGACCCGGAGGCATGTCGCCAGTCCTTCGACAAGCCAACCGCAAATGCAATCGTTGCTGCCGCCGGCTTCTGCGTGCCCCATTCCATCGAACTGCAGCAATCAACGTTCCGTGAACTCGGAACCCAGACGGTGTTGCAATCACTCATCGACACCATCGGCCTGCCACTAGTCGTCAAACCATCACGTGGCGGCAGTTCACTTGGGGTGAGTGTTGTGCACACCGAGTCTGCACTTCCAGCGGCAATGATCAGCGCATTCGCTTACGGAAAGACTGCACTGATTCAGGCGTACGTAGAAGGGACAGAGATTGCGGTACCGGTGATCGACACCGGCACGGGACCGCGCGCACTGTCCGTCGTCGAAATCCGAGCCGACGGGGGCGTATACGACTATCACGCTCGCTACACCGCGGGCTCCACGGAGTTCGTCACTCCGGCGCATTTACCCTCAGAAACCCTGCTGGCATGCGAGAGCGCAGCGGTAGGAATTCACAGTGCCCTCGGCCTACGTGACTGGTCGCGGACCGATCTGATCGTTGATGCGAACGGACAGGTGTGGTTTCTCGAGGCGAATGTGGCGCCTGGAATGACCGAGACCTCCACCTACCCGCAGGCAGTGCTCGTCGCAGGACTCAACATGGGCGAGATCGTCGAAGAGCTCATCCGTCTCGCCATAGCTCGCGCCTGAAAAGCCCTGTTAATAAAGGGTTCTCGGCTCAGCTAAGAGCGAGATGTGCCGTCTAAAACCGAGACGATGCGTTCTAGATCTTCCATCGTCGCGAACTCGATACTGATCTTCCCCTTGGACTTTCCAGCTTCGACCCGCACCCGGGTTTCGAGTTTGTCGCTGAGGCGCTCAGCGAGATCTGCCAGTCCTGGAGCTACTGGCTGACGAGGGCGAGCGATACGAGTACGCGTACGTCCATCTCCGTCACCTACCGCAACAATCTCCTCGACGGCGCGAACAGACAGGCCCTCAGCCACAATCCGTGCCGCCATGCGCTCCATTGCGTCGCTATCGTCAAGAGCAAGCAATGCGCGCGCATGTCCAGCAGAAAGAACCCCGGCAGCGACCCGTCGTTGAACTCCTGGCGGCAAACGAAGTAGGCGAATCGTGTTCGTAACTTGCGGGCGGCTACGGCCAATTCGCGTTGCGAGCTCTTCCTGACTGCACCCAAAATCGTCAAGCAACTGCTGATAGGCAGCGGCTTCCTCAAGTGCGTTGAGCTGAGACCGATGCAAGTTTTCAAGAAGTGCATCGCGCAACATGACGTCGTCGGCAGTTTCGCGAATGATTGCCGGGATCGTGGTGAGTCCGGCTCCGCGAGATGCGCGCCAACGCCGTTCACCAGCCACTAGTTCGTAATCTGGGCCATCGTCATCAACAGTGCTCGGGCGCACGACGATGGGCTGGAGCAGCCCGATCTCGCTGATCGAAAAAACAAGCTCGGCCAGCGCATCCTCGTCGAAAACTGTTCGGGGCTGACGGCTGTTTGGCCGGATGTTGTCTATGTCGATCTCGGCGTAACGAACGCCGTCCACCACAGCTAACTCAGGTGACATAAACGCATCAACTGCGCGATTCGACGATCCCACCGGAAGTGTTGGCATCGTCACTTCAATCCGGGGATCTTCGACTTCGACCGAGTCGGTGGTCTCTTCCTCACGGGTTGAGCCACCCGGAATAAGTGCACCAAGTCCACGGCCAAGTCCTCGTCGCTGATTCACGCCGACCCCTTCCACTTACTACTGTGCATCTGAACTGTGACGGTCACGCTGAACTCGGCGCTTGATAAACCAACTCGCGGGCGGCTTCGAGATACGACAGCGCACCTGGAGATCCTGGGTCGTAGGCAATCACAGTCTGTCCGTACGACGGGGCCTCGGATACCCGGACCGAACGTGGAATCGCCGTGGGCAGAACCCGATCTCCGAAGTGGCTGCGAACCTCTTCGGCCACTTGAGCGGCTAAGCGAGTACGTGCATCAAACATCGTCAGCAGAATTGTCGACAATCGCAATGCTGGGTTGAGATCTTCCGCCACCAAAGTGACGGTGCGCATCAACTGCCCGAGTCCCTCAAGCGCGTAGTACTCGCACTGAATGGGAATGAAGACCTCTTCGGCGCACACCAGAGCATTAAGGGTGAGCAGCCCAAGGCTTGGTGGGCAATCGATGAGCACGAAATCAAGGCGACCATGAGCCGCTTCATGTTCAGCTAGGTACAACGACAGTGCTTTACGGAGTCGGTACTCACGGGCGACCACTGACACCAGTTCAATCTCAGCACCGGCGAGATCTAGGGTTGCCGGGGCACACCACAGCCCATCAAATTCCGGGACCGGAACGGCCACCTGGGAAATCGGTCGTCCTTCGATCAGCACATCGTAGATCGACGGGACGTCGGCGTGATGCTCCACCGAGAGCGCAGTCGACGCATTACCCTGCGGGTCGAGGTCGATGACCAGAACTGAAAGTCCGTGCAGCGCAAGGGCTGCGGCGATATTGACCGTCGTTGTGGTCTTGCCGACCCCGCCTTTTTGATTGGCGATTGTCATCACCCGCGTGCGAGCAGGGCGAGGCAGCGCCCCAACGCTTCGCTGCTTAACCTGAACGGCAGCTTCCGCGGCACGGGCCAGGGGAGTGTCGTCGAAGTTCATACAACCTCCTGCGTCGCCTCGGTGGGAATTGAATGAGTATGACCCACAACGGGATCGATCTGCTGTTCAACCTGTGGCCACCCCAATCCACGGACATCTTCGGTTCCCGGTGACGGCCAGCCCAGGCCCGGGGCCACTGTTGTCGTCACCCGTGACGTAGCCTGCTGATTCATCGTCGCCCCGCACGTCGTGGTGCTTTCAGTTTCACAATCCGTACAACCGTCGTCCCCGGCGTGACGATATCCGCGCCCACCATCACGATCTCTGCACCTCCGCCGCCTAGGCGCTCAAGTTCGTCCGACGCCTCGAGTAACTCCGTCTGCGCATTATCCCCTTTCAGGGCAAGCACCGTGCCCCCCACGTCTACCAGCGGAAGCGTCCAACCGGTCAGCCTGTCTAGCGGGGCTACGGCGCGCGCGGTCACCACCTCGACGGTCACTTTGACCTCCTCCGCCCGTCCCCGAAGGACGGTTACCCGATCGCCGAGCCCCAGCCGCTCGACGGCTTCGCTCAGGAAGGTTGATCGTCTCAACAGTGGTTCGATGAGAATAACGGATATATCACTACGAACCAGTGCAATTGGGATTCCTGGGAGTCCAGCACCTGAACCAACGTCCGCACATGCACTGCCAAGCGGAATCAGCTCCTCGATCACAGCACTGTTGGCAATGTGACGACTCCAGAGTCGATCAACCTCGCGTGGGCCAATCAAACCGCGAGTAACCCCGTCGCCGTGAAGGATGGCAGCGAACTCCTCTAGCCCCGCTTCCGCCTCGGGGTAGCGAGCAACTAGAGCGTCGCGAACTACCTGATCATCGGAGCTCACCGGGTCATCACCGCAGCCACGTTCGATGTGGCATTACTTTGCTGGAATTACGACGACGAATCGACGAGGCTCGACGCCCTCAGACTCACTGAACTGGCTGGCCTCGGCAACAGCATCATGAACGATCTTGCGCTCAAATGGCGACATGGGCTCAAGGCGCACTGGCTCACCAGATGATTTCGCGCGCTCCGCGGCCTCAAGACCGAGTGCGTGCAGTGCCGTACGTCGCGCAGCGCGGAAGCCGGCAACATCAAGCATCAAGCGTGACCGCTCGCCAATCTCGCGGGTGACCGCTAGCCGCGTCAACTCTTGAAGCGCATCGAGAACCTTGCCGTTAGGGCCAACGAGTGACTCGAGATCACCACCAACGATGCTGACGAGGGCGCGCTCACCTTCTATATCCATATCGATATCGCCATCGAGATCAGCAATATCCAGCAGGCCCTCTAGGTAATCAGCCGCAACATCGCCTTCACGCTCGAGTCGCTCAACGGCAGATGTTTCACGGGAAACCTCGGTGGGGGCAGTATCTGTCATGGCGTCGTTCTCCAAGTTAGGTCATGTCCGGGCTCGTAAGCCGGACAGATTCGGTCTAAGGAAACCACCTCATCCCGATGTTTCACGGGAAACGGTGAAAACTAGGTTTTCTTGCGTTCGCTGCGCGACTGCTTCTTTGGTTGCTCGCGTGGGGTTGCTGGGGCAATCTCTGTGGCCTCGACGATCGGTGGCACACCGCCTGCCTTGCGCAATTCCTTTTCCGCCTTCCGTGCCTCGTAGGCATCAAAGGCAGGGGTTCCGGGTTGCGGATTGTTACGGATCACGTAGAACTGCTGCCCCATCGACCAGAGGTTCGTGGTTAACCAGTAGACCAAGACGCCCACGGGGAAGTTGATACCGGTCACGGCGAAGAAGAGTGGGAAGACGTACAGCATGATTTTCTGCTGCTGCGCCATCGGGTTATCCCTGGCCATGTTCTTGACCATCAACTGGCGCTGCGTGGTGAACGTCGTAATCGTCATCAAGACGATTAGGATGAGCGTCAGAATCCTGGTGTTGAGCGGATTAGGTGTCTCATCAGCATCCATGAATACGCCGTAGATCGGTACACCGAAGATCGTCGCATCGTGAGCCTGATCGACCTGCGCCTGCGTAAGCACGCCGTATGGAATACCCATAGCGATGCCCTGCAAGACCCGGAACAGTGCGTAGAAAATCGGCGCCTGAGCAAGAAGGGGGATGCAGCTGGAAAGCGGGTTCGTGCCCGTCTCCTTATACAGGGCCATCATTTCCTGGCTCTGTCGCTCGCGATCGCCCGCGTGCTTGGTCTGAATCTCCTTCATCTTCGGCTGCAGAATCTGCATATTTCGCTGACTCTTGATCTGCCGAACAAACAGTGGGATCAAGGCGATGCGGATAACGATCACCAGTCCGACGATGGCCAGAATCCATGACCAGCCAGACGCCATTCCGAGTTGCGACCCGATTAAATTATGGAACTGAACCAGGATCCACGAAACGACGACTTCGAGCCAGGACAGGGGATTGAAATTCACTCGGCACTCCGCACGTCGATAACAGGGGTGGTTGATGAGATGTCGGTGCGCACAGTCGCAGCCGATTCATCGCGTACGTAGGGCGTAGCTCGCCAACTACCAACGAGAGGCACAGCGTCCACGCCGCCTGACGTCCAAGGATGACACCTACAGATACGGGCCACGGCAAGCAATGAGCCCTTACCCGCGCCATGCACAGACAATGCCGTGACCGCGTATTGAGAACACGAGGGGTAGAACCTACACGTCGGGCCGGTCATGGGAGAGATCCATGTCCGGTACACCATGATCGGCAGGGTCAACAGTGAAGCTAGGAGCTTGGACACGCGATTAGGTTTACGGGCGGAAACGTCCGTCGAAATCACCGCGGAATCACGCAACGGCATACTAGCCATGAGCCGACACCCCCTGCGTTACTCCTAGGCGTTTCAAGGCCTTGACGATATCGGCCTCGAGTTCGATCGACGTTGCCGATGCGGCCGCGGGCAGCGCCCGAACAACAACCCGCAGACCAGGGCGAACATTGCTTAGCTGGTCCCACATGATGTGCCGCAATTGGCGTGTCACCCGGTGGCGAACAACTGACCCACCAACGGCCGAACTTACAATAAACCCGACATTTACTATCGAATCAGCGGATTCCGTCCCTTTCAGGACATGCACCACTAGCCGTGGACGTCCGGCGCGGTTTCCTGAAGTCACCGTTTCGCGAAAGTCTCGGCTGCGTCGCATACGAACATCGCGACGGAGCACGCTTATGTCAGGCTGAGAGCTCTGTACGGCCCTTACGGCGCCGTGCAGAAAGGATGGACCGGCCCGCGCGCGTGCGCATACGTAAGCGGAAACCGTGCGTCTTTGCCCGCCGACGGTTGTTCGGCTGGAAGGTGCGCTTACTCATCGATCAGCTCCGAAGTCCGGTCAGACAATCTGACCTACCCAATGTAAGTCCGAAGACCCACGTGCCACCTGTGTGGACTCAATCCGTGTGTACCCGAGATTTTCACCTCAGATGTCACCACCGCACGCCAACGCTCAAACAGGCAAGCGCAGGCATACGGCAGAGTCCGACGAAACGTCGGCAAGACAAAGGTACGGCTATCTCCCGCATAGGGTCAAACCGCGTACGCATGTTTCAGGCTGTTGAGCATCCGACGCGCAATTCAATATCCGAATCGATTATCTTCGCCCATGAGGATTGAAGATTTCTGTAGCAACACGCTGACGACTCGCACAAGGTGTGGCAGACTCCCCACACATCCTGTGGACAACGGCTTGACGTCCACCCTATCCACAGGACTACGGTCGGCAGTCTGAGAACCGATTCAGGTCTCCTAACCGGTATTTAAGCGACAAAAGGGCAGCCAAAAACTACGGGTGCCCTACGTACGACTCCGCTCCACACCTGTGGACGACGGTGGGGAAGTTGAGTGCATGTTAGGCACGTCGAGGGGACCACATGGCAGAGGAACTTGACCTCACTGAGGTATGGGCGCGAGCGCTTGCCTCACTGGGTGACGAAGGTATGACACCTCAACAGCGGGCATTTGTGTCGCTCACTCGACCACTGGCCCTTGTCGAAGACACGGCTCTTATCGCGGCTCCGAATGAATTCACCAAGGACGTCTTGGAATCGAAACTACGTCCCCTCGTGGTCGACGCACTGACGCGCACCCTTGGACGAGAGGTTCGCATTGCCGTCACAGTCGATCCCGCCATCGCACCCACGCTAGACGAGGACGCAACTGACGACCTGGCTGATTCCACGTACGCAGATCCGGTAACGGTCGAGCCACATTTCCAACCAACGACACCAACACCTGAGTCCTACCGCCCAGGAACCGGATCTCCGGGAACCCGCGGTGAAGAATCAAGTCGACTGAATCCGAAGTACAACTTCGATACCTTCGTGATTGGGTCGAGTAACCGCTTCGCACATGCCGCCGCAGTTGCAGTGGCTGAACAACCAGCCCGTGCCTACAACCCGCTGTTCATCTACGGCGAATCTGGATTGGGTAAGACCCACCTACTCCACGCGATCGGTCATTACACGCGAACGCTCTACGCGGGATCTCGAGTGCGGTACGTCAGCTCTGAGGAATTCACGAACGAATTCATCAACTCCATCCGTGACGATAAGGCCGCTGCTTTCCAACGCCGCTATCGCGATGTTGATGTTCTGCTCGTCGACGACATCCAATTCCTCAGTGGCAAGGTTCAAACTCAGGAAGAGTTCTTCCACACGTTTAATACGTTGCACAACGCAAACAAGCAGATCGTTGTCACCAGTGACATGCCACCAAAACAGTTGCAGGACTTCGAAGATCGGATGCGCTCACGTTTCGAATGGGGACTGATCACTGATGTTCAGCCACCCGACCTTGAAACTCGTATCGCTATCTTGCGTAAGAAGTCTGCGCAGGAGCGGTTAAGTGCACCGCCAGAGGTGCTCGAGTTCATTGCATCAAAGATCTCGTCGAACATCCGCGAACTTGAAGGTGCCCTCATCCGCGTCACCGCGTTCGCAAGCCTGAATCGTTCACCGGTGGATCTCGGTCTTGCTGAGGTTGTACTCAAGGACTTGATCACTGACCAGGCCGGTCCAGAGATCACCTCATCAATCATCATGATGCAGACGGCCATCTACTTCGGCGTCACCATCGATGATCTCTGTGGATCAAGTCGTTCACGCGTACTTGTCACCGCACGTCAGATTGCGATGTACCTGTGCCGCGAACTCACCGACTTATCTCTGCCGAAGATCGGCCAGGCGTTTGGTGGGCGCGATCACACCACCGTCATGCATGCAGACCGTAAAATCCGTCAACTGATGGCCGAACGACGCAGCTTGTACAACCAAGTCACCGATCTCACTGCACGTATCAAGAGCACGGCCCGCCAATCGGCCAAATGAGTGAAAATAATACGGACAGTAATAGTTTTTGACCTCTGGTCACGATCTGTGTTCACAGGATGGGGAAATCCTGTGGACAGTCGACTACAAACTGCCGTATCTCGCTCCCGGTAAAACCGTGTAGTAACTGTGGACAACGGCGCGTAGCAAGCAGGACGATTGAGGATAAGTAGTCGGCATCTAGTTACGTGACAAGCTTTTCCACCAGTGGTCCCCAGTACGGCAAAGTTTTCCACAGTCAAGCCCCGCTACAAAAAGCCAGTCCACCTGCGGTTTTATGAGTTATCCACAGTTTCCACAGCCCCTATTACTACTACTACACCTAGTAACTAAGAAGTTTTGAACACACCATAACGACGGCCGATCTGGGGACGAGCCTCTCGGTAGCAGTTCACCGGTTAATCAGACATGATCACGTTGCACAGGTAATTACGCGATCATGTGGGGTCTGGTACACACAGGTCGGTGGTTCGTGGAAACATGACCCCACTGAACATTTGATTTACACGAACGATCAGACGTGGTCTGACAGGAGCGCACAGTGAAATTCCGGCTAGAGCGAGATGTAATCGCGGATGCAGTTGCCTGGACGGCTCGCACCTTGCCGACCCGTCCGTCGATGCCGATGCTTGCTGGTCTGCTTATTGAGGCAACCGATCAGCAACTCATGTTGTCGAGTTTCGACTACGAAGTTTCGGGACGTGTTTCCGTGGACGCCGATGTCATGGAACCAGGGCGCGTCTTAGTATCTGGCCGATTACTTGCAGATATTTCGCGTTCGCTACCAGCAGCCCCCGTGACGATTTCAGTCGAGGGCAGCCGCGTCGAGGTGACGTGTGGTCGCTCGTCGTTCACACTGCCAACCCTGCCTGTCGATGATTACCCCAGCCTGCCGGACATGCCGAGCAGCTCGGGCACGATTTCGGGTTCTGTCTTCGCTCACGCGGTTGCACAGGTTGCGATAGCTGCAGGCCGGGATGACACGCTGCCCACCCTCACGGGTGTTCGCGTTGAAATTCTCAACAACACAATTACGTTGGCCGCGACGGATCGTTACCGGTTAGCAGTGCGTGAATTTCCTTGGAATCCAGCAAATAGTTCACTTGACGTACAAGCGTTGGTGCCTGCTCGTACGTTGGCCGATACCGCTAAGTCTTTGGCGGGCTGCGATGAGATTCACCTGGCGCTAGCGGCATCTGGTGCCACTGATGGCCTGATGGGGTTTGAGGGTGATGGTCGCCGCACCACCACGCGTCTGCTTGACGGTGAATTCCCCAAGTACCGAGCCCTATTGCCAGCTGAATCCGCAACGACTGCAACAGTTGACACTGCTGCTTTAGTCGAGGCCGTAAAGCGTGTATCCCTTGTGGCAGAGCGCAATACACCTGTGCGACTACTGTTCGCCGATGGTGAAGTGGAACTGCGCGCAGGAACAGGTGATGAGGCACAAGCCAATGAGTCACTCGAATGTTCTGTGGATGGAGCGGCGATCGAGATCGCATTCAACCCTCAGTATCTCCAGGACGGGCTCGGCGCATTGGATGATGCAACAACTCACCTGTCCTTCACAACATCCACGCGACCAGCAGTTCTCACAGGTGGATCCCAAGCAGATGCGCCGGTATATCGCTACCTACTCATGCCAGTTCGACTGTCGTCCTAACGCCATCTCGGTTTACGCGTGTACGTAGGTGCTGTGGGGCTCAACAACTTTCGCTCGTACGCCGAGGTTGATATTGAATTCGGACGTGGCGTTACCACCCTCGTTGGTGCGAACGGACAGGGTAAGACCAACATCATTGAAGCCATCGGGTACGTCGCCCTTCTCGACAGTCATCGCGTGGCAACTGACGCACCGCTGGTGAAAATTGGGACTGAGCGGGCTACCGTGCGCTGCCGGGTCATGCGTGATGACCGACCCACACTGATTGAGTTGGAGATCAATCCAGGTCGCGCAAACCGAGCTCGTATCAACCAAAGTCCTGTTCCTCGGCCGCGAGAGATCGTGGGGATTCTTCGAACTGTCTTGTTCGCGCCGGAGGATCTTGCATTAGTTAAGGGTGATCCGAGTGAACGACGACGGTTTCTAGACGAACTCCTAGTGACCCGCTGGCCCCGGCTCGCCGCAGTTCGTGCTGACTACGATCGTGTGCTCAAGCAGCGAAATGCCCTGCTCAAAACTGCCGCGCAAGCTCGACGCTCAGGTGCCAGATCACCGGATGTACTTCAAACTCTCGACGTGTGGGATACGCACGTCGCCACCACGGGGGCAGAACTACTCGCAGCCCGGCTGCACATCCTTGATGAGTTAAAGCCTCTCATCACCCGGGCCTACGACACAGTCAGTGCTGGAGCAGGTGAAGCCTCGTGCAGTTACGTTTCGGCGATTGGTGAGGAACAGCAACTGTCACACGATCGTGCCGCGTTGGTAGATGTACTGCTTGCCGCGATGGCCGAAAGGCGTCGCGAGGAAATGGATCGAGGGGTCTCGCTCGTTGGTCCGCATCGGGACGACGTGCTGCTCACGCTCGGTCCGTCACCGGCCAAAGGCTATGCCTCACATGGGGAATCGTGGTCTTTCGCCTTAGCTCTTCGGTTGGCGTCCTATGAACTCCTTCGCGCTGATTCACTCGCTGATGGCGAGCCGGTGCTGATCTTGGACGATGTTTTTGCCGAGTTAGATGTTCAGCGCCGAAATCGGCTTGCCGAGTTGGTTGCGCCTGCCGAGCAGGTTCTCATCACCGCGGCAGTCGAGGCGGACATTCCAGCGGTACTGTCAGGTGATCGAGTTTTCGTAAAAACTGGCCAGGTGAGCCGCGATGAACAATGAAGATACAAGCCAGCCCACAGACCGCGTTGACGCGGCAGCTGAAGCGATCGCCCGGGCTCGTAATCACAGTCGCAGCCAGCCAGCCCAACAAAACAGGGTGGCCGGAACTCGGGTGTCCACAGGTGCAGGTCCAGATTTACGTGATCCGACCCTTGTGAGCACGGCCATTGCCCATCTCTTACGTGACAGAGGCTGGGAGCGACAGACTGCCGTTGGTGGATTGATCGGCCGTTGGCACGAGATAGTTGGCTCAGATATCGCTGAACATGTGGTTCCGGAGAGTTTTCAGCCCGCACCGGATGG
>JBAXUN010000003.1:0-40588 GCA_037129655.1 Actinomycetes bacterium
AAGGAGATCCGCACTCGTGGCGACATCATCCTTTTCATCGACGAGATGCACACCCTCGTTGGTGCGGGTGCCGCCGAAGGTGCAATTGACGCCGCGTCCATCCTCAAGCCGATGCTGGCTCGTGGTGAACTCCAGACGATTGGTGCGACCACGCTCGATGAGTACCGCAAGTACGTCGAGAAGGATGCCGCTCTCGAGCGTCGCTTCCAGCCGATTCTGGTGAATGAGCCTTCCCTTGCGCAAACGATCGAGATCCTCAAGGGACTGCGTGATCGCTACGAGTCACATCACCGCGTGTCCATCACCGACGCAGCACTTGTTGCTGCGGCAACCCTGGCCGACCGTTACGTCTCGGACCGGTTCCTTCCAGACAAGGCGATCGACCTGATCGACGAGGCTGGCTCGCGCCTGCGCATTCGTCGTATGACCGCGCCACCGGACTTGCGTGAGTTTGATGAGCGCATCGCTGACGTACGCCGTGAGAAGGAAAGTGCAATCGACGCACAGGACTTCGAAAAGGCTGCGGCACTTCGTGACAACGAGAAGACCTTGCTGGCAGAGAAGGCAACTCGTGAGCGCGAATGGAAGGCTGGCGATCTCGATGTCGTTGCTGAGGTTGACGAGGATCTCGTAGCCGAGGTTCTAGCTGCTTCAACGGGTATCCCGGTCTTCAAGTTGACCGAGGAAGAAAGTGCTCGCTTGCTGCGCATGGAAGATGAGTTGCACAAGCGGGTCATTGGCCAGCAGCAGGCAATCAAGTCACTGTCACAAGCGATTCGTCGTACCCGTGCAGGCCTGAAGGATCCCAAGCGTCCCGGTGGCTCATTCATCTTCGCTGGCCCCTCGGGTGTTGGTAAGACCGAGTTGTCCAAGACGTTGGCCGAGTTCTTGTTCGGTGACGAAGATGCGCTGATCTCGCTCGACATGAGTGAGTACAGCGAGAAGCACACTGTCTCGCGGCTCTTCGGATCGCCACCCGGATACGTAGGTTACGAAGAGGGCGGTCAGTTGACGGAGAAGGTTCGTCGTAAGCCGTTCTCAGTGGTGCTCTTCGATGAGGTGGAGAAGGCTCACCCGGACATCTTCAACTCGCTGTTGCAGATTCTCGAAGATGGCCGACTCACCGATTCGCAGGGTCGCGTTGTCGATTTCAAGAACACTGTGATCATCATGACGACGAACCTTGGCACCCGCGATATTTCTAAGGGACAGAATCTTGGCTTCTCGAATTCAGAGGACACCAAGTCGTCGTACGAGCGGATGAAGACCAAGGTCAACGACGAACTCAAGCAGCACTTCCGTCCTGAGTTCCTCAACCGTGTCGACGACATCGTGGTCTTCCACCAGTTGACGCAGGACGAGATCGTTACGATCGTCGACCTCATGGTGGCGAAGTTGGATCAGCGCTTGAAGGACAAGGACATGGGCATCGAGTTGACTCGTACTGCCAAGGACTTGCTCGCTGAGCGCGGCTACGACCCGGTCCTTGGAGCTCGTCCGTTGCGTCGAACGATCCAGCGCGAGATCGAGGATGCGTTGTCCGAAAAGATCCTCTTCGGGGAACTTCGGCCAGGCACCATCGTGGTTGTCGATGTGGAAGGAGAAGGCGCCGAGCGGCACTTCACCTTCCGCGGTGAGTCGAAGAGCGAACTGCCACCGATCGAAGAGATTGTCGAATCGGCTGGTTCCGCCGAATAGAACGCAGTATCAAACGCGCGCGAACTAAAAGGCTGGGGCGTCACCAAGGTGACGCCCCAGCCTTTCGCTTGTTTTCTAGGTCTTACTTGGTGGCCGGAAGACTGAAGTGATCCTGTTCGACGGGATCGACAAGTCCATCAGCGATCAAGGTGTCGAGTGCGCGTTCACGTTGGATCGCATCGGGCCACACCAGATCGAGTTGGGCCCGTGACACAGGTTCGTGTGAGGTCCGAATGGCGGCCATCAATTTGCCTCGTACCTGTCGGTCTGTGCCGGTAAATTTCTGGGTCTTGCGAGCAGGTCCGTCGTACGCAGGCTGTCCGGCGAGGTTCCACGCACACACGTTGCTCACCGGACACTCGCCGCAGGCGGGCGTTGCCGCGGTGCAGATGAGGGCGCCGAGTTCCATCGCGGCCGCCGACCATTGCGCGGCAGTTGCGTCGTCAGCGGGAGTGCATTGCTGGGCGAGAGACTGCTCGCTGATCGTTATGGAAGGACTCGGAAACTGCGACCCTGCCCACATTCGAGCCAGGACGCGGCGCACATTCGTATCGAGGACAACTGCCCGCTTCCCATAAGCGAACGACATGACCGCCGATGCGGTGTAATCACCCACGCCCGGCAGGGTTCGAAGCTCGTCGTAGGTCGCTGGAACTTCGCCATTGAAATGTTCAACGCATGCATTGGCCGACTGATGTAACCACAGTGCTCTGCGTGGGTAGCCGAGTCGATCCCATCGTCGAATTGCCTCAGCCGGCTGATCGCTAGCCAAGTGCGCCGGTGTTGGCCACCGTTGCATCCAGTCGCGCCACGCTGGCTCAACCCGGGCCACTGGGGTCTGCGCAAGCATGATTTCGCTGACGAGGACTCCCCAGGGCGTGCGGTCGGGGGCGCGCCAAGGCAAGTCCCGCGCATGCGCGTGGAACCAGTCGATCACACACGATTGGGCCGTTTTCATCGCCAGTATCATCGCACCGGCGGCGCCGAACCGCGATATACCGGTATTTTGGTTATGTGAGTTCCTTCATCTCTCCAGTAGGTCCGCAAGGTCCGGGCGTCTACTGGCTTCGACGCGCCCTGGTTGTGGTTGCGATCCTCGCGACATTACTTGCGCTGAGATGGCTGATCTTTGGTCGTGGTGAGGCAACATCGGACGTTGCGGCCTCGCCGAGCACGTCGTCGTCGCCGGCGACTGAATCGGCAAAACCGACGCCATCAGTAGATGCGACGACCCCCGCGGGTTCGACGGCTACCCCCGCACCCAGTGCATCTAGCAGCAATGGGTCACCGCAGTGTGCAAACGCGGACATCTCGGTGTCCGTTTCCACTGATGCGGCAAGCTATGCCGTCGGGTCTACTCCCCAGTTACATCTCAAGATTCAAAACTCATCAGGTACGGCCTGCTACCGCGATATCGGCGCTGGGATGAATGAACTGCACATCAAGTCTGGTGGGTATCACGTCTGGTCTTCCGATGACTGCAACGTCGGGGGAGCCCCTCAGATGTCTCTGCTGGCTCCAGCTCAAACGTACTCAGTGACGGTCACGTGGCCGGGGGTTCTATCGGCCAAGGGGTGTCCTGCCAATCAGCCCGTCGCAAAGGGCGGCTCTTACAATCTTTACGGACGTAATGCCAGCGTTATCTCAGCTCCAGCGGTCTTCTCGCTGACGAACTAGGACTGTCCGACCACCGTTGGCTGCGCGCCGGTATCTAATGTGACGCATGAGGTGGACACGCGGGGATTTCGCGGTCTAGACGTATCGCTCCAAGATGCTGGATTCAGCTAGCCGCGACATTCCTTCGCGGATCGATCTGGCGCGCGTTTCACCAACACCCTCTACGGCCTGCAGCTCGTCAATGTTGGCCGCCAACAGTTTCTGGAGCCCACCAAAGTGACTGACCAAGCGCTCTAGGACAACTTCAGGCAGGCGTGGGATACGAGCCAGTAGGCGATAGCCCCGCGGGCTCACCGCTTGGTCAAGCACCTCGGGTGATGCGACGAAACCAAAAGCGCGAGCTACCGCAGACAGGTCGATCAGATCTGCTGCCGATAGGGAGTCGAGCTCGGCCATGGCCGCATCGACAGCTTTGCCGCGCTTGGCCGAAGGGACATAGTCGCGGATGATCAGGTCGCGGTCTGACTCAACGCCGGCGATTAACTCGTCAAGCTGAAGCTTCATGAGTCGTCCGTCGGTTCCGAGTTCGATCACGTAATCAGTGATCTCAGCGGCGATGCGTCGCACCATTTCGAGGCGCTGAACGACGGCACTCACATCGCGAACGGTCACGAGGTCCTCGATTTCTAATGCGGAGAGCGTGCCGCTGACTTCGTCAAGGCGCATCTTGTATCGCTCGAGGGTGGCCAGGGCCTGATTGGCGCGGGCCAGAATGGCGCCGGCATCTTCAAGTACGTAGCGGCGACCTGCGACGTAGAGCGCGATCGTGCGCATCGACTTACTGACGCTGACGACCGCAAAGCCCGTCTGCTTTGACACTCGGTCGGCCGTCCGGTGACGCGTGCCCTGTTCGTCGGTGGGAATCGAAGGGTCAGGTAGTAGTTGAACGGCGGCATGCAAAATCTTGGTGGCGTCGGAATCGCAGATAACCGCGCCGTCCATTTTGGCCAGCTCGCGCAAGCGCTGTGCTGAGAAGTCGACGTCGAGGGCGAATCCGCCGGTGGCCATCGTTTCCACTGTTCGGTCAGTGCCAAGGACAACCAGGCCACCAGTGTTACCGCGCAGAATGCGTTCCAGTCCATCGCGCAACGTCGTGCCCGGGGCGACGCTCGCGATTACTGCGCGCAGTTGACTTTCAACGTCCGGGGTCTTCTCGGTGGCCACAGGATTCTCCGTCACATTTCAGTGCGCTGCTGCGTACCTGCCTGACTCTACCGATCTTCGGTCTCGTGATGCGTGACGGTATGGCCCGGTTTAGCCAACCACCACACTTAACCGACGTAAACGGGCCAACGCGTCGTCCAAATGGGCAACTTCGGAAAGTTCGATCCCGTCTATCCTGGGCAGAGTCTTGCGGGTACCTCGGGGAACGAGGACTCGTTTGTAGCCAAGCCGCACTGCCTCGGTGACCCGTTGAGTGAGATACGGAACCGGACGGATATCTCCCGAGAGTGCGACCTCACCGATCGCAAGAACATCGGCCGGCATGGGCTGTCCGACAGCAGCAGATGCCACTGCGATGCAGACCGCGAGATCTGCGCCAGGATCTGAGATTTTGGCACCCCCGACAGTGGCCACGAACACGTCACCATTGAGCTTTTTGTTGCTGGCCCTATCCGTTACTGCAACTAGCATGGCAACCCGGTTGGAATCTAGGCCGGTTACCCCTCGTCGTGGTGACGGACTTGAGTCGGTGACGAGTGCCTGAATTTCGGCCAGCATTGGCCGACGACCCTCGATGGTGACGGTGACGCACGTACCCGGGACAGGCTTTTCGCGGTGGGCACGAAACAGATCTGACGGGTCTCGGACTTCTCGTAGACCATCATCGGCCTGCTCGAAGCAGACGATCTCGTCTGCGGGGCCGTATCGGTTCTTTGTCGCGCGCAGGAGTCGAAGCATGGAGTTGCGATCACCATCGAAAGTCAGAACCGTGTCGACGAGATGTTCGAGCGCGCGCGGACCGGCGACACTGTCCTGCTTGGTGGACTGTCCTACTAGGAGAAGTGGCATTCGCCGACTCTTTGCCACCCGGCTCAGGACCTGAGTAACTTCAACGACTTGCGACACTCCACCGGCGCGCCCGTCGATGTCTCCGGACGCGATTGTCTGAACGGAATCGACCACGACGAGTCCTGGGTCATGTTCCTCAATGTGGCCAAGCAGGGTGGCTAGGTCATTTTCATCGGCGAGGAGCAGCCGTTCTGAGTCTGCCCCAATCCGCCGAGCGCGCACGCCGATCTGCTCAACGGACTCCTCACCCGATACGTACAGCACAGTTGGCTTTGATCCACCCTCGGCAACATGGTGAGCCACGGCCAACAACAGAGTGGACTTGCCCACGCCGGGCTCACCGGCGACCAAAACGACCTGACCGGGAACAAGGCCACCACCAATAACCCGATCGAATTCGCCGAATCCGGTTTGGGAGCGGTTTACCTTCTCCTTGGCGACTTCAGATACTGGTCGTGCTCTACGAGTTGGCGCAACGCCGCTGGTCCGTGATTTCAGGCCGGTACTGGCCGTAACGGTGATTTCTGCGACGGTGCCCCATGCTTGGCATTCACCGCAGCGTCCGACCCACTTGGACGAGGTCCAGCCACATTCCGAGCAGCGGAAGGCGTCGGTGCGGGGTTTGGCCATATGCGAACACTACGGACTGGTGCCGACAACGCCCGACTTTAAGCACAGCAGGCGAGTCATCCGGCGCGGCGCGATGTGGATACCCGCATCGTGCCTGCCTCAGTCCAGATCAGCGGGATGCGGAGCAAATGGGGCCATCGCCGCTGCGGCGGCGGAACTACTGCGCTGCTTGGCGGCTACCGTGCGCGCTGCAGTCAATGCGGCCATCCGTGCCTCACAATGACTGACAAGCACCTCGTAGGCCTTCTTGCCCATCAGTTCCATCAGCGTGCCCCGCTCGGTGATGTAGACCGGCTCTGCGGCGTTGTGGGCCTCGGTGGACCCAGTGCAGTACCAATCGAGGTCGTGACCGCCCGGACCCCATCCACGACGGTCGTACTCGCCGATACTGATGATCAAAATATTGGTGCCATCAGTTCGCTCGACATGTTCGTAGGTCCGGCGAATCGGTAACTGCCAACAGACGTCTGGCTTAGTCTCAAGCGGCTGTTTGCCTTGGACAAGTGCGAGATTGTGTAGGGCACAGCCTGCACCGCCGGCGAAATCCGGACGGTTGAGAAAGATGCATGCGCCGTCGACCACTTTGGTCTTGCGCTGGCCCTCATCGTCCTTTTCAACGAAGCCCTTCTTGCGACCAATCTTTTCGTTCTGCCAGTTATCGGCCGTCAATTGGTCGGCGTACTTCCTGGTGCGCTTCTCATCGTCTTTATCTGCAAAATGTGCCCCAAGGACACAGCAGCCGGCGTCCGGCATCGTCTTTTCGATTCCGTGACAGCCCGATCCAAAGATGCAGTTCCATCGACTCGTCAGCCACGTCAGATCACATCGAAAGATCTGTTGGGGATCCCGCGGGTCTGGAAATTCGATCCAGGCTCGAGGGAAATCGAGGGGAACCTCGTGGCGCTGGGTCAACAGGACGTCAACTGGGCTCTTTCTGGCCATGGCTGTACCTGCATTCTTGGGTTTGGACACGCCGCAACCATAAACGTTCGGCCCCTCTGGTGCGAGTAACAGGGCTGTGACCGCTTAGCATCAGAGTGTGCGCTTAGGAGTTCTCGACGTCGGGTCAAACACTGTGCATCTACTTGTCGTGGATGCACGGCATGGATCTGCGCCAATTCCTGCAAGGTCTCATAAGAGTGAGCTTCGGCTAGCCGAGCACATTGGTGAAGGCGAGATCATCCTGTCGTCGGGCATCGACGCGTTGGTTGAATTCATTTCCTCAGCCCAAGAAGTAGCTGAGGATCTAGGCGTCACCGAGATGATGTCGTTTGCCACTTCAGCGATCCGGGAGGCCGCGAACGGTGACCAGGTCCTAAGTGAGGTGTTGCGTCGTACCGGGATCGATTTGCGCGTTCTTTCTGGTGACGATGAAGCCCGACTAACTTTCCTAGCCGTTCGCCGTTGGTATGGCTGGTCGGCGGGACGACTCTTGGTTCTAGATATTGGCGGCGGCTCCCTTGAAGTGGCTGTTGGTGCTGACGAGGCACCCGACGTTGCAGTTTCCCTACCGATCGGTGCTGGGCGAATGACGCGTGCCTTCATTGAAGGTGATCCGCCGTCGTCAGACGAAGTGAAAGCCCTTCGAAAGCATGTCCGGATGACCATCGCGGAGGTTACTGGGCGGCTAGCTCGCGAGGGTCGGCCCCGACATATGGTTGCCACCAGTAAGACCTTTCGCTCGCTTGCTCGGATCGGTGGCGCCGCCCCGTCGAGTGACGGCCCATTCGTTCGCCGCACACTCGACAAGTCGGATCTCAACGTGTGGGTGCCCAAACTTGCTGCGATGACGGTTGCCGAGCGAACCGAACTTCCAGGCGTGAGTGCTAGTAGAGCTCGACAGCTACTTGCCGGCGCGATTGTGGCTGAGGCAGCCATGGATCTGTTCGGTATCAACCGTCTCGAGATTTGCCCGTGGGCACTTCGTGAAGGAGTGATCCTTGAACGGATTGACAGGATTGATCCGTGAGTTCAGCTGTCACGGGGGAGGTAGTCAGTACAGTCACTGGATTGACCGCAGCTCAGGTAGCACAGCGAATTGCTGACGGTCGAGTCAATATCGTCGACGATCGAAATTCGCGGAGCCTCGGCAGCATCATCCGAGCAAACACGTTCACGTATTTCAATGCGTTGATCGGTGGGCTTTGGATTCTGATGTTGGTGTGCGCCCCCCTTATTGATTCACTCTTCGGAATCGTGATCGTCATTAACACCGCGATCGGAATCATTCAGGAGTATCGAGCGGCCCAAACGCTGGCCAAACTTTCACTTGTTGGTCAAGCCCAGGCGCTCGTGCGTCGTGACGGAGTCGACGCGGAGATTCCCCCGAACAAAATCGTTCTTGACGACATCATCATCGTTCGGACTGGCGATCAGATGTTGGTGGACGCGCAGGTATTGCAGAGTCACGGACTTGAACTTGACGAGTCGCTGCTCACAGGTGAAGCCGATCCAGTCCCGATGGAGATCGGATCGGCCGCGCTATCTGGATCATTCGCTGTCGCCGGTTCTGGCCTAGTCCAGGCGACGAAAGTTGGCGCTGATTCGTACGCATCGGTGATTGCTGCGGAGGCGACGAAGTTCTCGGTCACTAACTCTGAGCTTCGCAATTCGATTCAGCGATTCATTAAGCTGGTTTCGTGGGCATTGATACCGATCGGTATTGCACTTTTTGTTTCGCAGTATCGAGCCAACGATGGTCGCATTCGTGATGCTGTGGCCGGAACTGTTCCCGGCATCATCACCATGGTTCCCGAGGGCCTGGTTCTACTGACCAGTGTTGCCATGGCTGTCGCGACGATCCGGCTCGCTGAGCGCAAGGTACTCGTTCAGGACATGCCTGCTGTCGAGGTTTTGGCACGCGTGGACGTGGTGTGCGTTGACAAGACCGGCACGCTGACGCAGCCAGGGATGGCCGTACAGCAACTCGTCACGCTCGACGACTCGGTGCCAGTCGAGGAGGTTCTTGGTGCGCTAGGGGCCAGTGAACCTGAGCCAAATCCAACCCTCCAAGCGCTGATCAGCCGGTGGTCCGCCCCCCAGGGTTGGACAACGGAGGCGGCCATCCCCTTCTCTAGTGCGCGCAAGTGGTCAGGGGCAACCTTCACAGATCATGGCTCATGGGTTCTCGGGGCACCGGAAATGCTGTTACCCGATTCGAGTCCAGTTCGGACCACCGCTGATGAGCTTGCGGCCGGAGGTGCTCGGGTCGTCGTGCTCGGATCAATCCCGACGCAGAACCTCAATGTTGATGGTCCGATTGATGCTGTTCACCCCTGTGCGCTGGTGGTGATCGATCAAACCTTGCGTCCCGATGCGGCAGAAACTGTGACTTACTTCCTTGAGCAGGGCGTCAAAATCAAGGTGATCAGTGGCGACAATGCCGTGACGGTGGGTGCCATCGCAGCGCAAGCGGGAATTCCCGGTGCCGATCAGCCATATGACGCGCGTCAGCTGCCTGACGATATGAATGAACTCGCTGACGTCCTTGAAGCGAACTCGGTTTTTGGGCGGGTAACTCCCGCGCAGAAACGCGCGATGGTCGGAGCCTTGCAGAGCCGCGGCCATACCGTTGCGATGACAGGTGACGGCGTTAACGACGTTCTCGCTCTGAAGGATGCGGACCTTGGAATCGCCATGGGATCGGGTGCCGGGGCGACGCGGTCGGTCGCCCAGTTGGTTCTGC
Source organism: Actinomycetes bacterium (assembly GCA_037129655.1). Taxonomy (GTDB): domain Bacteria; phylum Actinomycetota; class Actinomycetes; order S36-B12; family CAIYMF01; genus Longivirga. Next base: position 9,704 of record JBAXUN010000003.1, read on the forward strand.
TTGACGATCGCTTTGCGGTAATGCCCTCGGTGGTTGCCGAAGGTCGGCGAGTTTTGGGCAATATCGAGCGGGTTTCTGACCTGTTCTTGACGAAATCTTTCTATGCCACTGCTATCTCAATCGCGACAGTCATCTTTGTTTTACCGTTCCCATTCCTGAATCGACATCTCACGGTGGTTACCGCACTGACGATCGGCACCCCGGCCTTCTTCCTAGCCCTTATGCCAAATAGCCAGCTGTTCAGGAAGGGTTTCTTTAAGCGGGTTCTGCGCTTTGCGATTCCTGCGGGGCTGACATGTGCGGTATCTGCGTACGTGACGTATGGCTATGTCCTACGAGCCGCGGGGGACATAGATGAGGCACGCAACGCTGCTGTCATCACGCTGTTCACGGTGGCGTGGTGGGTGCTGGTTCAAGTCGCTCGGCCTCTCAATCCGATCCGCTGGGTGATCGTGCTGGCAATGCTGATCGGGTTCCTCGGCGTCCTATTCATCCCGTGGCTGTCTAACTTGTTCGCCCTCAGTTGGCTGCCGAATTATCAGGGCCTCAGTGCAGTGGCCATTGGAGCGGTTGGGGCGGTCGTCGTGACGTTCATTCGTCACAAGTCTGGCAATGCCGACGGTAAGAGCGACGATGCACTGTCGAACACACAGCGCGAGGTTTCGGTATGAGTCCGCTCGTCACACTTTCGACCTCCTCCACCTTTCCAGAGTCAACAACTGCTGCATTTGAGATGGCCGCCCGTCTTGGTTATGACGGCATTGAAGTCATGGTTCTTTCAGATCCGGTCTCACAAGATCCAGTCGCACTTGCTCGACTTGTTGATCACTACGCAATTCCAATCACGTCGATCCACGCGCCGTGTTTACTTGTCAGCCAAGCGGTTTGGGGGACTGAGCCGTGGGGAAAACTTCAGAAGGCCAAGGCCGCGGCCGAACTCCTTGGTGCATCGACGGTGGTGGTACACCCGCCGTTTCGTTGGCAGCGTGATTATGTGCGGGATTTCATTTCGGGAATTGACGCGATGGCGAACGAAACAGACGTGAAGTTTGCCGTCGAGAACATGTTTCCGTGGCGCGCAGCCTCACGTGAGTTCGCGGCTTATGCTCCCGGTTGGGACGTTCGCGATGAGGATTATCGGCACACGACGTTGGACCTTTCGCATACTTCAGTGTCAGGTTCCGATGCGCTTGAAATGGCCGATGATTTAGGTGACCGGCTCGTCCACATTCACTTGGCGGATGGAACCGGATCGAATCGAGATGAACATCTTGTGCCGGGGCAGGGATCACAGCCATGTGGGGCGCTCTTGCAGCGTGTCATGCAGCGTGGGTTTGATGGCCACGTCGTAGTTGAGATTTCCACTAGGAAGGCGATCGATCGTGATGCCCGAGAGCGTGATCTACGTGATGCCCTTCGCTTTGCTCGTGATCACATGACCGTTGAACCGGTCGACATCATTGACGGTGGTCTGTGATGGACACATCGCCCGATGATTCGGGTACTTCGCAATCACCACCAGAGACTGGCTCGGTTGAATCCAACTCCGTCGATGACCTCGCCAATCTTGTGCTCGAAACTGCTCGAACGGCCTATGCCAGTCGCGGCTATCTGGGGACAACACTTAAAGGGGTTGCTGCTGCAGCCGGAGTGGCCCCCGATGTTCTGAAGAAGTACTTCGATAATCGAGAATCTTTGTTCGCGGCAGCGATGCGATTACCCTTCGATCCCGTCTCATCGATCAATGCGCTCATTGCACCTGGAATTGATGGGCTCGGTGAGCGACTTGTGCGAGTCACCTTGCGCATGCTCGATGATCCGGCGACCCTAACCCAACTGCAAGAGTTGATGGAGCCGGGCGGCAAGTCATCAGCTGCTGTTGCAACCGTTCGCGAGTTTCTTGAATCCGCGGTTGTCGATCGCGTTGCGACTGTTCTGGGTGTTGCCGATGCCCGTCTGCGGGTTAACGTCGCCGTTGCCCACCTGATTGGTGCGGTTGCCTGTCGCTATGTTCTCGAAATCGAGCCGTTCGCGTCCGCCACAGAGGATCAATTTGTGGCCCTCGTCGCTCCATCAATGCAAAATGCGCTGACAACTCCGATCGCCCTCTAGCGCCGGATGTACGAGTAGCCTCGTAGGTGAAGCTGATGGTGGATCGATGATTCAAGGGGTGCACTCATGTTGAGATCGACCTTGCTGGCCCTATCTCGCAATCGTAAGGCTGAACAGATTGCCCGTGAGAATCCGGCGGCTCGGTCGCTCGTGGATCGTTTCGTCGCCGGTACCGATGTCGCTGACGCAGTGCGCGCCTGTAGTGAGTTGTCCCAGACCGGCCGATTGGCAACGGTTGACTATCTAGGTGAAGACACCACGGATGTCGCGGCGGCGAGGCAGACCGCGGCGACATACGTACAGCTCCTTGAGGCGCTTGGTCAGTCCGAGCTGTCGACTCGGGTTGAGGTATCGATAAAGCTCACCGCTCTCGGTCTCACTCTGCCCGCTGATGGACGCCGAATCGCGCAGGAGTTAGCCGCTGAGATTTGCGGCAAAGCCGCCGACGTGGGCACAACCGTTACAGTGGACATGGAGGATCACACCACCACGGACGCAACGTTGGATGTGGTCTGTAGTTTGCGTGAGGACTTTCCGTCAACGGGAGTTGTTCTGCAGGCATATCTTTCCCGTACCTACGCCGACTGCATCGACTGGTCGTATCCAGGCAGTCGGATACGCCTCGTCAAGGGTGCTTACAAAGAGCCGGCGAGTGTGTCGATTCAAGATAAGCACGAGATTGATCTGGCGTACGTACGTTGTATGGCGGCGCTATTGGCTGGTTCTGGCTATCCGATGTTCGCCACGCACGATCCGCGGTTGATCGAGATTGCTGGGTCGTTAGTTGTGAAGTCGGGACGTGAGCAAGGGTCCTACGAGTATCAATTGCTGCACGGGGTCAGGTCGAGTGAGCAGTTACGACTTGCCGCGGACGGCGAAAGGGTTCGGATCTACGTACCCTTTGGTGAAGAGTGGTACGGGTATTTGATGCGACGGTTGGCCGAACGACCTGCCAATCTAAGCCTGTTGGCACGTTCGTTGACATCGAAAGGTTAGTTATGGGACTCGTTGCGATCTTTGGTGCCGGAGTGATGGGGGAGACCCTGCTTTCGGGGCTTATTCGCGCGGGCCGACCTGTTGACCAGATTCTGGTCACCGAGCGTCGTCCGGACAAGGTCGAAGAGCTGAAGGCGAAGTACGGTGTTGCGGTCGTGTCGAACATCGAAGCCGCGGCGGTCGCCGACATCCTTGTCTTTGTTGTCAAGCCGCAGGACATGGGTGCGCTATGTGATGAGATCGCAGAACATGTGCGCCCCGAAGCAATGGTGGTTTCCCTAGCGGCAGGTATCACCACGGCATTTCTTGAATCGCATCTGCCGACCGGTGTTCCGGTAGTTCGGGTGATGCCGAACACGCCCGCGCTTGTTGACGAAGGAATGGCAGCGCTGTCGGCTGGGGAGCATTGTGATGATGCCCATCTCGACGAGGCCGAGGCCCTTCTGCGCGCGGTTGGAAAGGTCGTCCGCGTCCCGGAAAAGTATCAGGACGCAGTCACGGCAATCAGTGGATCGGGTCCTGCGTACATCTTCTACATTGTGGAAGCAATGATTGAAGCCGGTGTCGTCCTGGGCCTACCGAGAGCGACAGCGAGCGAACTGGTAATCCAAACCGTTTACGGGGCAGCAACGATGCTGCGTGAGACGGGCGAACATCCAAGTGTGCTTCGTGAGAACGTTTCGTCACCCGCTGGAACGACTGTGGCGGCGTTGCGTGAACTTGACGACCACAAGGTTCGCGCCGCCTTCATCTCAGCAATCGAAGCTGCTCGAAATCGCAGTCAGCAGTTAGCTTCTGGCGACTGAACATGGCCGACACAGTGGAGACAGTGTGACGGGATTAGCGACGGTTGTCTGGGATGACGCGCTGGCTAAATATGACTTCGGAGCCGGGCACCCCCTGGCCCCCATCCGAGTTCAACTCGCGATGATGCTGGCGATGGACTTAGGTCTAATTGAGAGAGAAAACGTAACCGTTGTGTTGCCTGATGAGATCGATGACGATCTCCTTCTAACCGTTCATGACGAGGATTTCGTTGCCGCGGTCAAGGCGGCATCGGCGGATGTAACCGAGGCTGACCTTGCCCGCGGCCTCGGAACTCCTGACGTGCCGACGTTCCTTGGCATGCATGAAGCCTCTAGGGCTGTGTGTGGTGCGACTCTTGCGGCAACGCGCGCGGTGCATGAAGGTCGAAGCCTGCACGCAGTGAATTTGGCTGGGGGTTTACATCACTCCATGCCCGGTGCCGCCAGTGGTTTTTGTGTCTACAACGACATCGCGGTTTCGATTCAGTACTTACTCGATCACGGTGTTCAGCGAGTGGCGTACGTCGACGTCGATGTTCATCATGGCGACGGAGTTCAAGCCGCGTTTTGGGATGACCCTCGCGTTCTCACAATCTCGCTGCACGAGTCTGGTCGTTCCCTGTTTCCAGGAACGGGCTATGCGACGGAGATAGGCGGGCCCGACGCCCTTGGCTTCGCGGTTAATGTTGCACTCCCTCCGGGGACGGGCGACAACGATTGGTTGCGTGCCTTTCACGGGGTCGTGCCGGACTTACTCGAAAACTTCGCACCCGAGTTTCTCGTTACGCAGCAGGGCTGCGATTCACATGCCGAGGACCCGCTGGCACATCTCGAACTGTCGATAGATGGTCAGCGCGAGACGTATTCGATACTGCACAAGTTGGCCCATGACTATGCAGGCGGACGCTGGGTCGCTGTTGGCGGTGGCGGGTATTCGTGGGTCGATGTCGTGCCGCGGGCGTGGTCTCACCTGATCGGTCAGGTAGTCGGTGCGCCGGTAGATCCGCAAGCTCGGGTACCCGAGAGCTGGCGTGAGGTGGTCGCTGAACGGCTACAGGTGACCGCCCCGCGAGTAATGACCGACGGAGCGCAAGTCAACGTCCGGATGTGGGAGAACGGCTACGATCCGGCGAGTCCCATTGACGCGGCAGTTTTGCGCACGAGGGAAGCTGTCTACCCCTGGCATGGCCTATCTGCTGATCCGTATCACGGGTTCTGAGGGCCTTTTCGGCCCATTCGGGTCTAATCGGGTGAACGGCGACACGGATTGTGACCTATCACGCCTTCCCCAATTGCCCCATTGACCACTACTCTCCATCAAGCAACAAGTCCAGATGTGTCGTCGCGAGTGCGGTGGGGAAGCCGATCTTGCCACGTCTGGGCTGTAAAGGACGTGCGCACATGGCAAGCAATGAACGGCCTCTTTCCGAGGTCAAGTTCTTAACGGTGGCTGAAGTTGCCTCCGCTATGAGGGTTTCCAAGATGACGGTGTACCGCTTGGTCCACGGTGGCGAATTACCCGCCATCCGGGTCGGCCGGTCATTCCGAGTCCCCGAGCAGGCAGTTCATGACTACCTGCGGGACTCTTTTGTCGAGACTGCGTAAGTCCCTCAAACGGTCTCACCAGCGGTTTAGGACCGGCCCTGATTAGGGCTGGACTTAGACCGGGTAGGCTGACCGCAGTTACGCGTGGTGAACACCCCGCATTTCGTCATACGGTCGCCCGCCGGGCGCCGCTGTCCGGACAAGGCAAGTGAGGTCAGCCCGTGGGCTCCGTTATAAAGAAGCGTCGCAAGCGGATGTCGAAGAAGAAGCACCGCAAGCTTCTCAAGAAGACACGCGTTCAGCGTCGTAATAAGAAGTAGCGAGTTCTGCGCCACAGGCGCACTTAGCTCAGTCCAACGGGCGACGACCTTCGGGTGGTCGCCCGTTGTGACGTATCAGTGATGCATGATCTAGACCTACCCTGTTCGGGGTGGGTGTCGAGTCAGCCGGCTGTCGATGGGGGTCACATGTCGCGAGTGATCGTTGTGACCGGGGTGTCGCGCCATCTGGGCTCGCGAATGGCGCGAATCCTGTCCAGGGATGCGTCGATTGATCGAGTCATTGGTGTGGACATCGTTCCCCCGCGGGCAGATATCGGCGGGGCGGAGTTTTTCCGTGCCGATATCCGCAACCCGGTGATCTCCAAGGTCCTTACTTCGACGGGTGCGGACACCGTTGTGCATATGGGCGTCATCTCAACGCCGGTGCAAGCCGGTGGTCGATCGACGATGAAGGAAATCAATGTCATCGGATCGATGCAGCTCCTCGCAGCGTGCCAGCGAGTCGAAAGCATCACCAAACTTGTGGTGAAGTCATCATCGACGGTGTATGGATCAGGACCCAAGGACCCCGCCCTGTTCGCTGAGGACACCGAGCCCCGACACCCACCGACATCTGGTTGGGCAAAGGACTCGGTTGACGTTGAAGGATACGTGCGGGCTTTTGCCCGCCGTCGACCTGATGTGTGCCTTACAACACTTCGTTTCGCCAACTTCATCGGCCCTAAAGCCAATACGCCTATGGCTGAGTACTTTGCTTTGCCAGTTGTGCCAACAGTTCTTGGACACGATGCCCGGTTGCAATTCATTTACGAGGATGACGGACTCGAAGTGATCCGTTTGGCAACCGTCGCCGATCATCCTGGTGTTTTCAATGTCGCGGGTGACGACTTCCTCATGTTGTCTCAGGCCACGCGACAGGCTGGCAAGGCAAGTATTCCGGTGTTTGAGCCACTGATGGGAACTGTTGGGGGTTGGGTTAAGCGCGCGGGGCTTGCCGATTTCACTACAGATCAGATTCGCTACCTCACCTATGGCCGAGGTTTGGATACCACGCGCTTGAAAGAGCAGTTTGGCTTCATCCCGCAGTACACAACCCCGCAAGCCTTTGCCGAATTCTTGCGGATGCGGGAACTGCCATACTCCCTTCCGAAGGAGAGGCTTGAATCCCTCGAACGCAATATCGCCCATGCACTCGGTTCAACCACGAAGCTAGAAGATGCTCAACAGTTGACGGGTGGATGATGGTGGACGCACAGATCATTCCGTTCGAAGATGATGAGGCGCGCAATCGTCGACACCTGAGTGCTGTTGACGATGCGACAGTTGTCGACGGACCCGAGTCCCCTGTCGCCGATCCGTCTGCTGGTGCGGTGACTGATTGGTTGGATTTTGTACGTCGTCGGCTCACCGGTGACTACACCGTTGATGAGTTCGGTTACGACTCTGATTTGACCGATCATGTGCTGCTTGTTTCGCTGCGTCCGCTTTATGAACAGTGGTTCCGTGTTGAGGTGCGTGGCATTGAAAATATCCCGGCTGAAGGTGGCGCCCTCATCGTCGCTAACCACTCAGGAACGATCGCCCTCGATTCACTGATGACCCAACTAGCTGTGCACGATCACCACCCGGCGCAGCGTCATCTGCGGATGCTGGGGGCGAACCTCGTCTTCTCGACGCCGTTTATCGGCGAGGTGGCGCGTAAGGCTGGGCATACCTTGGCGTGCAACGCCGATTCTGAGCGCCTGCTTAGCGCTGGTGAGTTGGTGGCCGTCTGGCCCGAAGGTTTCAAGGGTGTCGGCAAGAAATTCACTGAGAGATACAAGTTGCAGCGTTTCGGACGAGGCGGCTTCATCTCATCGGCGCTCAAGGCGCAGGTGCCAATCATTCCTGTCTCCATCGTGGGTGCAGAAGAGACCTATCCGATGCTGGCGAACTTCGCGCCGCTGGCCCGCTTGTTCAATCTTCCGTACTTTCCGATCACGCCCACTTTCCCTTGGCTCGGACCGATTGGACTGGTGCCGCTACCGAGTAAGTGGATTATCGAATTCGGCGAGCCCATCCCGACCGATCACTATCCGGCGGGTTCATCAGAGGACGCTCTGCTCGTATTCAATCTGGCCGATGATGTGCGCGACACCATTCAGCAATCGCTATACCGCCTGCTTACCGAACGCGGATCTGTGTGGCGGTAGGTCGTGTGCGGCCGAGGCTAGCCGGCCGGCACTCATAGCCGGTTAGAGGGTTGGCCAACCATCTTTTTTCACGCGGACTGCACCAATACCGATACCGATACCGACGCCCACCCCAGCGGCAGCCGCCAATCCGGCGGGGATGTAGTAATGGGTGGCAAAGCGCGCACGTCGGTAGTCGTGGATCTCCCAGCCAACAGCCCTGGCATGTGTACGGAGCGCTGAATCAGGATTTACCGCAACCGCGCGGCCCACTTCGGACAGCATTGGTACGTCGTTCGCGGAGTCTGAGTACGCCGTGCAGCGCACTAACTCCAAACCCTCTCGGTCAGCCAACGCGCGAACTGCCTCTGCTTTTGCTTTTCCGTGTAACGGTGCTCCAACGAGTCGCCCGGTGTAGACCCCGTCAACAATTTCGCTGACTGTGCCCAGTGCCCCCGTGAGGCCCAGACGTTGGGCGATGATCGAGGCCAGTTCAACTGGCGTCGCGGTTACGAGCCATACGCGTTGTCCGCGATCTAGATGACCCTGTGCAAGTGCCAGAGTTCCTGGCCAGAGTTTGCGAGCCATCAACTCGTCGAAAACCTCCTCGCCAAGGCTGACCACATCGTCGACTCTCCTACCTTTGACGAATGCAAGCGCTGCCTCGGTGGCTTGGGCCATGTCCTCAAGGTCCTCTGAACCATTGATGACGAATTTCGCCTGCTTGAGGGCAAAATCGCTGACCTCACGCACCGTGAAAAATTTGCGGCGGGCCATTCCTCTCGCCAAGTGAAAGATGCTGGCCCCACGCATGACTGTGTTGTCGACGTCGAAGAATGCTGCGCCAGTCAGGTCTTGTTCGACTGCGCCTTCCTGATGGACGGCGGCTGCGGCGGCTGAGGCTACGCCAGCGCGATGGGAAGCATGAAGCAGATCTTCGCTCGGCTCGCCTTCATGTAATGCATCCACTTGGTAAGGGTAGCGAGTTTCGGGTGTGACAGGATCCTTGTGTGGATTCTGGACCGGTAATCGCGCGCGTGACTCTCATCGGTAAGCCTGATTGTCACCTGTGTGAGCAGGCTCGCCATGTGATCGAGCAGGTATGCCTTGAGTTAGGCGAGTCCTTCGTCGAGCGATCGATACTTGATGATCCTGAGCTCGCGGATCTGTATTGGGAGCGCATACCCGTGACTCTCGTCGATGGGCGGCCACATGATTTCTGGCGGGTCGATGCGCAGCGGCTGCGCAAAGCGCTCACCGCGGGCTAGTAGTAGCCCAACGGTCGCCGCTGTTTCGTGAGGCGTGGGCGGTATGGTGTAGGTAGGCTACGGACTCGTAACCACGTTTGGAGATTCGATGCCCACGCTCGAAGAACTTGCCGATTCCGCCTCGCTCGTGCGCGAGTTGGAACCACTCGCAGCAACGGAGCTTGATCGTCACTTGTCGATGGTCAAGAACTGGATGCCCCATGAGTATGTACCGTGGGCCGAGGGCACAAACTTTGATGGCATCTACGGTGGCGAGCCGTGGAATGAAGAGCAGTCGCCCGTGGATGGTGTTGCAAGAACTGCGCTGGTGGTCAATCTGCTGACTGAGGACAACCTGCCGAGTTATCACCGGGCACTGTCCGACATCACCGGGCGCGAGAGTGCGTGGGGTGAATGGGTTCAGCGGTGGACGGCCGAAGAGGCAAGGCACGCGATTGCAATGCGCGACTACATGACAGTGACCCGCGCGGTCGATCCGGTGGCCCTTGAACAAGAGCGCATGGAGCACATGAGCCGCGGTTTCGCTTCCTCGACCGAGGAGCACGTCCTTAAGTCCATGGGCTACGTCTCGTTCCAGGAGTTGGCAACCCGTATTTCACATCGCAACACGGGCCTACATTGCACGGACGAGGGTCTCAATCGCCTTCTGGCCCGTATCGCCGCTGACGAGAATCTCCACATGCTCTTTTATCGCAACATCATGGGGGCGGCATTCGATGTTGCCCCGGATGCGTCGATGGTGGCAGTGCTTGATGTCGCCCGGAATTTCGCCATGCCAGGTAGCGAGGTCGATGGCTTCGCTCGTCGCTCCTTCACTATCGCGATGGCCGGAATCTATGATCTACGTATTCACCATGACGAAGTCCTTGCCCCCGTCCTCCGGGCGTGGAATGTGTGGGACCGCACCGACTTTGGACCAGTTGGCGAGCAGGCTCGCGATGAACTCGTCGCGTTCATGGCCGATCTTGATCAGGGCGCTAGTCGCTTCGAAGAAAAGCGCGCCGCGCGTGCTGAACGGGCATCCGCGCGCTCGTAATCCCAACGGGGATAGGCATTCTGAGCGTGCATACGGGTCTGGCCCGCTAATGTCAAATTATAGCGGCGGGGGTCAAAACCTGTGACACACGTCACACGGTGAGGTGTCCACATGGTGGACGGTTAGACCCATCTCACTTTGTGCATACGTTCACAACTACCTACGCTCGAGGGATCTACTGCCTTGGGGTTGATAACTATGCCGAACAGTCGCGCGAACGATGCGTTGCGACGTGGCATCCCCGAGGCGACTGTGGCCCGCCTGCCGATCTATCACCGCGTGCTGTCCCAGATCACTGAGCGCGGAATCGTCACCGTCTCGTCCGAAGAGCTCGCCGCGGCCAGTGGAGTTTCAAGTGCCAAACTGCGCAAAGACCTTTCGTTCCTCGGCTCTTACGGCACGCGGGGAGTGGGCTATGACGCGGCCTATCTGCTCTACCAAATCCAGCGTGAGCTTGGTCTGACTCAGGATTGGCCCGTCGTCATTGTCGGCGTCGGAAACCTCGGCCACGCTCTGGCGAACTATGGCGGTTTCGCAAACCGAGGCTTCCGGGTCGTGGGTCTTATCGATGCCGACCCAGAACTAATTGGTGAAACCGTCACGGTTGGCCGCGATGGAGAAATACTCAAGATCCAATCACTCAACGATCTCGAAAAGATCGTTAATGAGGTTGATGCACTCATCGGAGTCATCGCTACTCCCGCGGCAGCGGCTCAAGACGTGTGTGATCGACTCGTGGATTGTGGCGTAACTAGCATTCTGAACTTTGCCCCCGTGGTTCTAACGACCACGCTCGATGTGCACGTGCGCAAGGTTGATCTGGCGACGGAGTTACAAATCCTGGCCTTCCATGAGCAGCGCCGTGGTGATGCACATGAGGTGATCGTGTGACGGTCCTGGTCGTTGGTGTGTCGCATCGCACGGCACCGGTTTCAGTTTTGGACCGCATCGCTCTTGTCTACGAGCAGGTGCAAGCTCTCCAACTTGATTTGCTGGCCTCGCCGCACGTTGCCGAATCAATGGTTGTGGCTACCTGCAACCGGATTGAGGTGTACGCCGATGTCACAAAGTTCCACGGTGGCGTTGTGGATGTCACCGAGCGACTGGCGAAGGCCGCCGGTATCGCGCGCGATGAGCTAACGCCCCACGTTTACGTCCGTTACGGAGAACGTGCTGTGCAGCATCTGTTCGACGTCACCGCCGGGCTCGATTCGATGGTCGTTGGCGAAACTCAAATTCTCGGACAGGTACGCAACTCACTGCGGTTAGCTCAGGAATCGGCGACGATCGGTCGATCGCTGAACGATGTGGTCCAGACCGCGCTTCGCGTGGGTAAGCGAGTGCATCACGAAACCGGGATCGATCAGGCGGGTGCATCGGTCGTTAGCGTGGCCTTGGACATGGCGGCTGCCGAAATCGGCGGTTCGCTCGCAGGCCGCCGCGCGTTAATCATCGGTGCGGGTTCCATGAGTTCCTTGGCCGCCGCCGTTTTGACGCGGGCTGGCGCATCGCTCGTTATTGCGAACCGGACCTTCGATAACGGTAAGCGACTTGCAGACTCGCTCTCGGCACAGGCGATCACCCTTGCTGAGGTGCCAGGCACACTTGCGGATGCCGACATCGTGGTGGCCTGCACTGGGGCTGCGGGTGTCATCCTCGACGTTGAGACCGTGCGTGCGTCGATGCTGACGCGCGAGCGCGCTCTCGTCGTCGTTGATCTTGCGCTGCCGCATGACACTGAGCCAGAGATCGACGGCCTGCCGCTGGTCACTCGCATCGATCTTTCTTCGTTGGCCAGTGCACCGGGTGCTCATGTATCTGAAGGCGATGTTGCGGCGGCGCGCGCCATTGTTGCCATGGAGGTCGCCTCCTTCATTGGAGTGATCGCCGCTCACCGGGTCGAACCTGTCGTTGTCTCGCTTCGTGCCAGGGCAGACGAGGTGGTCGACGCTGAGTTGGAACGACTTCGTCTGCGATTACCGGCGATTGACGACGAAACAGCGGCTGAATTCGCTCGCTCGCTTCGTCGCGCTGTTTCAACTCTGCTGCACACACCCACCGTGCGAATGAAGGAACTGGCAGCCGAAACAGACGGAACCCGCTTCGCGCAGGCGTTACATCTGCTCTTCGATCTTGACCCGGACGCGATTAGTCAGCTCACGGAGCAATCCGATGTGATCGTCGATTCAAGCGGACAGCCAACACGGGAATCGCCCACATCGGGCTCGGTAACGTACGACGAACTGCTCGGTGGTGCGTTGTGACGACCATTCGAATTGCGACTCGGGCTAGCGCGTTGGCCCGCACTCAATCGCAGACAGTCGCCGATGCACTAGCGCAGCAGCTTGGCGAGACGGTCGAACTTGTTGAGGTTCGCACTCACGGAGATCTGGATCAGACAACACCGTTGGCGTTGATGGGTGGGGTCGGCGTGTTCGTTGCCGCTGTACGCGAAGCTGTGCTCAATGGGGACGCGGATCTGGCGGTGCACTCGCTGAAGGATCTGCCCACGGCCCCGGCGGTAGGCCTGGCGATCCGTGCTATCCCACCGCGCGCTAGCGCACAGGATGTTCTGATCGCCCGTGATGGACTGACACTCGGCACGTTGCCAGCTGGTGCTCGAATCGGCACAGGATCGCCACGGCGTGCCTGCCAGATTCGGGTCCTTCGTCCAGATCTTGATGTGATTGCTGTTCGAGGCAATGTTGATACGCGAATCGGTCTAGTTGAGCAGGGTGTCGTCGATGCCGTGGTGCTTGCCAAGGCCGGGCTCGAGCGGCTTGGACGACTTTCTGACGTCAGTCAGACCATTGATTTTGCTGACATGCTGCCCGCACCGGGGCAGGGCGCGTTGGCAGTTGAATCTCGTCACGTCAACGATGACGAACGATTAAGTAAGGCCCTTGCAGTTCTCGACCACGCCGAAACCCGGTTGGCCGTTACCGCAGAAAGAGCTCTACTTGCTGCGTTGGAAGCGGGGTGTTCGGCACCTGTTGGTGCTTACGCCACGATGTCCGACGACGCAGGTAACTCAGTGCTCCACCTCGCCGGTTTGCTTGGTGCAATCGAAGGTTCCGGCCATATCCGAAAGTCCGTCACCGGAGTCAGCGCGGATGCGCAGAGCCTAGGCCGTCAGTTGGCCGAGGAGCTTCTCGCCGCGTTGGAATCCGGTACCTCACGTCCCGTGAAGGGAGGCGCCGCATGAGCGCCAGCACGTCCCGTACCCGTACCAAGCCCGTCGGCTCGGTTTCACTTGTTGCAGTAGGACCTGGTGATCCAGACCTGATAACACTGCGAGCTGCTGCGCTACTGCGCGACGCAGATGTGGTGATTGCCGATATCGATGTCGTCGACCTTGCGCGCACTTTTGTGTCTGCCGAGGCTGACGTCGTGTCGGCGCTTGATGACTATGGGTTGCCGTTGGAGAACGCTGTACGCGCCAAGCTTGTCGCAGATGCGGCAAAGGCTGGACGCAATGTCGTTCGGCTGTTCTCCGGTGACCCACTACTCGATGGTGCGCTTCCGACTGAGGCTGCTGTTCTGGTCAAGAACAAGATTGCCTTCGACATCGCGCCAGGTGTCTCGACATTGACGGGCATTCCGGCGTATGCGGGTATCGGGTTGCTCGGCGGTAAGGCACGTGAGGTGCGGGTTGTCGACGCTGATGATCCGGCCGTGGACTGGACGCAACACGTTGATCCTCGGGTGACGCTTGTTGTCCTCGGTGGCGCCGATCGCATCGTCGACATCGCTCGTGCCCTTGGTGCGGCCGGTCGTCCGACAACAACCCCGGTTGCGATCACACGCGGTGGCACCACTGTCGAGCAGCGCACGGTGGTCACAACGATCGCTGAGGTTGCGGCGGCTGTGAAGGCGTCAAAGCAGGCCGGCCCCGGACTCGTTGTCATTGGTGAGACTGTAGGCATGCGCGACAAGTTGTCGTGGTTTGAGACCAAGCCGCTGTTTGGTTGGCGAGTCCTGGTGCCTCGCACTAAGGAGCAGGCGGGTGCGCTATCCGAGCAGTTGACTCGGTACGGAGCCGTGGGTGTGGAAGTGCCAACGATTTCGGTTGAGCCACCTCGCACACCGCAGCAGATGGATCGCGCCATCACCGGCTTGGTGTCTGGCCGGTTCCAGTGGGTTGCCTTCACGAGCGTTAATGCCGTGCGCGCAGTTCGCGAAAAGTTTGAAGAGTATGGTCTCGATGCCCGTGCATTTGCCGGGCTCAAGGTCGCGGCCGTTGGTGAACAGACAGCGGCGGCGCTGACGGCATTCGGCGTGCGTCCTGATCTCGTGCCGTCGGGTGAGCAGAGCAGCGTCGGTCTCTTAGAAGACTTCCCTGAATTCGATCCAATCTACGATCCAATGAATCGGGTTTTCCTTCCGCGAGCTGACATCGCGACGGACACCTTGGTCGCCGGATTGATTGAGCTCGGTTGGGAGATTGAAGACGTCACTGCGTACCGCACTGTTCGCGCTGCCCCGCCCCCCGCGGAAACTCGTGAGGCTATCAAGACCGGCGGTTTTGATGCGGTTCTGTTCACCTCGTCGAGTACCGTGCGCAATCTTGTCGGTATCGCCGGTAAGCCTCATGCAACAACGGTTATTGCGTGCATCGGACCGGCCACCGCTAAAACGGCCGAAGAGCATGGACTACGCGTGGATGTCTTGGCTGAAATACCGTCAGTTGCCGTACTTGCCGAGGCGCTCGCTGCTCACGGTGACGCCTTGAGGTTGGCCGCGCTCGAGGTTGGCGAATCGGTGTGGCGTCCCAGCAAGCGTCGTGGTGGATCACGTCGTAAGGCGACCTGACGATGACATTCCCGATCGAACGACCCAGAAGGTTGCGGCAGTCACCGGCCATGCGCCGGCTGGTTGCTGAGACTCGCCTGCATCCTGCGGGTTTGGTCTTACCGGTATTCGTTCGTGAGGGGCTTGATTCTCCACATCCGATCTCATCACTTCCGGGTGTCGTGCAGCATTCGCGTGCGTCGTTGATTGATGCAGCTCGTGAGGCATTTCTCTTGGGCCTTGGCGGTGTCATGGTGTTCGGGGTCCCAAGTTCACGTGATGCCCTCGGGTCGGGGGCTAGTGATCCTGATGGCATTTTGAATATGGCTATTGCTGATCTCAAGGGTGCCTTCGGTGAAGACCTCATCGTGATGGCTGATCTATGCCTAGATGAGTTCACTGACCATGGTCACTGTGGGGTACTTGCTGACGATGGCTCTGTCGATAACGACGCCACACTTGATCGCTATGCCGAAATGGCTATCGCGCTGGCTCGTGCTGGCGCTGACATTGTTGGCACCAGCGGCATGATGGATGGTCAAGTCGGTCATGTACGCACCGCACTTGATGACGTGAGTGAAACCGATGTTGCCATCTTGGCGTATGCGGCCAAGTACGCGTCTGCTCTGTACGGACCGTTTCGTGAGGCAGTTGATTCGCAGCTTGTGGGTGATCGTCGCGCGTATCAGCAGGATGTCGCCAATCGTCGCGAGGCCTCCCGTGAGGTCCGCCTCGACATTGAAGAGGGGGCCGACATGGTGATGGTGAAACCCGCTGGCGCTTATCTCGACATCCTTCGCGAGGTCGCCGATGTCTCTGATGTTCCGGTGGCTGCCTATCAAGTGTCGGGTGAGTACGCGATGATCGAAGCGGCTGCCGAGCGTGGTTGGATCGATCGCGATCGCGCAATTGTGGAGTCGGTCACCGGCATTTATCGTGCGGGTGCGGACATTGTGCTCACCTACTGGGCGGCCGAAATCGCTCGATGGATTAGCGAAGGAACCCTGTGACGTACCCCGATCTAGCCCCCGAATCACAAGCACTCTTTGCGCGAGGTCGTGCGGTAACCCCTGGTGGCGTCAACTCTCCCGTGCGCGCATTCAAGGCCGTCGGGGGCACACCGCGATTCATGGCTTCCGGACACGGCCCGTATCTGGTTGATGTTGACGGTCGCGAGTACCTCGATTTGGTGTGCTCGTGGGGCCCAATGGTCCTTGGACATGCGCATCCGAATGTTGTTGAGGCAGTTCGGAACACAGCGACGCAGGGATTTAGTTTCGGTACACCCACCGCTGGTGAGGTGCTGCTGGCTGAAGAGATCGTGTCGCGGGTTGATGCTGTTGATCAGGTTCGACTCGTCAGCAGTGGCACTGAGGCGACGATGTCGGCCATTCGACTTGCTCGCGGATTTACGGGCCGATCTAAGATCGTCAAGTTCGCTGGCTGCTATCACGGACATGTTGATTCGCTTCTCGCTGCTGCAGGGTCAGGTCTGGCGACTTTCGCACTTCCAGACACTCCTGGCGTCACCGGTGCGCAGGCGCACGACACGATTGTTCTTCCGTACAACGATGTTGCTGCGGTTGAAGCGGCCTTTGCCGAGCATGGCTCGGATATCGCGGCAGTGATCACCGAGGCTGCGGCAGCAAATATGGGAGTCGTCGCACCGCGCAACGGTTTCAACGGCGAACTCGCTCGGATCGCACACGAATACGGCGCCCTGTTTGTTATCGATGAGGTAATGACAGGGTTCCGCGTGGCCCCTGGAGGTTGGCTCGAGCTTGAAGCTCGCGATGGCGGTCAATGGACCCCCGATCTTGTGACCTTCGGCAAGGTGATGGGCGGAGGGCTTCCGGCTGCTGCCTTCGGTGGCCGCGCCGAGATCATGAACCATCTCGCACCGGCCGGGCCGGTGTACCAAGCTGGCACGCTGGCTGGAAATCCGGTTGCTGCGGCATGTGGTTTGGCTACCCTTCGCGAGTGCACGCCTGCGTTGTACGAGTCGCTAGATCGCACTGCGCAGCGGGTGGGTCGCCTGGTGTCAGAGGCACTGAGCACTGAAGGTGTTGTGCACACATTGGCGACGGCTGGGAACCTGTTCAGCATCTTCTTCAGCGCCGATGCCCCCGCTAATTACGACGAAGCCCGCACCCAAGAGGCGTGGCGCTACACCGCGTTCTTCCACTCACTACTCGATAACGGGGTTTACCTGCCCCCAAGTGCCTATGAGGCCTGGTTCGTTTCGGCGGCCCACGATGACACTGCGCTCAACCGTCTTGTACACGCGCTTCCCGCAGCGGCGAAAGCGGCTGCCGCAGCTCAACCCGACATCGCCAAGGAGTTTGTGTGACCGAGCAAACGATCGTCCATCTTCTGCGTCACGGCGAGGTCTACAACCCCGAAAAGGTTCTTTACGGTCGACTCCCAGATTTCCACCTGTCAGAGCTGGGCCGTGAAATGGCAGAGCGGATCGGTGAAGTTCTCGAACGTCGCGACATCACGGTTATCACCTCGTCACCCCTTGATCGGGCACAGGAGACGGCTGCACCTTTGGCCGCGCGCAAAGGGATCGTAGTTGGAACCGATGAAAGGCTGATTGAAGCCGACAATATCTTCGAAGGTCAACGGGTTGCAGTTGGCGATGGAGTGCTCCGTCAACCGAAGACGTGGCGTCACCTTTACAACCCGTTCAAGCCAAGTTGGGGCGAACCGTATGTCGAAGTTGCGGCCCGCATGCGCAGAGCTGTTCAGGCCGCTCGACAGGCGGCACGTGGCCACGAAGCTGTTTTGGTAAGCCACCAATTGCCGGTCTGGGTTGCTCGCCTTGATGCGGAGAACCGTCGATTCGTGCACGATCCCCGCAGCCGGCAATGCAATCTCGCGAGTCTGACGTCGTTGACCTTTGATGGTGACCGCTTGGCCGCGATCACCTACACCGAACCCGCCGCCGATCTTGTCCGCAAGGGCGGCTCAGCGGCTCAAAAGGCGACCGGCGCTTAGGGAACGCAAGAGGCCGGCCGAGCGTCGGTCTAACGGGGCTCGGGGCAGTTCGTGCGACTCAGCGACGCAGATGAAGACATAGGGAGCAGGAGGGTTACATGCGGATCAAAGCGCTCGCGGTGACCGTCTTGGCGATCGCCCTGCTTTCTGGCTGTTCGGCGACAACGGGATCAACTGACAACTCTGAGCACTACGTAGCCGGTGATGGTTCAACGGTGATTCTTGCTCCGGCTGAACGCGATCCAGCGATCACTCTTTCAGGTAAGACCCTCGACGGGGCGGCGTGGAATCTTGCCGAGCACAAGGGACACGTCGTTGTCGTCAACGTCTGGGCCTCATGGTGTGCACCATGTCGTGGTGAAGCAGCAGCGCTTGAAAAGGTGCATAGCCAAGTTTCAGGAAAAGGAGTCGAGTTCGTCGGCGTTGTGTCCGGTAGCAAAGATTCAGTCGACAATGCTCGTGCTTTCGTGGATCGATTCGACATCTCGTATCCGTCGATGTTCGATTCCGATAACTCTTTGATCCTCGCCTTTGGACGAAAGCTCCCGCCTTCGGCCATCCCGACCACTCTCGTCCTTGACGGGCAGGGTCGGGTTGCCGCTCGCGCTTTGGGTCCGGTGACGGAGTCACGGCTGTTGGGCATCGTTGAGCCAGTCATTCGTGAGTCTCACGGTTAATGCCATGAGTTCCGCCGAGACCGTAATCTCAGGTTCGCTGCTACTTGCTGCCCCCATTGCCTTTGCCGCCGGAGCAGTTTCGTTTCTCAGTCCGTGCGTACTACCCCTCGTACCCGGCTACCTTTCGTTTGTCACCGGTCTGACGGGAGCTGAACTCTCGGGTGAGTCAGCGGGTACGACAGCCAGTAGCTCGGGCAGCAACCCCAGCGTGACGACGGTCGCGACGTCGGCCAGTACGAAGAGCCGAGTCCTCGTGGGGTCGCTCCTGTTCGTCCTCGGGTTCAGCCTCGTGTTCGTTGCCTATGGCCTGCTCTTCGGTGCGCTCGGTGAAGCACTCGTGCGCTATCAGCAGCCGATTGCACGCATTCTTGGCATCGTGGTGATTGTGCTTGGGCTTGCCTTCATGGGCGTTCTGCCCGGTCTTCAACGCGAGTTTCGCCTGCACA
Source organism: Actinomycetes bacterium (assembly GCA_037129655.1). Taxonomy (GTDB): domain Bacteria; phylum Actinomycetota; class Actinomycetes; order S36-B12; family CAIYMF01; genus Longivirga. The sequence goes on from JBAXUN010000003.1 coordinate 28,833, forward strand.
GGATTCCGGACTGGGGGATGTGGGCTGCTCCTGCCCTCGGGGTTTTGTTCGGGCTCGGTTGGACACCATGCATCGGGCCAACACTGGCTGCGGTTCAGACCCTTGCGTTTACCGAGGGAAGTGCTGCCCGCGGTGCCTTGCTCTCATTCGTCTATTGCCTAGGCCTCGGGTTACCGTTCGTCATTGTCGGATTAATGTTCCGGCGGGCCCTCGGCGCCATGTCGTGGGTTCGTCAGCGCAGTGACATGGTGATGAAACTTGGCGGCGGACTTCTCGTGTTGATTGGGGTGCTACTCGTGACTGGGGTGTGGGACAGCGCCACTATTGCCCTGCGCTCATGGGCGAGTGGATTCGGGGTGGCACTGTGACGGACATGCGAACCGACCTCACTGACGAGGGGACCACGCAACTTTCGACCCAGCCTGTTGAAGTTACCCAAGCAGAGTTCGGAATTGTCGGCTGGTTGCGTTGGGCTTGGCGCACGTTGACCAGTATGCGTACAGCGCTGATTCTCCTGTTCCTGCTTGCTCTTGCGTCGATTCCAGGATCGATATTCCCGCAGCGTGGCGCTAATCCGATCAAGGTCAACCAGTACATCATTGACAGCCCGACGGTCGGTCGGTTCCTCGACAAACTGGGCATGTTCGACGTATTTGCCTCGCCTTGGTTCGCCGCGATCTATCTCTTGCTGTTTGTGTCGTTAGCCGGCTGTGTGATTCCGCGCATGGTTGCGCATTGGCGGATTCTGCGCTCGCGCCCACCTGCCGCCCCGAAGAATCTTTCCCGACTGAGCGATTATCAAGTTCTTCCACAGTTCGATGGTGAATCGCCAGCCGAGGTCTTGAGTTTCGCTCAGTCCGTACTCAGGAAGAGCCGTTGGCGGGTTGATATCTCAGAGTTCGATGGCCAGTCGGGTTGGGTCGCGGCGGAAAAGGGCTACGCGCGCGAGACCGGAAATCTCTTATTTCACATGGCGTTACTGTGTTTGCTTGCCGCAGTTGGTCTTGGAGCGCTTGCTGGTTTTCGTGGAACGGTAATTGTTCGTGAAGGCTCGTCCTTTGCCAACACTCGCTCACAATTCGATTCTTTCCAGCCAGGTCGAATGTTCGACGATTCGTCCCTGCCGCCGTTTTCGTTCACCCTCGATAAGTTCACGGCTGATTACCAACGCGGTGGTCAGCAAGACGGTGCGGCACGCGAGTTCTCTGCAAAAGTCACGGTGAAAGACGAACCGGGCTCACCGGCGTACGACAAACTAATTGAGGTTAACGATCCACTAGATGTTGGTGGGGTGAAGACCTATTTGGTTGGCCACGGTTACGCTCCCACCTTCACTGTTCGCGATGCCAAGGGGGTCATTGTCTTTCGCGATACAGCGGTGTTCTTGCCGCAGGACGGTGCCTACACCTCAACAGGTGTAGTTAAGGCGCCCGATACCGTTCCGCAACTCGGCCTCACAGGATTCTTCCTACCGACGGCTGCCGTCGATCAGGTTCTTGGTCCGCACTCAACGTTCCCTGCGCCTGACGACCCTGCGGTGTTTATGTCTGCATGGGTTGGTGATCTTGGTCTTGATAGCGGCCGCCCCCAGTCCGTCTACAAACTCGACACCTCTCATATGCAGCGTCTGGGCATCAAGGCGATGCGCCCAGGTGAATCGTGGACGCTGCCCCAAGGGCATGGAACGGTCACCTTCGACGGATTCAAGCTGTGGTCGTCGTTCACCGTCGCCCATGATCCAGGCCAGGGTTGGGCGCTGGCTAGCGCGATCGCCGCGATCACCGGGCTGGCCCTGTCCCTGCTCGTTCGCCGTCGCAGAGTATGGGTCAAGGTGTCGACTTCGCCAGGAGGAGATACCGTTATAGAGGTTGCCGGTATGACCCGATCTGAGCATGCATCGGTCTCTGACGATGTCGAGGCACTTGCAAAAGAATTGGCCGACCGACCGACTCTGGTTGCAAGGCAGTAGGAGGACAGCGCGATGGTGAATGTGACGTTGGCGGAGTTCAGTAACCGCTTTGTGTACGCGGCGATGGTCACGTACACGATTGCCATGATCACTTTCGCGGTCGCAATGGCCGCGACCCGCGGTCGCGACTTGGTGCCAGCTGTCGCGGCATCGGCGGAGCAACAGTCCGGTGGGGTTGCCGTCGCTACGCGGGTCGAGACGGCAGTCGGTGGGCCGAACGATGGTGCGCTGGCTCCAGGGCGTCGATCGGCGAACATCGCGATGTCCATCACATGGTTGGCGACAGTCCTGCTTGGTGTCGGGGTTCTGCTGCGCGGTCTGTCCGTCGGTCGCGTGCCATGGGGCAACATGTACGAGTTCTCGGTTACTTCGGCATTTGCTGTTTCCCTGGCCTTTCTTGTCTTGTCTCTCAAGCGGGACATCCGCTGGCTTGGCATCTTCGTCGTCGTACCCGTGCTGCTGACCCTTGGTCTGGCAGTCTCGGTGTTGTACACCGACGCCGAACAACTTGTGCCCGCGCTGAAGTCCTACTGGCTCGTTATCCACGTTTCCGCTGCAGTCATTTGTGGTGGCGCCTTCTGCGTTGGAGCCGCGGTGACGATGTTGTTCCTCGTCGCAGATTCAGGTGAGCGCCGAGCCATTGCTGGGAAGCCATACATGCTGAACTGGCTGGCACGTAGACTTCCTCCGGCAGCTTCACTTGATGCGATGGCATACCGGATTCACGCTTTCATGTTCCCGCTGTGGACGTTTGCCGTCGTGGCAGGTGCCATTTGGGCAGAGAGTGCTTGGGGTCGTTACTGGGGCTGGGACCCGAAGGAGACGTGGGCGTTCATTACCTGGGTCGCCTATGCCGCGTATCTGCACGCACGCGCCACAGCCGGATGGAAGGGTCGCAAGGCCTCCGTCATCGCGCTGATCGCATTCGGCTGTTTCTTGTTTAACTACTTCGGTGTGAACCTTGTCATCACTGGTCTGCATTCTTACGCAGGGGTGTAATCCGGCACCGAGGTCATTTCCGACGTACTCTCTAGGTACGGGGGGTGGCAAGCGATGAGATATATCATCTACGTTGCGATGTTTGTCGTTGGGCTGTACGCGCTTATCGACTGCGTCCAGACACCTGCCCGTTCAGCGAGGTCACTTCCCAAGGCGGTCTGGATTCTGGTGATCGTGCTACTGCCTGGGCTAGGCGGTGTGGCGTGGTTGTTCCTTGGCCGAGAGCGGTCAGCTGGTTCAGCTGGTGGGTTTCTATCTGGTCGATCCGCCCCGACTGCACCAGATGACGATCCCGATTTCCTGCGCCAACTCGGAGATCAAACGTGGTCGCAGAAGATGAAGCGCAAGCGTGATCGTTCGTCCGACCCTACGCAGGACGAACCAGGCTCTGGGCCGAGCGCAGCGGCCGGTTAACGCCGTGCCTCCGACTGCACGTACGGTTGACCTATGAGTTCATCAGACGAACCCACAGTGCCTGCCGCGGAAGATCCGACGTCCGAGACGCCGGTGCGCGATCAGCATCCCGTCTTGCTCTACACGACGTGGCGACTCGCCATTTTCATTGTGGTTCTTATAGTTCTGTACCTCGTCGGTTTACGTGACGTGTGGCTCATCGTTTTCGCCTTCCTGATTTCAGGCGTTGCCTCGATCTTCGTGCTGAATCGTCGTCGTGAGCAGGCCGTTGGCGGCATCTCGTCGTTGTTTGGAAAGATGAACGACCGGATTGATGCATCGTCGAGGGCTGAGGATGGTGACGACGGATTCCTCGGTGGGGAACGCCCCGGAGCCGCCAGTGAATCAGCCGGAGAGCACGAGCCCAAGGCTGAGTAGTACCGCGTAGGCAAGTAGCAACTTGCCGGTGCCGGCCAAGGCAGGGATCAGATCGCGGCCGTTACTCCCGGAGCGCACGATGCGAAGTGGCGTAAGTGCAAGGGGTATCGCGGCTAAGGCAAGGAGTGCGGCCACGTGCCCCATGAGGGCGATGGAAATCGCCAGAACAAACGGCGCGAGCAGCGAGAGCGAGTAAAGGTTTCGCGTGGCGTTGTCGCCAATGCGGACGGCGAGGGTGCGTTTACCTGACAGTCGATCGGTTGGAATGTCGCGCAGGTTGTTAACGATCAAAATCGCGACTGAGAGAAGGCCACTTGCGATCCCGCCGATAACAGCGAGTGCAGAAAGCGTAAGCGTCTGGACGTACGTCGAACCCATGACTGCTACTAGCCCGAAGAAAACGAAGACGAACAGTTCACCGAGTCCTGCGTAGCCGTACGGATGCTTGCCACCGGTGTAGAACCAAGCGGCAACGATCGCTGTCAGACCGACGAGAATCAGCCACCATTTGTCCGTCAGGGCCACCAGGACAAGGCCGCCCAGGGCGGCGATACCAAAGCAGCCAAAGGCTGCGAGTTTGACCGACGCCGGGCTGGCGAGTTTTTGACCAACGAGTCGCACGGGGCCAACCCGGACCTCATCTGTTCCCCGGATTCCATCGCTGTAGTCGTTCGAGTAGTTCACGCCGATCTGAAGGGCGAGGGCAACTAGGAGCGCAAGCATCGCCCTAGCCGCGAAAGTAGACCAGGTGAGCCCGGCACTGCTGGCGTGAAGTTCGACGTAGGCGATAGTTGTTCCGATGAGGACGGGTGCGATAGCCGCCGGCAGTGTGCGCGGTCGGGCACCCTCGATCCACTGATTCAAACTCGCCATGATGTCTCAGTGTTTCAGGTCATGGTTGTAGACGCACTGGCGCATCATGCATCGAGTAGGACCTGTCACGTGTTGATGGATCGCCGCAGTGCATCGCGATCCGGCTTTCCATTTGGAGAGTAGGGGATTGAAGCAACTGCCATGACGGTTCGTGGTCTAGCAGCCCGGCCGAGGATGCGCTCAACCTCGTCGAGAAACTCGGCTTCGGATCGAATCGGTTGACTGACATACGCTGTGATTGCACTGCCCCAAGCGTCGTCAGGTTCGGCTAGAACTGCGGCATCTTTGCAGTGGCGTTGGAGGATCTCTTCGATCGCAGCGAGGGCAACGTTTACCCCACCAACCTGCACGACATCGTCGATGCGGCCGATCACTTCGAGTCGTCCGTCAGCGATGCGACCAAGATCCGATGTCACGTGTGCCCCATCGATGAACGCCGCGTCCGATGCTGACCGATCGGCCAGGTAGCCCCGCGCAATCATCGGCCCTTCAAGGACGATGCGCCCGGTTCCTGTTGCGTCGGTGTCGATGAGGCGGGCATGTGCTCCACCGAGGGCACTGCCGTTGTAGAACAGCCCGCCTGACGTCTCCGTCATGCCGTACGTCGAGTACCACTGAACGTAGGCGTCATCTAGTTGGGCAGCCACGCTCTCGGGTAGTCGCGCGCCACCGATCAGCACTGCGTCAAAGCCCTGGAGAGCGGACGTAGCCTCGGGGTGCTCGAGAATCCGAGCGACCTGTGTTGGAACCAGTGAGCAGTAGGCCGGTAGCGACGGGTCCAAAGCCCAGGTTTTCTTTGCGAATTCGGCTGGGTCAAATGCACTGGCCCCGCCGATCGACGCCAGTGTGACAGGCTCGGTCTGGGCAATCAGGGAACGGACCAAGACCTGCACCCCGGCCACCGACGTCACGGGTACAGCCAAGAGCCAACTGCCGGGACCGTCGAGAAACTCATGTGCGGCATGTGCACCAGCTAGCAGTGCTGTGGCTGGGAGTAGGACCCCCTTGGGGTGGCCAAGGGAACCACTGGTGGATAAAACGAGTGCGATATCAGAATCGACCGTCGGGGCAGATGAATCGCGACTAAAGCCAACTGCACTGCGAATGCGTTGCGCGTAGTCGTCATCGCCTGCTGGAACAAGCGCCAGGGCCGAACCAACCCCTGCCAGAGCGTCCGCCAACTCACCGAGCAGCACGCCGATACCGGCGGTGCCGCTGGGGATTTCAAGCAGCTTAACGGGCCGTACTTGACCAGTTGATTGATCCTCGCGATGCTCCATCACAGGTCTCACCCTAGGCTGGGATTGCACGTTCCACGCTATGATGCTGTGTCGGGGTTACCGGCAAGCGTGTGCGAGGAAACCCGCAACGGACAAGGACGATGATGGACTCGCGCACTCGCTACCAACTCCCACCCGTGATCGCAGCGGAATCGCCGGCTGCGGCGGATCCCGCACATTCGAGTATCGCGCCCGGTGCTGTGTGGGAACCCCAAGGTGAGTTCACCGATATTCGGTACGAGGTATCCAGCGGTGACGACGCCGGGATTGCCAAGATCACCATCAATCGTCCTGAAGTTCGCAACGCTTTTCGTCCGCAGACGCTCTTTGAATTGCAAACCGCCTTCAATCTCGCTCGCGATGACGATCAGGTGGGCGTCATCATCCTGACTGGTCAGGGGGACGCCGCTTTCTGCAGTGGCGGCGACCAGCGCATCCGTGGTGATGACGGTTATATCGGCAACGATGAGATGGCCCGCCGTGGGATTGGTCGCCTCAACGTGCTCGATCTTCAGGTGCAGATCCGTCGCACCCCCAAACCGATTATTGCGATGGTTGCCGGGTACGCAATCGGCGGCGGTCACGTTCTGCACATCGTGTGCGATCTAACGATCGCTGCGGACAACGCGCGTTTCGGTCAGACTGGGCCGAAGGTCGGATCCTTCGACGGTGGCTATGGCTCGGGCCTACTGGCCCGTCAGATCGGTCAGAAGCGAGCGCGGGAAATCTGGTTCCTATGTCGTCAGTATGGTGCCGAGCAGGCACTTGACTGGGGCTTGGTGAACTCGGTCGTTCCTCTCGAGGATCTCGAGCGCGAAACCGTTCAGTGGGCCAAGGAGATGCTTGCTGAATCCCCGCTGGCTCTTCGGATGTTGAAGGCGTCGCTCAATGCCGCCGACGACGGGCTCGCTGGTATTCAGCAATTGGCTGGTGACGCGACGCTGCTGTTCTACATGACCGAGGAAGCTCAAGAGGGACGTGACGCCTACAGGGAAAAGCGTCGCCCGGAGTTCGAAAAATTCCCTAAGCGCCCATAGCGAAATGCCGTCATCGTCCGTGGCTACCACCTTCCATTTCGATGAAGCGATCCCGTTTGTGGTGCCGCTGAATCGACGGTTTCGTGGGGTTACGCAGCGCGAGGGAGTGCTCCTTCGGATTGGCCGAAATTGGGGCGAGTGGGCGCCGTTCCCGGAGTACGACGATCAGGTTGCGGCCCGTTGGTTGCATGCCGCGTTTGAAGCAGCTGCCGGTGATTGGCCAACGCCGATCCGAGACAGCGTTGGCGTCAACGCAATCATTCCGGCTGTTGGCCCGAGTGAAGCTGCGATTATGACGCGCGATGCGGTGCTGTTGGACGGATGCGAGTTCGTCAAAGTTAAGGTGGGCGAACCCAATCAGCACTTCACTGATGACGTGGCCAGGATTGCTGCGGTGCGCGCTGCCTTGGACGAATGCGGTGCCGAATCGGCCAGGATTCGTATCGATGTCAATGGACTTTGGACGGTTGACGAAGCGGTCGATCGGATCGAGATTCTCAATGATTTAGCTGACGGCCTTGAGTATGTTGAGCAGCCATGTCGCACCCTTGAAGAGATGGCGATCGTTAAGTCGAGGGTGTCGGTTGGGCTCGCTGTTGACGAGGGTCTGCGTCTTGCCGGCGCACTTGATGATGAACTCGTTACGCAGATCCGCGACGCAGCCGATGTCCTGATCTTGAAGGCGATCCCGCTTGGCGGTGTTCGCACGTGCCTAGCGATTGCGCAGCGGGTGGCTCTGCCCATCACGGTAAGTGGGTCAATGGACACTTCCATTGGCCTAGCAGCAGCTCTGGCCCTGGCAACCTCACTTCCCGATGAACCGCTTGCCTGTGGCATGGGAACTGGACGACTGCTGGCTAAGGACCTCACCGAAGAGACGCTAACCCCGCAACACGGCAGACTGTCCTACATGCGATTAACCCCAGATCCGCTGTCTCTTGCCGACGCGCGAGTTGCTCTGGCCGCGGACCGGGTCACGTGGTGGAACGATCGGCTCATGCGTGTGCGCAACTACCTCGAGGAGTCGGTGTCGTCGTGATGAATCCATCAACTGCGATGGCACGTGTGATCGTTGATGAACTCGTTGCTGCCGGGGTGAGTGAAATCGTGCTAGCGCCAGGGAGCCGCAGTGCGTCATTAGCCATGGCGATCGCGGCGGCTGATGCGCGCGGCGAACTGCGCCTACATGTTCGCGTCGACGAACGTAGCGCCGCATTCTTGGCGCTTGGATTGGCCAAGGTCTCGGGTGATCCGGTGGCTGTTGTCACCACGAGTGGAACAGCCGTCGCCAACCTAGCGCCAGCGATGGTTGAGGCAAGTTATTCAGGTGTTCCAGTGATCGCTGTAACTGCGGATCGTCCACCGGAGTTACGCGACACAGGTGCGAGCCAGACGATCGATCAGTCGCGATTCTTTGACCGCATTGTTCGTTGGTCGCATGATCTTGGCGTTGCCGAGCTGCGTGAAGGTCAGGTGCGCTACTGGCGTTCAGTGGTTGCCCGCGCAGTCGCTGTTAGTACTGAAGCCGCAAATTCTGGTCCCGTACATCTCAATATGCCGTTCCGCGATCCGCTCGTCCCCACGGGGGACGACGACTGGATTGAATCACTTGGTCTGGCTGCGCCGGGTTCTGATCCGAACGAGCGTCTACCAATTGCTGCCGATGCCCGTCTCGGGATGGCTGCGGCACAACCACTCGATGAAATCCTCGCCCTACTTGCTGGTCCGGATGCGGATCGTTCACGGATCGTCCCAGCCCGCGGGGTTGTCATCGTTGGTGATGTTGCGGACATTGAAGCCAGTGACTCAGCCATCGCGTTGGCGCAAGCATGTGGCTGGCCTTTAATCAGCGAACCAAGTGGAAATGCGCGAAGTGGTGATACCGCCGTTGCACATGGACCGATCCTGTTGGCAGACGCAACCTTCGCGGAAGAGCACCAGCCTGACATTGTCATTTGCGTTGGTGCCCCGGGCCTATCGCGCTCGATTCTTCGACTAATTCGTGAAGCGCCGCTCGTCCTTGTTGCTGATGGGCGCGATGCTGTCCGACGTCCGGATCCAACGCGAAATGCGACTGTATTCGTTTCAGTCGTCCCCGAACCGCCGATGGAGTACGACGAGTACGACGACACGTGGCTCGACAGTTGGTTGGCCGCAGATGTGCGAGCGGCGGCAATCATTTCTAAGCATCTGGACAATGCACCTGGGTTAACGGGCCCTGATGTGGCCCGGACACTGTGGGATGTTCTTGATGCATCGACATTGCTGCTGGCCGGTTCTTCATGGCCGGTCCGTTATCTGGAGTCCTTCGCCCGAATTCGGCCGAACTCTGAATCTCCAGCCGTGATTGGAAATCGTGGCACGTCGGGAATTGATGGGCTCATATCAACAGCCTGGGGTGCTGCGCTCGCGCATCAAACACCACGCCAAACGGTGCACATTGACGAATCAGGTGAGGCGGATATCGTCACTCTCACCGGTGGTGTGGCCTATGCGCTCATTGGTGATCTGACCTTCCTGCACGATCACAATGGCCTGGTCGTTGGTGACGATGAACCTCGACCGGATCTCGTGATCGTTGTCATTGATAACGACGGTGGTGGAATCTTCTCGCAATTGGAGCAGGCTGGAAGCGAACACTTCGAGCGCGTGTTCGGCACGCCGCTCGGTCTTGACCTAGCGACGGTGGCCAAGGCAGCGGTTGTCGATGGGGTTGCGGTGGTAACCGATGTGACTGAACTGGTTGCAGCACTCGACGATGCTGCGGTGGCGGGAAGTATCCGCGTGATCATTGCCAAGGTTGGTGATCGCGATGCCGAGTCAGCTTTGCTGCGTTCCATCAGCGCCGAGGTTGCTCAGGCAATTAGTGAAGAAGGCTGAGCCGGTTCGTGGCGCTGGCAGTCTCGATGCCACATTGCCTTGATGTCTAACAAACGTTGAACTAGGGCGTTTCCAGCGCATCACGCATGGGCACGAGCTTGGCTGCTGATTCAGCTAGTTCCGCATCAGCTGTGGATCCGGAGACCAGACCACATCCGGCGAAAAGTCTTAGTTGGTGGTCGTTTTCGATCTTCGCGCATCGAAGTGCGATGCCGAATTCACCATCTCCGCGTGCGTCCATCCAACCAACTGGCCCGGCGTAACGTCCGCGATCCATACCCTCGAGCTCGCGAATGAGCCCGAGTGCTCGTTCAGTTGGTGTGCCGCACACTGCGGCGGTGGGGTGCAGCGATGCAGCGAGGCCAAGAACAGCCGCCCCGTCTGCCAACACACCTGTTACATCCGTTACCAGATGCTGAACGTTTGCCAATCGCAACAGTCGTGGACTTGCTGGCACGTCGAGGTCGGTGCAGTGTGCCGAAAGTGCATGTGCCACTGACTGCACGGCATATGCGTGTTCAGCATGGTCTTTGGCCGAATCGAGAAGTGACTCGGCTAAAGATGCATCAGAGGTAGCATCTGCGCTTCGCCGAACAGTTCCGGCGAGCACACGTGAGGTAACGGTGTCTCCGACACGTCGAACCAGCATCTCGGGTGTAGCGCCGATGAGGCCATCAACGCTGAACGTCCAGCAGGTTGGGTAGCGGCTGGCCAACTGGCGAAGAACGTAACGAGAATCGATTGCCGTCTTACTTGTCGCAACCACATCGCGGGCGAGGACTACCTTGTCGAGTTCGCCGTCATCAATACGTCGCACGGACTCAGTGACTGCGTGCCGCCATGCGCTAATGGACTGCGAGCCGTCGGAGTAGGCAAGATCCTGCGGCGCGGCCGGGACGCTGGAAGGTTGACGAAGGCTCGTGATCGTCTCATCGATCATGCGGCGGACGTCGCGTGAGTTTTCTGCAGTGACAGTGATCCAGGTGACGCCGTTACGACGTCCAATGATTGTTGCCGGCACGATAACGACCGACGAACCCGGATTTGGGTCGAATGCGAAACTCGCGAACGCTATCGGACCTGACCCAGGTAGCCGAACGGCGTCTTCAACATCCGCGTCGGCCAACCAGTCAACCCACCAGCGTTGCGCTCGGGAGAATCGTTCACGTCCCGAAACCTCGCAGCGAGCTGACTCGCCCCAGCCGATCAGACCTGTATCTGCGTTTGGTGCATCGTGCACCCATGTCATGACCGAGGATGACTTTGGCAGCATGGAGAGCAAAGACATCTCCGCGACGTCGTCAGGAAGAACGACGGTGCGCACAATGACCGGATGTCCCGGAACAAGGTGCGTGGCTGTGGTCATACCTAAAGGTTAGGTGTATCCGTACGACTCGGCAGCCTGACGAGGCACAACGTGGTCTAGATCTCGTTGGTCGCCCCAGGCTGCCGGTCGCACAGAACGTAGTCGGCTAGCTAACGGACGCGGTTGTAACGCGAGTGGCTAAGACATTTCCGGTCATTGTGAATCCCGTGCTACTCACTGAGGCACAGATGACCTGAACGGTCACGTTCGACGTTGACGTCACCGAGATAAGTGCCGGTGGCATACCCACAACATCGTCGCGCAGATTCGTCTCGGGTTCCTTAATCGATGGCCACGATGGCGTGAGCCTCGCCGCGCCAGAACCAGGCGAAAGTGTGCAGTTGAGTGTTGCGACGGTTGACGAGGTGGTTCCGCCGGTAACGAAGACACTTGTGAAAAGCGAGTAGGTACCCGCAGGCAGGCTGAGTTGAGCCAGGGTGTGAGTGTCGCTGGCGGTGTACGCGGTTGCTATTCCGCTGTTGAAGTACGCCGGACCGGTGCCATCCGAGCCAGCCGCACCA